>ONLT01000005.1 GCA_900318755.1 uncultured Eubacteriales bacterium
CTCGCGCTGCTGTTCCTTCTGATTCCGGTCATGGGAACCGGCGTGCGTCCGGCGGTGACCGCGCTCACCATTCTTGCGGTTCCGCCGGTCCTCCTAAATACCATCGTGGGATTTTCCGGCGTTCCGGAATTTATGCTGGAATGCGCCGCGGGGATCGGCATGACCGGGCGGGAACAGTTCTGGCATGTGCGGGTTCCGCAGGCGCTGCCCATGATTCTCGCCGGTGTCCGGACCGGTCTCGTGGAAGTCATAGCCAGCGCAACGCTGGCAGCCATGATCGGCGCCGGAGGGCTGGGAGAAATTATTTTCACGGGCCTTGGGCTTTTCCGGTCCGACATTCTTCTTGCCGGAGGGCTGCTGGTTGCGCTCCTCTCGCTGGGATCCGGACTGATCTTTGACCTGATCCGCAGAGCGGTGCTGCATTACCGGTATCTCTGATTGCGCGCCGGATTGCGCGCCGGGCAACACCCGCTGGTACGGGGCGGCATTTTACGCCCGCCGGGACGGGGCGGCATTTTACATCCGCTGTGGCGGGGAGACGGTTAACATGCTATATTGGAAGTCGGAAGAGACGGCTTCAACTCATCACGGGAAGCAGGGCGATGATCTCCGCTTTCCGTTTTTTTGCGTGCTTGTGAAACATCTTGCCTGGTTTGTCGCCGGATGGGCGGTTGTGATGCTGCCGATGATCATCCTGGGAGTTGCCGGCTGAGACGAACCGGATGGTCTGAAACAAAACTTTATACGTGGGAATGGATCCGCAGAAATGCCTGAGTCAGGGTTTCTGCGGTATTTTTTGCAGAAAATTTCAGGGAGGTCAGACAGTTTTGAGTGTGAAAGAAATACGAAGATTTGGATATGCGAGAGTATCCAGCAAGGATCAGAATCTGGCGAGGCAGATTTCCGCTTTAAAAGAAGCCGGGATTGAGCAGAAGTATATTTTCACGGACAGACAGTCCGGGAAAGATTTTGAGAGACCGGGACAAAAAAAATGATCAGCAGGCTGCAGGAAAAGGACGAACTGTATATCAAGTCGATCGACCGGCTCGGGAGAAATTACGATGAGATTCTGGAACAGTGGAGGTTTCTCACGAAAGTCAGGAAGGTCAATCTGGTTGTTCTGGATTTTCCTCTGCTTGACACCCGCCGTTCCACGGGAGGCGTCACAGGAGAATTTATCGCGGATCTTGTACTTCAGATTCTCTCATATGTCGCTCAGGTTAAGCGGGAGAACACACATCAGCGGAAGTTGGAGGGGATCCGGGAAGTGATTCCCGGGTGTTTTTGCGTTCCTTTGCGGATCAGGAAATGACGCGGTACAGAAAAAAATCTTGACACAGAAACATTAAAATGATATCAATATGATATCAGATAGATAAAAGTGTTTATCTGACGGATCCTTTGACGGATCCTCATTTTCGCATGTCCCACTGGGACGGAAAGGGAACGATATGAACGAGACAGGGATTTCTGAACGGGATGCTCTGAAGGAGCGCGTACTGACAGGCAAAAAGCACGGGATGGCGGTTCTGATCCTGACGATCGCCGTGCTTGCGGTGGCTGTTTTTATGATGGCGGAAAGTGCGGCGGTCGGCACGGAGGATGATCCGTACGCGCCGCTTCTGGCGGGCGGCGTTCTTCTTTGCTGCGTCGGCTGGATCCCGCTTTTGGGGCTGAAGGTGCTCAAGCCGCAGGAAGCGCTGGTGCTCACGCTTTTCGGCACTTACATCGGCACGCTGAAGGGCGCGGGATTTTATTTCGTTAATCCGTTTTGCGTTGCGGTCAATCCGGCTGCCGGCACGAGGCTGGGCCAGAGCGGCGACGTGGACGACGGGGAAACGCCGGCGAGAAGGTCCGCCGTTCCGCAGAGCAGAGCGGTTCAGAATGTGAACCGGCGGATCTCGCTCAAGGATATGACGCTCAGCAACGCGAGGCAGAAGGTCAACGACGTGCTGGGCAATCCGGTTGACATCGGCGTTGCGGTAATCTGGAGAGTGACGGATACGGCAAAAGCGGTGTTTCACGTAGACAATTACAAGGAATATCTGTCGCTGCAGTGCGATTCCGCGGTGCGCGACATCGTCAAGATTTATCCCTACGACGTGGCGCCGGGCATCGATACGACAGGGGACGGCAAGGCGGATGACGGATCGCTGCGCGGCTCCACGACAGTTGTCGCGGAGCGAATCCGCCGGATGATTCAGGAGAAGGTCGAAAACGCCGGCCTTGAGATCGTCGAGGCAAGAATTACCTATCTCGCCTATGCGCCGGAAATCGCGGCGGTGATGCTTCAGAGACAGCAGGCTTCAGCGGTGATCGACGCGAGGAAAATGATTGTTGACGGCGCGGTCGGCATGGTTGAGATGGCGCTGGAGCGTCTGAAGGAGAACGGCACGGTCGATCTGGATGAGGAGCGCAAGGCGGCGATGGTTTCGAATCTGCTGGTCGTCCTCTGCGGAAACCATGACGCGCAGCCGGTCGTCAACTCGGGAAGTTTGTACTGACGAAAACTTTCCGTGGGGGAGTTTGAACTGACGAGAAGTTTCCGTGAGGAAGTTTGAACTGACGAGAACTTTTCTAGGCGAAGTCGATGCCGCCGAAAACTTTCCGGGAGAAAGTTTTCGGCGGAACTGTGCGCCGGGAGGTTAAAATGGCGAAGAAACAGGTGCCGCTGAGGCTGAACGAAAAACTGTATGACGCGATCGCAGCCTGGGCTGAGGATGATTTCCGTTCCGTCAACGGACAGATTGAGTATCTGCTGACTGAGTGTGTGCGCCAGCGGAAGAAAAACGGAAAATACGTATCGGAGCATCTGGACGAGCCGCCGGAGCTTGATCTTCGATGAATGACGCATCCGTCTCGACTTTCTTTACAGATCATGCAAAGGAGGTTTTTTATGCTACAATCAGTTCGTCTACTTAAACAGATAAACTGATTAACGGAAAGGATGCGGAAAAAGGGATTGATCAGAATCTATGCCGCCCATAATCCGGAAGGCGCCCGCGGCGGAGCGGATCTGTAGCGAATTCATATTGTGGTCCCGGCAACATACGGACTCTTTGCGGGGTGATATTCTATGTCCATAAGATGGATACAGAAAAAAGCCGGACGGCTTTTTACAGAAGAAAAGAGGAATCACCACGATGGCAAAGAGACTTGATTTAAATAAAACGGTGTATGAGCTGACGCAGGAATATCCGGAGCTGATCGACATTATGGCGGGCCTCGGATTTAAGGAGGTTACGAAAAAACCGATGCTGCTCTCGGTCGGAAAGATTATGACGATTCCGAGGGGCGCGAAGATGAAAAATATCCCGATGATGGATGTTGTGACAACGCTTGTGCGTCAGGGCTTTGAGCTCTCCGGCGAGATCCCGGACCTGACATCTGCCAGCGGATCTGAAAAAGAGACGCCGGCGGGCGGCGGCGCGCCGGCCAGCCGCACGGAGCAGCTCAAGGCGTATCTGAAGAGGCTCGGAGATGGCGAAGAGCTGGAAGATGTCCGGGCGGATTTTGTCCGTGAATTCGGCGAGGTCGAGGCGTCCGAGATTATGCGCGCGGAGCAGGAGCTGCTGCAGGAGGGGACGCCGCTCTCTGAGGTTCAGAGACTGTGCGATGTCCATTCCGCGCTGTTCCACGGGGCGACCCGGGAGGAAAAGATCGCCAACGCGGAGAAGGAAGTCGAGGCGTCGCTTGAACGGCAGAAGGCCCTGAAGGAAACAGGAATCAGGGAGCAGGAAAAAGCGGCGCAGGCTCCTTCGGCCGGGAAGGATTACACAGATAAAAACGTCCGGGCAGCCCGCCTGGCTGCGGTTAAAGGCCATCCGCTCGGCACGCTTGTAAAGGAAAATGAAGCGTTCGCCGATCTGCTCGCGAAATTCCGGAAAACGCGGGACGAGTCGCTGCTTCCGGCGATACGGGAACTGACGGTTCATTATGCGAAGAAAGGCGATCTGCTTTATCCGCTGCTGAAGGTCCGGTACGGTGTGACCGGTCCGGCGGAGGTGATGTGGACCGTGGACGATGAGATCCGCGATGAACTCGGAGCCCTTGCGAAGGAGAGCGTGCACGATGAAAAATGGAACAGCCGTCTGGACGCGGCGCTCACGCGCGCGGAGGAAATGGTTTACAAAGAGCAGAATATTCTGTTTCCGATCTGCGCGGTGAATTTCACGGAAGAGGACTGGCAGGGAATCTACCGTGACGCCAAAGACTATGCGGTCTGCTTCGGCGTTGAGCCGGAGACGTGGGAGGATGCGGAGAAGCAGCCGGTGCTGCAGGGCGCCGTTTCTGACGATGAGGTCGTGATGCCGGGCGGACATCTCACCGTGGAGCAGCTCACCGCGCTGCTGAATACGATCCCGATGGAGATCAGTTTCGTCGATGCCGGCAACATCAACCGGTTCTTCAACGAGGGTCCGAAGGTGTTCAAGCGTCCGGCCGCGGCGATTGACCGGGAGGTATTTTCCTGCCATCCGCCGAAGATCGAGCCGATGGTACGGCAGATTATTGACGACTTCAGAAACAACCGCCGCGATGCGGTTCCGGTCTGGATGGAGAAGGGCGGCCGCACGATGCTCGTCAAATATATGGCGGTCCGGGACGGCGCCGGCAAATATCTCGGAACCGTTGAGCTTGTGCAGGATATGGAGTTCGCCAGAGAGCATTTTCTTGAAAAGCAGGCGTAACAGGCAGCACCTGTCGGTATGTCGGGTTTGTATGGTCACTGATGATTTAATTACAGAGGAGGAAATGATTATGCGTTATGTTGTAAATGATACCTGCATCGGCTGCGGTCTTTGCGAGGGCACATGCCCGGAGATTTTTTCGATGAGCGACGAAGGTACGGCGGTGGCGAAGGATGAGGACGTCGCGGAGGAGCTGCTTGAAAAAGCCGCCGAGGCGAAGGAAGGCTGCCCGGTCGGAGCGATTGAGGAAGCCTGATCCGAAGGAAACGGAGGGGATTCTGATGAAGGAATATTTAAAAATTGAAACAGTACACGGAAGAGAGATCATCGATTCCAGGGGCAATCCGACCGTCGAAGCGGAGGTTGTTCTTGCGGACGGGACCGTCGGACGCGGCGCGTCCCCGTCCGGCGCTTCCACCGGCGAGTTCGAAGCGCTCGAGCTGCGGGACAAAGACCCGGGAAAGTTCGGCGGAAAGGGCGTCTCAAAAGCGGTAGGCAATA
>ONLT01000047.1 GCA_900318755.1 uncultured Eubacteriales bacterium
AACGCGTCGATGACACGCTGTCCCGTCACGAGCGGCTGCTCCGGCGGAAGCTTTTTCTGATACGGGCGGCCGCGGCGGACCGGCCATTTCTGCATCAGCGTCAGCTTTTTCTCGCCGTCATCCGTCATGAGCGTCGCGACCGTATCCTCGATTGTATACGTGCCGGATGCGATGGAACCGATCGTTCCCTTCATCCCGTACGGCACCATGATCTTCTGCGTGACGAGCGTCGTCTCCTGCACGGTTCCGATCACATCGCCCGCCTCGACCTCGTCGCCGGCCTTCGCCGTCGCGACGAACTCCCATTTTTTCTCACGGTCCAGCGAGGGAACCTCGACGCCCCGCGCGAGCAGGTTGCTCCCCGTCACCTCCCGGATCTTGTTCAGCGGACGCTGAATTCCGTCGTATATGGACCCGATCAGCCCTGGCCCCAGCTCCACTGAAAGCGGCGCATCCGTCGATTCAACCGGCTCGCCGGGCCCGAGTCCCTGCGTCTCCTCGTAGACCTGAATCGAAGCCCGGTCTCCGTGCATCTCAATGATCTCGCCGATCAGACGCTCGTCCGAGACACGGACGACATCATACATATTCGCGTCGCGCATGCCCTCCGCAATGACGAGAGGGCCGGCGACCTTCTTTATCGTTCCGGTACTGCTCATGAGTTCTGCTCCTTTTCTTTCTCCTGATCTGAAAACAGGATATCGCTTCCCACCGCCTGTTCCACGGACTTCCGAACCTGTCTGACGCCGATTCCGGTGTTGCCTGTTACGCCGGGGATCGCGACGATCGCCGGCGTGACGCCTTCGCGGTAACGGTCGAGCCCGCTTCCGAGCCGGCCCAGCAGCGCCTCTGTCATATAGATGATCCCGAATCCGGAATCCGCCGCCCGGCGGATCATCCGGAGAATTTCATCGTCATTTTTCCGGTCCGTGGCAAAAATCGTCAGTCCCAGCGTGGCGAAGCCGTAAATGCTGTCATAATCTCCCATGACTGCGATTTTATACATACATCTTCCTTACCCTTTCTTCGATGACCTCGTCCGGGAAATCATTCGCCTTTGCCGTCAGGATGATCCGGACGGTTTTAATTTCATTTTCCCGCGCGAGATAATACGCGAGAACCGGTCCGACCGACTCGTTGACCGTCCGCATCGGGCGGATCAGATCGATCAGCTCGTTGTCGCACCAGCGCTCAAATGCGGCGGGGGAAACTTTCAGCGCTTCGACCGCGGCGGAAAATCCCGCACGTTCCAGATAGCGGTACAGCGGGTTTTCCTGATCCGCATCCTTCGCTTCCTCCAACTTTCCTACGGCTTCGGAGGCCGAAAGAATCAGCCCGTTCACGTCGAGAAGCGCGGTATCCGCCAGCGCTCTTTTGAGATAGTCCTCAGATTTTCCCATACGGGACGCGCGGACCGCGATGCGGATATCCGTCAGCGCAACCGTCAGCTCCAGATACTGCTGCAGCAGCCGGTTTTTCGAATGCTTCGCCGCGGCGGACATCGCCTCCAGGCAGGCTTTGTCGACGATCGTGTCGCACATCTGCCCGTCCCTCGTCTTCAGCATGATCTCCAGCGCCGAAGGCGCCACAGTCCGCAGCGCTTCCGGCAGTTCGTCAAAGGCATTCCGCTCCAGAATATTCCGCACCTCCGCCTTTCCGAAGCCGGGCAGATCGTAGTACGCTCTTCCGGGCGACTCGGCGGTCGTGACCTCCTGAATCCCGGTCTTCAGATTGTGAAACAGCTTCGGATAAGAGAGAATATTCATCGTCTCCTCATCCAGACCGAGATCCTCCATCGCCTCAAGCGTTCGTCTCTCCTCCGCGGCCAGAACCGCGGACGCGCTGTTTTCCGCATCCGTCCCCCAGCCCTTCGACTGCAGATAATCGAGCACCTCATCTTCGGTCTTCATCGGGATCATGGCGCTGATATCGCTGTCTGTAAGGAGCGATTGTTCTTTTACGCGGATTCTCGAGACCGCATAAATATAATCCAGATTATTCATGGCGCCTCTCCGCTTATTCCCACAGGATCCGGTGAACCAGATCCGTCAGTTCTTCCTTTTTTTCATCCAGGATGGCTTCCAGCGTGCAGTTTTCATCAATGCCGCCGTCGCCCTGCTCATCGCTGTAGCGCAGCAGAAATCCGTCACTGATCGCGGCCGCATTCTTCGAAAGTCTCAGGCTTCCGCCGTTCTTTTTCGCGGCGGCGTCCGCCCGCTTCTCAAAATCCGCCGGCATGCGCTTCAGATCCTCCTCACCGAGAAGAATCTCACCGACTCCGGCGTGTGCGTTTTTTTCAATCTGTTTTTCCAGCATTCCGAAATACTGCTCCGGCTCCATCGCGCGGATCTGCGCGTACGCTCTTTTTATCACGTCCGCGATGACCTCCTGCCGCGCGAGCAGAAGCACCTGGCGTCTCTGCATGCCGATCTGCGAGTGAATGCGCGCCTCGTAATCCCGGCTCTCTTTTCCGGCCCGGACTCCCGCAGCTTTCACGGACTCCTCCGCGTCGTGCCGGGCGGCCTCCACTGCGGCCTCCGCCTTTTTCTCCGCATCGGCGATGATTTCTCCCGCCTTCGCGTCCGCGTCATCCCGGATCTGCTGAATAATTGTATCTACTCCGGCCATTATTCACTCCTTCATGCTGATCAACCGATGTTTGTGACTGCGAGAATGGAGACAAGGAGCGCCAGAATCGCGTATGTCTCGACCATCGCCGGGAACAGCATCGCCTTGCCGAACTGATCCGGCTTCTTCGCTACGAGGTTGATGGAGGCGATCGCCGTCTTGCCCTGATAAATCGCGGAAATCAGTCCGACAACCGCGACCGGAAGGCACGCGATCAGATACAGCAGACCGGTGTTCGTATCCGTCACCGCATTTCCGCCGAGAACTCCGATGCGGGAAAGCGCGATAAACGTAACCAGCAGGCCGTAAATACCCTGCGTACCGGGAAGCAGCTGGAGAACCAGCACCTTCGCGAACATCTCCGGATTTTCAGCGGTAACTCCCGCAGCGGCCTGACCCGCGGCCCGGACACCGAATGCGGATCCGATTCCCGCAAGAATGGTTGAAAGCGCGGCGCCCAGCAGTGCATAAACCATACCAATACTCATGATTCCTTCTCCTCCTTGATCTGGATATACTTGTTAATTGCACGAAACGGTTGAAAAGCTCTTCCGCCCGCGTCGTAGAACTTTCCGAAGAACTCCACGTACTGCAGACGGTTTGTATGTACATATGCTCCGAGGGCATTGATCGCGATGTTCATCGTGTGCCCGAGCAGGAACACCAGGATAAACGGGATAATCCCGACAGGCCCTCCCCCTACCATCGAAGCCATCATATTGACGACGTTCGCGATTACGCCGGTCGCCAGACCCAGCGCCAGGAGTCTTGAATACGAGAGCAGATCCGAGAGCCACCCGGTGACGCCGTATACGTCGTACGCGCCGAGGGCGATGCGGACCGCCCAGTTTTTATGATCCCGTCCGCTCATCAGGATGATCATCGCGACTCCGATGAGCGTAATCATTACCGACAGCTGATGGGCCCAGGCGGGAAATGTAATTTTCTGCCCCGCGATGGACGCGAAAATATCGGACGGAACCAGCAGAAGAACAAGTCCTCCGACGAACAGATACCACGAGACGACATCGCCAAGAAAGCCGACCGGATCGTGGTCTTTCAGCATCTCATACCCCTTCATTCCGAGACCGGTGAAGAGATGGATCAGTCCGAACAGCAGACACCACACCAGAAGCTGCATCGGATTGTCCAGCGGCGCGAACCAGAGCGGTTTCAGGATCGTTCCGCCCGTGTACCCGAAAAACGTCTTTGCGATCACGTCGATCGCGTCTCCGAAAAATCCGCCGTACATGAATCCCCAGAACGTCGTCGACAGCCCGCACCAGAAGAAAAGCTTCAGCATCTTCCGCAGGCCCTTCTCCAGCCTCTTTTTCTTCAGCAGAAGAACCGCGCACGCGATCGACATGACGATGCCGTACCCCGCGTCGGAGAGCATCATTCCGAAGAAGAACACGTAGAACAGCGACATGACGAACGTCGGATCCACGCGGTGATGCTGCGGCAGTCCGTATGACTCAAGGACGCCCTCGGCCGACTCGGAGAAGGAATTGTTCTTCAGGAGCGTCGGTTCAAAATCATCCGGCTCCGTTTTTTCCATCTCAACGAGCGCGTCGAATTTCAGCTCGAGCATGTTCTTGACCGGACCGGCCTGCGATTTCGGAACCCAGCCCTCCAGGAAAAACATGTTCTCGCTCTGCGGGATTGTGCCGAGCAGCCGGTATTTCTCCGCCCTCGTCCGGTAGTAGTCCGAAGCGATCCGGAACTCCTCCGCTTCGCGGGCGAACCCTGAAATATCCTTTTTCAGCTCCTCAATCCGCTTCTCTTTCGCGCGGATATCCTGTTCGAGCGCCTCCGCGGTGGCGGAGGGAAGGCCGCTTTCCATCTGCTGCGGCCGGGCAAACCCGATGTCGCGCAGATTGTTTCCGACCTGTTCCGCGTCCCTTCTCAGGCAGAGAACCGCGAGATAGGTAAGACCCGCGTCACAGTCCAGCACCGTAACATCCACGGGCGCCGGATCCTCCATGCCCTTCGACGCCGCGGCGTAAAGTCCGGCTGCGTCCGTCTCGCCCGGCACCGTCCCGACGAGCATCTCCGTCGTCTGCGTCCCCGGCGTGTTCAGCGGAACATCCATCTTCATCCACGGCTGCAGCGCCAGAATGCGGTTGCGGTCCTTCTCGATGGTCCCCCGGGCTTCATCCATCTCCTTCTGATCCTGAAGAATCTGATTTGCGAACCGCATGTAATTCTTCTGGCTTTCCACTGTGTTTTCAAACTGCTCTCTGGAAACCAGCATCTTCTCCTGGAAAAGCCCGCCGCTCTTCGTCGACGGCGCGTAGCTCGTCAGCAGCGAGATCGCCTGATCCAGCGTATCCGCGTTCTTCCCGAATGTTGAGATGGCCGATTCCGTATCCATTTTCTGCAGCTGCGGGTCGTCAATCGAATCGTTCTCGATCTGCATGACACCCAGCGACTGCAGCGTCTCGAGCAGCGCCTTGCGCCTCTTCTTATCCGCGCAAATACTGAGCTTTTGCATTTCAACGATTGCCATTGCTCTTTACCTCACTCAAGCAGCGCCGCAACAACGGCGTCCACTGCCTTTCCGGTTCCGGGAGCCGCCTGTTTCTTCAGCTCCGAAGCCTCTTCCTCCGCCTTTTTCTCCGCGTCCGCCAGATCCGCCCGGCCCTTTTCCACGGCGGCTTCATGGGCGTCCGCAAGTACCCTGTGCGCGTCCTGTCTGCCCTGTTCGCGGATATCCGCAGCATCCTTCTGAGACTTCCGGTAAAGCTCCTCCGATTTTGTCCAGGCATCCGAAACCGTCTGCGCCGCCTGCTTCTCCGCCTCCTTCACCGCGGAGATGGTATCTTTAATCATCTCACCACCCCTTCGATCAGCTATGCACGAACGCAGCGGCTGAAAATCGTCACACCATTTTCGCATCCGCACCGCATCGTACATATCTTCTAAACAGTTCAAAAACTCATGCCAATTTTATCTTATATTTTACATCGTTTTCTGCACCATTACAATTGGATATGGGTATATTGTCGTTTTTTTGCAAATCAGTTACAATTATTTCATTTTTTATTTTCCCGCCGGCCGTTTTTTCCGGAAATCAGAAAATAATTTGCTCATCGCATCCGGTGTGGTATGATAGCGATGCAAATGATCCGGCAGAAACGAAACGGGATCCGGAAGAGGCCGGAAGGAATACGGCAGGCAAAACGAGGTGCTTATGGAGAATCAATTTGAACGAATCGGACTTCTGATCGGCGACGATGCGGTGCGTACGCTTTCCCGGTCACGCGTCGCCGTCTTCGGCGTCGGCGGCGTCGGCGGCTTTGTCATCGAAGCGCTGGCAAGAAGCGGCGTCGGGGCCATCGATCTTGTCGACAGCGACCGGGTCGACCTGACCAATCTTAACCGCCAGATCATCGCGCTCCACTCGACCGTCGGAAAATACAAGACGGAAGTGATGCGTGAACGGATTCTCGACATAAACCCGGACGTTTCCGTCACCGTCCACAACTGCTTCTACCTGCCGGAGACGAGCAATCAGTTCGATTTTGCGTCATACGACTACATCGTCGACGCAGTCGACACCGTCACGGCGAAAATCCAGCTGGTCATGGACGCAAAAAAAGCCGGCGTCCCCATCATCAGCAGCATGGGAGCCGGCAACAAGCTTGACCCGACAAAATTCCAGGTGGCGGATATTTACAAAACTTCCGTCTGCCCTCTCGCGAAGGTGATGCGACGCGAGCTGAAAAAACGCGGGATCGACCGCCTCAAGGTCGTCTATTCCACCGAACCGCCCGTGAAAAAGGCGCGCACTCCGGGATCCGCCGCCTTCGTTCCGTCCGTCGCGGGACTGATCATCGCCGGCGAAGTCATCAAAGATCTGGCGGGGATCAACCGATGATGAATGATCCCGTCATGTTTTCGCCCGGATAAAATACTGATCGCACTGGCGCTGTGCCATTTTAAGCGCATCATCAATATCCGCCCCGTCCACAACCGCTTTTTTAATCTGTTTTGACAGGAGATCTTCCAGCCTCAATTCGCTGAAGTTTGAGTAATATTCACTGGATCTTCTCTTTTTCGCCTTCGGAAAGCTTCTTCTGGCAGACGAAAGCCATGGATACATCTCGTTAATATCACGATTCGTATAAGCTGATATGCACGGCGAAAGGCCGCCAAGCATGGTAAAAACCGGGGCGATCCAGTCGGAATACAGCCACGAGACAAACGTATAAACCGCTTCCGGACAGCTGCACTCCTTTGTGATTCCCAGCACTCCGCCTCCCAGCAACGGTTTTCCGCCGGGCACCGGAGCGAATCCGAGGGTTCCTGCGATGCCTGACATTTTGGATGTAAGGATCTGAGAAGCATAATTAATAAAAACCATGGCCATCGCCGCAGATCCGTCCGCGAACCCCTCCAGCACATGATCCCAGCTGTCATAAACCTTCTGATCCGCATAATGGTACGTCTCGGTAAAATTACCGAGCGCCCGATGTGCCTCCGGAGTAAACACGGAAACACGCCCCGCCGCGTCCAGGAGATCACCTCCCTGCTCAAACAGACGGGGAATAAACTCGCTGGGATTGACTACGACGCTGCCGATACCAAGCGTCGTTCCGTACCGTGTGGGCGATGCGGCATTAAGACTTCTCGTAAAAAATCCCGCCACCCGGTTGTATTCATCAAAGCTTTCCGGGACCTTCAATTCCTCCCGGTATTTCTCAAAATACATTCTCTTACAGGTCGGGTTTTCAAAATAATTCCGTCTGTAAAACAAGAGCTGGGTGCTGGGATCATACGGAAGGCACCATTTCACCGGGCCGAGTGATGTATATTGATTGCCCAGCTCCGGGATTGTTTTCTGCAGCAGGCGGTTCCATCCGGATACGTCTCCAGACAGCGGCTGAAAAATTTTTGCGGCGAGTTCATCCATCCATGCCACATCAATCCGGACCATGTCGTACTGACTGCAGCCCTCCCGCTGAATCTGATCGTATTCATGGCCAAGCGTGGGAAGAGCCGTCAGTTCCAGATCAATTCCCGTGCTTTTCTTCAAATGAGGAATTAACATCCGGAGCGCCGTCGTCGATGGAGATGCGATTGTGAGCATTTTCAACCGATGCTTTTCCCCGGACGCGGAGCAGACCGGATCCCGGAATCCGTTGTTATCAACCTTCATGGTAAGCGGCAGTCTGCTTCCTTCTTCCAGCCGGCTGTAGAGTGCCTTCACGACCCGGTGCGCCAGCTTTTTATAATCCAGCTCATAAATTGAGTCTGAAGGATTAATCATAGCGGATCTTACGGATACGGTGGTAATATACGGTATCGCACCGGACGAAGCGTACTGCTGCGCGTACCGGACCGCCTCCTCCCTGCTGTGATCTGTGCAGACGATCGCGTCAAACGGCTCTTCATCCCGAAAAATTTCGAACGCACGCAGCTTAACCTGGTGATCCGGACAGTCAACAACGGTCAGATTTTCTTCTGTGATTGAACGGAATCCGCCCAAAAAAAGCGTTTCATCCGTCAGATGTCTGGGACCCATAAAAATGCAGATGCGCTCCGCCCCCCTGCACTGTAAATCAAAGGCAATATCTCTTCCTGCCTTTACCGGATCAAACCAGGCGTACATTGTATCCTCATAATGCGGTCCGCTGCTCTGAAGAAAAACCATCGGAATATCATACGCTTCCCTTCGGTAATATTCCACCGCGTGATCGATGCAGGAACTTGTAATCAACGCGCTGACTCTGCCCGCAGATGCTCTCTCGAGAAGTTCTTTCTCCGTATTCTCCATAAATCTCGTTGAATACAGCTGAACCGAATACCCCTTCTGATCAAACTCGCTCTGAAACACCTCATACATTTCCGCCCAGCGCTTATCCTCGATACCCGGCAGCAGAACTGCAATCGTCCTGTTCACCCCTCCGCGGAGACTCTGTGCCTTCTCGTTCACCTTATACCCGAGCTTATCGATCGCGGCCCATACAAGACGCATTTTTTCAGCGCTGACATTTCCTCTTCCATTTATCACGTTGGAAACAGTTCCCTGCGACGCCCCGGCTTCTCTCGCTATATCATGAATCGTTGCCACCCGGTATTCCTCCCAGTAAATTGCTTTCTAAGTTTTATTATTATGCCCAGAATATACCTGATCATTTTATGTTGTGCACATTATATAAATAACACATTTTTTACAAATACTAAATAGGTAATTTGTTCAAATATTAAATTGACACGTTTCAATTTTTGATATATCGTAATACTACACTAAACGTTTCATTTATCCGACCACCATTCATAAGGAGGAAAATCACATGAAAAAGAAGATTTGCGCAGCGATCGCACTCCTGTCAGCAGTATCGCTCGCCGCCTGCGGAGGTTCGTCCGCAGCCAGCGGCAGTCATTCATCCGCCGGATCAAAAACTGACACAGCCGGATCCTCTGCTTCAGCCTCAACCGTTACGGCGGATTCTTCTGCAGAATCAGGTACTTCCGATACGGTGAAAAAAGGAAGCGGAAAACTGATCGTATATTCCGCCCTGAATGAGGACAACACCATCGCCCTGGCGGATCAATTCAAAAAAGACACCGGCATCGACATTCAGTACATCTCACTGGGCGGCGGCGATGCGGTCGCACGGGTTCAGGCCGAAATGAGCAACCCGAAGGCCGATTTCCTTGTCGGCGGTTCGGTCGATCTGTACGGATCCCTTGCTGACGCCGGCGCGTTCGAGCAATACGATTCTCCCAATAATGATAATCTCGATCCGAAGTTCAATGATGAAAATCATTACTGGCAGGGATGGTACATGGGTCTTCTCAGCATCATCGTAAATGAAGACCGTTTTGAAAATGAGCTGGCAACGAAAGGCGTATCTTATCCGGAAACATGGGATGACCTTCTCGATCCGAATTATAAAGATGTTTTCGTATGGTCCAACCCGACAACAGCCGGCGGCGCTTACATCGCCACGGCATGTCAGCTGTTCCGTCTCGGAGATGAGAAGGGCTGGGAATACCTGAAGAATCTTGATAAGAATGTACACCATTACTACAAGGGCGCAGGAGACGTCATCAGCCCGGTGGCCACCGGCGAGTTCATCGCTTCGATCGCATGGGCCCATGACAGTTATAAAACCCAGCAGCAGGGATATCCGCTGAAAATAATCATCCCGAAGCAGACTGCCTACGAGATCGGCGGCGCCGCGATCATAAAAGGCGGGCCGAACACCGACAACGCGAAAATCTTTATGGACTGGCTTCTGACAAAAGATGCGCAGGAGCTGAGCGTATCAACCTCTTATCGTTACCCGGTACGTTCTGATGTAGCGGCACCGGAAGGTCTTCCTTCTCTGGACGAGGTGGATCTCGTAAATTACGACCGGACAAAGGCTGCCGATATGAAAGAAGAGGTACTGAAGAAATTTGACGACGAAATTATGTCGAAACGTACCTGAGGCCGGCTGCACCCAGACAGCACAGGGCGTCTGTCGTAATGGCAGACGCCCTTGCCTCCTCATCCGAAAGGAGAATCTCCACATGGCACAAAACGCTTCCGCAAAAGAATCCATTAAGGAGATGAAACGGTTAAAGAACGAACCGCTTCTTCTGATTGTTATTCTCGCGATCATCGCATTTATCTGTCTGTTCGTTGTATACCCCGTAATAAAGGTAATCTTTTTTCCGTCCCTGGCTGATTACGCCAGACTTTTTAAAAACGCAAGGTGGTTTCATGCTTTACAGAACTCGCTTTTTATGACGCTGATCTCAACCCTTTCCTGTACGGCACTTGCGTTTCTTTTTGCTTATGTAAACAACCGTCTGGATGTCCCCTGCAAAGGCCTGTTCCGCTTTGCTGCTCTGCTTCCGATCGTATCCCCGCCTTTCATTGTGGCATTGAGTTACATTCTGCTTTTCGGCGTTCAGGGAATTATCACGAAGCAGCTTCTCGGAATTCACATCGACATTTACGGCCGCACGGGATTATGGATCGTCCAGACGATTACCTTCTTCCCATACGCCTATTCCGTAATAAACGGTGTGATGCAGGCAATTTCAACCAACCTTGAATATGCCGCATATAATATGGGCGCTACGAGATGGCAGGTATTCCGCAACGTATTCTGGCCCCTCTGCCGGCCGGGTGTTGCCGGAGGCGCGCTGGTCGCCGCCATAAGCGTTCTGACCGATTTCGGAAACCCGATGATGATAGGCGGCGACATGGCGCTGCTTCCGACGGAAGCCTATATGCAGATTTCCGGCTGGTATGATATGAATACGGCTTCCGTTCTTGCGGTCGCTCTGCTGATTCCTGCGCTTGTTCTCTTTCTCGTAAAAAACTTCTGGGTCGGAAAACGTTCCTATGTGACCGTTACCGGGAAAGAAACTTCCCTCGAACCTTACCCGATCCCAAAATTCGTAAAATGGCTTCTGTTCGGCATTACCATGTTCTTTACCTGCTTCATCCTGCTTGTGTACGGTACACTTGTTTACGGTGCTTTCACAAAGGCATGGGGATACGACTGGTCCCTCACGCTGAAAAATATCCAGTACGTCTTTCTGAAAGGAAATCAGATCCGCAATTCGATTGTATATGGACTGATCGCCTCCCTCGGGGCATCTCTTCTATCGATGATTCTGGCCTATATTGTTCAGAAGAAACAGGTCGGGGTGAATAAACTTCTCGATTTTTTCGCGATCCTTCCGGGCGCGATTCCCGGTATGTTTCTTGGCATCGGATACGTTATGGCTTTTAATTCTCAGCCGCTTGAGCTCACCGGAACCGCGGCCATCATGATTCTGGCACTGATGTTCTGGAACATTCCGACCTGCTACAATTCCGCAACAGCCGGTCTTCAGCAGATCGGCAGCTCCGTTGAAGACGCCGCACTGAATCTGGGCGCGAACAGTTTCCGATCCTTCAAAGATGTTATTATCCCTCTTCTGAAGGCTCCGTTTCTGTCAAGCTTCGTACTCTCGTTCCTCCGTTCGGTTACCTGCCTGAG
Organism: uncultured Eubacteriales bacterium; assembly: GCA_900318755.1. GTDB lineage: Bacteria > Bacillota > Clostridia > Lachnospirales > Lachnospiraceae > CADBRN01. The sequence goes on from ONLT01000047.1 coordinate 11,619, forward strand.
TGTCGTTATTTTCCTCTACTCGCCTGCCACAACCGTCGGAACGATTTCGGTAATGGTTCTTGTTCAGAGCGGCCAATGGGGAGAAGCAGCTGCTTTCACCACAATCTTGATCGCGATTGCATTTACTGTGCTTCGTATAACCCAAAGCATCCTGAAAAAGCAGGGGATCGAATTAAAACTGTAAGGAGACCAGCATGAAATATTTTATCGAATTCAGAAATGTTGTTAAAAAATTTGGTGATTTCACAGCCCTTGATCATATTTCACTCGGGATACCGAAAGGTAACTTTGTAACACTCCTGGGACCTTCCGGCTGCGGAAAGACCACTTTAATGCGTCAGCTGGCCGGTTTTTCCGAACCGGATGAGGGAGACGTCTTTGTAAACGGAAATCGCATGAACGGCCTTCCTCCGTATAAGCGAAATACCCCTCTTGTGTTCCAGGAATATGCGTTGTTCCCTCACATGACCGTCTATGAAAATATTTCATATGGCCTGCGATTAAAGAAAATGCCGAAAAGCGACATCGATCAGAAAGTCCGGCAGATGCTGAAAATGTTCAATCTGGAAGGACTTGAAGACCGGTTTCCCCGCCAGATGTCCGGCGGTCAGCAGCAGCGTGTTGCTTTTGCGCGGGCGCTTGTCATGGATCAGGAGGTTCTGCTGCTCGATGAACCTCTGTCGAATCTTGATGCAAAACTGCGCGTTGAAGTCCGCACGGAACTGCGTCAGCTGCAGCAACGGTTCGGCATCACCGCAATGTATGTGACTCACGACCAGGACGAGGCTCTGTCCATGTCTGATATCATCGCCGTGATGCAGCACGGAAAAATAGAGCAGATCGGCACTCCGTGGGAAATATATTTCCGTCCGGTCAACCGGTTTGTTGCCGACTTTGTCGGAACGGTCAATTTTCTTACAGCGACGGTTGTCAGCCGCGAAGAGCATATCCTTCGCGTCAGACACGGCGCAAGAATCCTGACAATCTATTCAGACGTTCCGGCTGCAGTAAACGAAACCATCACACTCGTCGTACGTCCGGAATGTATACGGATCGCAAGGAAAGACGAAGAGCTCCCAGATCAGTCCTGTATCAGAGGCACGATCAAATCCTACAGTTTTCTCGGGCGAATGATCCGATACTGGATTCAGGTCGGAAATGACGAATTTATTATCGATGATAATGACATCGACATGAACGGGGCGCGAAGCGGTTCTGTAAATCTTTCCCTCGACACCCGAAAAGTACATATTCTGAGAGATGGAGGCGTTCATGCTGACTCTTGATTTTATCAATGTTGGCTATGGTGATGCAATATTGGTTCGGGAAAGCGGTTTTACGATGCTGATTGACTGCGGCGACTGCAGTCTCGGGGAACCTTCGTCCCGCAGCAGGCGGATATCCGCTGCTGATTTTCTGGCGCACGAAAAAATCCGTTCTCTTGATCTGCTCGTTCTAACGCACCTGCACCTTGACCACACCGGCGGTCTCGAAACGATCCTGAAACATACACGCATCCGGCGATTCATCGGAAATTATCTTCCGTCGGTTTGTCCCTCCGGTTTTCAGGAACGAGCCCCGACAATTGACGACGGTTCCTTCGATCCCGGGACCAGTTGCCTGATTCAGTCCTTACAGATATTTACAGCTTCACTCAAACGAATGAAAGAACAGGGGACTGAAATCAATCTGATTGCCCGGAAAACCGTTCTGCAGCATCACAATATGAAAATTTTTTTATTCGGCGGGAAGCAGGAGTATTTGATGCGTCAGGCAAAAATCTGTGATGAATTTATTAAACGCAGAGAAAATGCCGGTGAATTGAAAGTGCTTGATCATTTTATTAATGATACCAGTTCCCGCATACGCATAGAATATCAAGGAGTTTCTGTCGAACTGCCCGGAGACACGACTGCGGCCTGCTGGGAGAAATGTTCGCCGCACCCGTGTGACCTGGTGAAACTTCCCCATCACGGTCACTCCGATTCCATGACCGAATCGCTCCTGAAAAGACTCACTCCGGCAGACGCAGTTATATCCGTTTCAGATGATCGACACGATAACTGTCCGGATCCAAATGTCATTCATATGCTTGAGAGCGAACACTGTCCGGTATTTTTCACCGACAGTTTATCCCCCGTCGGAAAATCCGCTCCTGATTACCATCAATCCGTCCGCTGTGTCATTAATGATTCAGGACAGTACCAGATATCCTATGCACACTTCTGAAAAAAGCCGTCCGGAAGGCCCCTGTCCTCCCGGATGGCTTTTCTGCTTTTCAACGATGCATTTACCGTTACTTTGTGAGCTGCTGCCGCTGCATTTCATTCTGAAATTCCGCGGCAGATACAGTATCTGCAGAGGCTGTCAGCTCCTTCCTCCCTGGCCGGGCAGCAGTACACCTCTTTATCCCCCAGACATCGCCTGATCCATCTGGTCTGGTACGCTGCATGCAGGGGCTCAGAAAAAATGAATGCCAGCGCCAGACAAGACAAAATGATCGGAAGGTGGGCATCCGGATGATCCGGCATATACTTTACCAGAAAAGCCTTCAGCTGTTCCCTCATCCTCGAAACTTCATCCTCCGGAATGTCGGCATCCGGTTCCGGTATCTCTTCCCGAAGCCGAAGGAGTGTATCTTTGTTAAATGCGCTGACAAAAAAAGGAAACTGATTCCGACGCAGCATCTCCCATTCCTCCTCAAAATAGGAGTCAAGTAGTTTCATTCTTAATTCATTTCTGGTCAATGTTCTGTCAAACCCCGGTGTAACTGCCGTACTGTGAATCGGATCGCCGTCTGCCGGACTTCTTCCCGGACCGCACCGCGTTCCTTTTCGGATAACCGCTTTCCTGACCGTGCCGCGTTCCTTTTCGGATAACCGCTTCCCGGACTGTGCCGCGTTCCTTTTCGGATAACCGCTTCCCGGACCGCGCACCTCTTCTTTCCGTGCAGCCGCATGCCGGCGACGCGTGATTCCGTTTTCGGGTATTGCATCCCGTCGTTACTTAGCGAGCCGCTTCTGCGGCGAGCTTAGTAACGCGACGAGGATGCACGAAGCGGGAGCGACCCGAAAACGGAACACGCGGAGCCTTCCGAAAACGGAACACGCGAAGCCTTCCGAAAACGGAATCACGCAAAGCCCCATCAGAACCGGAACACCGCCACTCCGTACGGCGGCAGATCGTACGGGATGTAGTACGGCTGTCCGTCGCACTCTCCCTTCCACGCTTTATGCTTCTTCGGCATTTTCCGGTCCCACCCGTACTTCTCATCACGGCTGTCAAGGATCAGCTCGTAGACGCCGGAGCGCGGAACGCCGACGCAATAATCCGCGCGCTCCATCGGCGTGAAGTTGCAGATGAAGATCAGGTTGTTCTTCTGATCCGGCGACCAGCGGATAAAGCTGAAAATGCTGCGTTCCGCGTCGTTCGCGTTGATCCACTGGAATCCCTCGAAGCCGGAATCGTTCGCGTACAGAGCCGGATACGTGTTGTAGATGGTAAGAAGATCACGCACAAACGTCTGCAGATGCTCGTTCCTCTTATCCTGAAGAAGGAACCAGTCGAGTTCCCGCTCCTCGCTCCATTCCCTGTGCTGCCCGAAATCCTGTCCCATAAACAGGAGCTTCTTGCCCGGGTGGCCGAACATAAACGCGTATCCCGCCTTCAGATTCTCAAACTTGTCGTCCTCGTAGCCCGGCATCTTCTCGATCATCGAGCACTTCAGATGGACAACCTCATCGTGCGACAGGACGAGGATATAATTCTCGCTGTAGGCGTAGGTCATCGCGAACGTCATCTTGTTGTGCGCACCCTTGCGGAAATACGGATCCAGCTTCATGTAATCGAGGAAATCGTGCATCCAGCCCATATTCCATTTAAAGGTGAAGCCGAGCCCGTTTTCCTTCTCAACGTCGCCCGTAACATGCGGCCACGCCGTCGACTCCTCCGCGATCATCATGACGCCCTTGTCCTTTCCGGTGACAAGCGTGTTCAGATGCTTGAAGAATTCGATCGCCTCCAGGTTCTCGTTTCCGCCGTACTTATTCGGAATCCACTCGCCGTCCCTCCGGCCGTAATCCAGATATAGCATCGAGGCGACCGCGTCGACGCGGAGACCGTCAACGTGATACTCCTCCACCCAGAACAGCGCGTTTCCGATCAGGAAGTTCTTGACCTGCGGGCGGCCGTAATTGAAGATTTTCGTCCCCCAATCCGGATGCTCGCCCTGGCGCGGATCCGCGTGCTCATAAACCGCTTCGCCGTCAAAGTTCGCCAGGCCCTGTTCATCCTTCGGGAAATGGGCCGGAACCCAGTCCAGTATGACGCCGATGCCGTGGGAATGCAGGTAATTGACGAGATATTTAAAATCCTTCGGCTCGCCGTAGCGGGATGTCGGAGCATAATAGCCCGTGACCTGATAGCCCCAGGAAGCGTCCAGCGGATGCTCCGCGATGCCCATCAGTTCAACGTGCGTGTAGCCCATATCAAGCACGTACTCGGTCAGCCGCTTCGCGAACAGTCTGTAATTGTAGAATCCCTCCGGGTTCTCCTCTGTATACGGATGCTTCATCCAGGAACCCGGATGGACCTCGTAGATCGCCAGGGCGGAAGTCGTCGGAGCGAATTTCTGACGCTTCTCCATCCAGTCGTCGTCGGTCCACTCGAATCCCGAGATATCGGCG
>ONLT01000070.1 GCA_900318755.1 uncultured Eubacteriales bacterium
AAAATGGCAGTCAGCGACGACGAACATCCGCTGCGAAGGCAGGAGTTCCGCGCGGTCGAGCCGAAATCGGAGAACATCCGGAAGGCGGCCGAACTGATTAATGCTTCAAGGCGGCCGCTGATTCTGATCGGGAATTACACCACATACGGTCACGATCTGAACGTTATCACACGGTTCGCGACCATGCTCCGGATTCCGGCTGTATCAACCATGATGGCAAAAGGCGTCGTGCCCTGTGACAATCCGTACGCGATGATGACCATCGGCATTCCCGGACGGGATTACGTGAATCTTCTGTTTGACCAGGCGGATCTGGTCATCTGCATCGGTTACGATATCACGGAGTTAAATCCGGCGAAATGGAACGGCAGGAGAAATCACAGAATTATTCATATCGACAATCTGCCGGCAGATGTCAACAAATATTATCAGTGCGATATTGAAGTGAGAGGAAACAACGGGCATGCGCTGGAAGAAATCCTGAAGTACACGGAACCGAGAGAAGAGCCGGAATGGGCATTTCAGATCCGGCGGATGTATCAGGATTCCATCGCGGAAGTCTGCCGGGATGATTCGTTTCCCATGAAGCCGCAGCGCATTCTTCATGACATCCGGACCGCGCTGAGAAACCGGAACGATATTCTGGTCTCCGACGTCGGTGCGCATAAGGTCTGGATCGGGCGGCAGTACGAGTGCTATGAACCGAACACCTGCATTATCTCCAACGGATTCGCGAGTATGGGAATCGGCGTCCCGGGAGCGATCGCCGCGAAGCTCGTTGATCCGGACCGCAATGTTCTGGCGGTGACAGGCGACGGCGGGTTCATGATGAATTCGCAGGAGTTAGAGACGGCTGTGCGTCTCGGACTGAATTTCGTTGTGGTGATATTTGAGGATCTGCATTACGGACTGATCCGGTGGAAAGAGGAGGCGCAGTACGGAAGAGATGCCTGTGTTGATTTCACCAATCCGGATTTTGTTCTGCTGGCGGAAGCAATGCACTGCAAAGGCGTCCGGATCAGCAGCCCGGATGAGCTGATCCCGGCGGTCGAAAACGGGTTCCGCGAGAGCGTGCCGGTCATCATCGATCTTCCGGTCGATTATTCCGAGAACATGAAGCTGACGAAAACCCTGAGAAATCTGCCGGAAATCTGATCCTGTTGGTGCTGGAAAATGAAGGATTGCCATGATATAATGGCTGTGCCGTACGAATGCGGCAAATCGCTGTCAGAAGACATCGGGTGAGTGCTATGACGATTATGGTAATGGACGCACAGGGCGGCGGAATCGGCAGACAGGTCGTTTCCGCAATACGGGACCGGATTCCGGACGCGGAGATACTGGCGGTCGGAACGAACAGCGCGGCGACCGCGGCGATGGTGAAGGCCGGGGCGGATCATGGCGCCACCGGAGAGAACGCCGCGGCGGTCTGTTCGCGCCGGGCGGATTTTATCGTCGGTCCGATCGGCATTGTGATTGCGGATGCGATGTACGGAGAAATCACTCCGGCGATTGCGGAGGCAGTCGGGAAAAGCCGGGCGCAGCGTGTGCTGATTCCCATGCGGAACTGCGGCAACACAGTAGCGGGCGTGGCAAATTATCAGATCAGTTCCCTGATCCGGGAAGCGGTCGATGTAATCAGTCAGAACCGCGAATCAAACAAAACAACATAGGATGAACGGCGGCAGAAGCAGCCGGAATCTGTCGAGCTATCAGGAAGGTATGCACGGGTTAAGGTGCATGCCTTTTTTGACGGGAGGAAAAAAATTATGCATATACCGGACAATTATCTCAGTCCGCAGACCTGCGCGGTTATGACCGCTGTGATGGTGCCGGCGTGGGCTGTCTCAATCCGCAAAATCCGAAAAGAACTGCCGAAGGAGAAACTGGCGATGATGGGAGCGGCTGCGGCGCTGTCATTTATCGGGATGATGTTTAACGTGCCGCTTCCGGGCGGAACCACCGGCCACGCGGTAGGAGGAACGCTCGCCGCGATTCTTCTGGGACCGTACGCGGCGTGTATATCGATTTCCACGGCACTTCTTCTTCAGGCGCTGCTGTTCGGGGACGGGGGAATTCTTGCGTTCGGCGCGAACTGCTTTAATATGGCGCTCGTACTTCCGTTTGTCGGTTACGCACTCTACCGCCTGATGACACGCGGCAGGGTATCGGAGAAGAGACGGCTCGTCGCGGCGGGCTTCGCCTCGTATATCGGCATCAACGCCGCCGCGCTCTGTGCAGCGATCGAATTCGGCATTCAGCCGATGCTGTTCCGGAACGCTGCCGGACAGCCTCTGTACTGCCCGTACGGATTATCGGTCTCGATTCCGGCAATGATGGGAGGCCATCTGACGATTTTCGGAATTGCCGAGGTTGTTTTTACGGTTTTGATTCTTGCGTTCTGCGACCGTGTCGGTGCATCGGATTTCGCCGGGAAGCGGAGCGGGGTCGTGCAGCCGTCTGCCGCGCCGGGAAGCCGGAAGGTGGAGGCGCTGATCGCGGTTCTGATCGTACTGACGCCGATCGGGCTGCTCGCGGAGGGCACCGCCTGGGGCGAGTGGGGAACGGAAGAGGTCGCGTCCGCAGCCGGGTTCACCCCTGCAGGGATGGCGCACGGGTTTGAGTGGTCCGCTCTGCTTCCGGATTATTCAGTCGGCACCCTGCCGTCGTGGTTCGGATACATTCTGTCCGCCGTTATCGGCGCTGCGGTGCTGATCATCCTGTTTAAGCTGATCAGCCGCAAATCCGCGGGCTAATGGGTTACCTCCGGTCTTCAGATCTCATTGTTGGAGCGGCTGATGGCTTCCATCAGGGCCGGAACCATCTGCTTTTTTCTGGATACGACTTTTGAGAGAACGGCTTCGTTGTCGGACACGCTGACGCCCGGAAACGCGTTCTCAACCAGTTCGGCGGCCGTGTCGCCGTAGCAGAGAATCCGTGATGACTCGGTCAGAATATTGGTGATCATGAAAATCATCACGTCAAGATCGCGTTTATTGTAGGTCTGCTCCAGATACGGCTTCATGCGCCGCTCGATGTCGTCCAGTTCCTTCTGGTCGAGGGAGGTGATCTGCCCGATCCCGAACCCGATGCCGTTGGATTCAAATTTCTTGAAGTCCTGGTAATAGATTTCTTCCGGCGTCTTGTTGGCAAGATCCGATCCGGCCGAGAACATTTTTTTCGCGTGCGCCAGTGGATCGATGCCCGCGATGCCGGCCAGCTCCTCTGCCGCCATCTTGTCGAGCGGGGTGGCGGTCGGGGACCGGTACATCAGCGTATCGGAAAGAATCGCGCTGCAAAGAAGCCCCGCGATATTTTTCGGAATATCCACCTTGTTCTCGTGGAACATCTGCCAGATGATCGTGCCCGTGCATCCGACCGGCTCGTTTCTGAAATAGACCGGATTCATCGTCTCGATGGAGCCGACCTTGTGGTGATCGATGATTTCCATAATATCCGCGTCGCGGATGTTGTCGACGGCCTGTTCGATCTCGTTGTGATCCACAAGAATAATTCCGCGTTTCCGCGCGTTCAGCAGGTTCCGGCGGGAGATGGTCCCGATGTAGTGGTCCTTTTTGTCGAGAATCGGAAAATCGCGGAACCGGAGACTGGACATGATGTCCTTGATGTCGTCGGTGTAATCATCCCGGTGAAATGTGATCAGATTTTCACTCGTCATAAAGAAAGAGACCGGCATACTCTGGTTGATCAGACGCGCCACCTCATAGGTATCCATCGGCGTGGCGATCACGGCGCAGCCGTGTTCTCCGGCCAGAAGCTGAATCGTTTTTGAGACGGGCGTGCCGAGGCATACGACGATGCATCCGGCGTCCATCTCGATGGCGCAGAGCTGGGATTCATAGCGGTTTCCCAGAATGACCATGTCACCCTGATCGATGTAATCCTCCATGACGTCCGGGTTCGCCGCGGCGATGACCACTTTTCCGGAATCGAAATTTCCGGTCGGATCGCCGACCACCATCGTCGCGTTGAGCGTCTCCAGTATGTTTGCATACGGCGTCTGTGCCTTCGCGACAATTGCGCTGTCGCTCTCGTCCATATAGGATTTCGCGATGTCGTTGATCGTGATCAGGCCGTGGAGTTTGTCGTTGTCATCCGTAATCGGCAACGTGACGACGTTCTTCTCCCGCATCCGTATCCAGGCTTTGCGCACGGAAATATTGCCGCGGACCCCTTCGGTTTTGCGGATTTCCAGATCCTTCACCCGCGTGCCGATGTTCGTGAGATAGGAGGGCGTCTCGAACCCGAACTGATCGAGCACGTACTGTGTCTCCGGAGAGACCTGGCCGGCCCGGCAGGGACGGTAATTCCGGTCCGGGTCGATTTGATTTTTCAGATATGCGTATGAGATCGCGGAACAGATTGAGTCGGTATCCGGATTTTTGTGACCGACTACGCAGACGGTGCGTCTGCCTTCCTTCGCGTTTTTATCTTCAGCTTTCATGAAATAAATCTCCGTGAATTTTTCGTTTTTGCTGTGTCAGAAATATTATTGCATATCGGATGCGCTTAATCAAGAGACCGCGGTTCATGCGCATTGTCGGTTCGGATCCCGATATGCTATAATGGGCTGGCTGCATACTGTGTAAAAAGGAGAGAGCGATCGTTTATGGATCCGAAATTCATCCGTGTACTCGGCAACATACTGCAATCAGACAGCGTGGCTGACAAGAATGGGACCATCTGGATTTTCCCTGTTCAGCGTCTGGTCCTCGCTGTTTTCTGCATTCTGCTGTGCGCGCTCTCGAAAAATGCGGTTTTTACGGTCGCGGTAATCGCGGTCGAACTGGTGCGGACCGCGCTGCTGCCCGGCGAACGGATTGCAGGGGTACTGCGGCGGCCGCTCCTTGCCGCGGCGTTTACAGCCCTGATCATGATCCCGGCGGCGGCGATGGGGTATCCCGCGACCCTGGGGAATGTGACGCTGAAGGTGTTTGAATCCGTGCTCGTTCTTGTCCTGCTGAACGAGCGTGTTTCGTGGAAGGATCTGACCGGTGCGTTTTCCGCGCTGCATCTTCCGGATGTATTTGTTTACACGCTGGATGGCACGGTCCGCTATCTTGTGATCCTGGGGCGGTTCTGTACCCGGCTTTCGGAGGCGGTCCGCCTGCGCACGTTCCGGAAGACGAACTGGAGAAAATCCGGAGCCGGCGGGATTATGGGAACGGTCATTCTGAAGTCAAATGAGATGACATCCGCCCAGTACGAGGCGATGATCTGCCGCGGTTTCCGGGGGTCCTATCATGTCAGTTCCCTGCGGTGCCGCCGCTGGAAGGATCTGAACACTGCCGGTAAGATCCTGAATCTGTTGTACGCGTGCCTGTTTCCGGCGCTGCTTCTTTTCTTTATTACTGCACGATGACATCCGCAAAAAGGATCCGGCGGTGAACCGGATATGAGGGAGACTTATGTCTAAGATTGAATTGAATCAGGTCAGCTTCCGCTACAGAGATGAGCAGGAAGATTCTCTCCGGGAGATCAGCGCTTCGATGGAGACCGGAAGCTGCTGGTGTGTCAGCGGTCCGAACGGATGCGGAAAAACAACGCTTTTCCGGATCCTTGCGGGGCTGGAATTTCCTACATCCGGGACGTATCGCTTCAACGGGGAGGAGATCACGGCGCAAAAGATGAAGAAGAACGAATTCGCGTGGGATTTTCACCGCCGGGTCGGATACCTGTTTCAGGACAGCGACGCGCAGCTTTTCTGCAGTTCGGTCGAGGAGGAGATCGCCTTCGGAATGGAGCAGCTCGGATTTTCGGAAGCGGAGGTCCGCGGGAAAACAGACGAATATCTGGAACTGTTTCATCTCACCGGAATTCGGAAAAAAGCGCCGTTTCACATCTCGGGCGGAGAGAAGAAGCGGACCGCGCTGGCGGCGATTCTCGTGACGGATCCTGAGGTGCTGATTCTGGATGAACCCTACAACAACCTGGATGAGGAAATGCAGGCGTGGCTCCTTGAATTTCTGGAGAAGCTCAAATCGCCGGACCGGCTCATTCTTTTTGCGGATCATCACAGGAACAGCGCATCCGCGCTGGCGGACCGGTTTCTTTTTATGAACAGGCACCATCGGGTCGAGGAAGAACAGTCAAAGCATTCGGCAGGGGAAAAGTCATGACGGACAAACAGCTGAAATCCAGATACATCTATGAATTTGATTTCATCCGGGTGATTTGCGCGATCGGCATCATCTGTTATCATTTTATGACCGATTCGGGACTCCGGGACAGCTTTCCTTCGAGAATCGGGCTGTTCTACGCGGGCGATGTATTTGTGACGGTATTCTTCGCTCTGTCCGGTGCGGCTCTTTACTGCCGCCACAGGGAGGTTGACGACTGGGCCGCCTTTTACAAAAAGCGCTGGCTCGCTATTTTCCCGTCGTTTTATATCGCGTACGGCCTGTTTTATCTGATCTTGACGATTCGTTCCCGCGCTGTGCTTTTTCAGGGAATTCCCGCGTGGAGATTCATTCTGACGGTGATCGGTATGGACGGTTATCTGACGTACCGGATTCCGGATTTTTATATCCTCGGCGAATGGTTTACCGGCGCGCTGATTATTCTGTATCTGCTCTATCCGCTGCTTGTGCGGTACAAACGCGCGCTCCCTTATGTTTTTACGGCGGCTGTTTTTGCGTACCTTTTCAGCATCAATCATTCCGTGAGCGGTATGGATCCGTTCCGCACGGTTTCATCGTGTCTCGTCAGCTTTCTGTTCGGAATGGGGATGATGAAGTTCATCAAAAGCCGGATTGCACTGGCGGTTTCGGTGCTGACGTTTCTGTTTCTGTCATGTTCGCTCGTGCCGATTTCTGACGCGGGACTCGCCGGTCATCTTGCAGGATTCTCGCTGATCGTGATTCTGTATCATATCGGAACGCCGGTGGAGCGCTCCGCGGCTCTTCGCAAAGTCAACAGGAGAATCGGAGGTCTGACGTATCAGGTATTTCTGGTACAGCACATCGTGATCGATCTTGTTCTTGCAAAATTCGGCGGCCGTTTCCGCGGACGCGTGCTGCTGCTGATGGCGATCGCACTGTCGTTTTTCTTCGCGGTCGTCGTGCGCGGCCTGCAAAAGCTGTTTTCCCATTTTCCCGGGAGTGGGAGATCGTCTCTGGACAATTCGAACGAACATGTTACGATGGATAGACCAGACGAAATTGAAACAGGGGTGAGGAAAAGTGAAAACAGGAGTAATTGACGTCGGAGGCGGGCTTCGCGGTTCATTCGGATGCGGGGTGCTGGACCGCTGTCTGGATGACGGGGCTGCGATCGATTACGGCATCGGCGTGTCGGCGGGAAGCGCCAATATCCTTTCATTCTTCGCGGGACAGAAGGGCCGGAATTTTACGTACTACACGGAATATGCATTCCGCAGGGAATACCTGAGCTTTCGAAATATGGTTCGTAAGCACAATTATCTTGATCTTGATTACGTCTATTCGACGTTATCGGATTCGGACGGCGAGTATCCGCTCGACTACAGGTCCGCGAAGGCGTCCGGAAAAGAGTATTATGCGGTGGCGTGTGATGCGGTTACCGGAAAGCCGCGGTATTTTACATTCGGAGACGGGCTGGAGCAGGACCGGTACGATGCGCTGAAGGCGTCGTGCTGTGTTCCGATCGCCTGTCAGCCGTACCGGATTGACGGTGTTCCGTACGTGGACGGAGGTCTTGCGGATCCGGTCCCGGTGAAGAAGGCGCTGGACGACGGCTGCAGCCGGATTATTCTGATTCTGACGAAGCCGAAGGAGCACATCGGGCTGAGCCGGGGATATCGGATGTCTGCCCGGTGGCTGGACCGGAAGGGGTTTCCGAACGCCGCGGACGGCATGCGCAGGAAACCGGATCGGTACAACGAAGGCCTTGATTATGTTCTGGAGATGGAGAAAAAAGGGACGGGGCTGGTTGTCGCGCCGGATTCGGTGGACGGGATGAAAACGCTGAAGAGAGACCGGGAAGCGATCCGCGACCTTTATCAGCAGGGATATGAGGCGGGCGGAAAGATCAAAGCCTTCCTCGAACAGTCAACCGCAGCAGTTGAATAACAGACGAAAGACGAAAGGAGAATTTGGAAAACCGGTTCATCATGGATATTCATTTGTCGGATCATTTTTCATACAGCAGACTGATGCGCTTTGCGCTTCCTTCCATTGCGACGATGATATTTACCTCCATCTACGGCGTCGTGGATGGCTTTTTTGTTTCCAATTACGCGGGAAAGACTCCGTTTGCGGCGGTCAATCTGATTATGCCGGTTCTGCTGATCATGGCGACGAGCGGGTTTATGTTCGGAACAGGCGGATCGGCGATCGTGGCGGCCGCGTTCGGAGAAGGAAAACCGGAGGATGCAAACCGCTACTTTTCTCTGTTCGTATATTTTACGTTCCTG
>ONLT01000048.1 GCA_900318755.1 uncultured Eubacteriales bacterium
GAAGCCCTGCGCAAGGGCGACGGACTCCAGACCGATGTCAAAATAGTTCCACGACGGCAGTTTTTTTCTGCGGCAGTAGAGCCAGCCTCCGAGGATGCCTCCGAGAATGCCTCCGTAGATCACCCACCCGTTTCGAAGCGACGCCAGGATCAGGGAAGGATCCTGAATGATCTGCGGCAGAATGGTGATAAGATACAGGAGCTTGGAACCGAGATACCCGAAGATGCAGCACCAGATCACAAGCCCCAGAATCCGGTTTTCGTCCAGATGTTTTTTCACCGCCCGGTGGTCCGCGAGCAGATAGGCCGCGATAATGCCGACCGCTGTCATCAGACCGTACATGTAAACCGTAACCGGCCCGATATGAATTTCGTTAAACATGCGTCTCCTCTCTTTATTGCTGTGTCAGGCCGGACACGGTATGTACCGCGCCCGGCCTGACAGATTCCCTGATCTCACAATTGGATTGTTATGAACTTGTAATTACTGGGCGGAACCCGATGTGACACTGGAGCCGGAGACGGCGCTTCCGCTGCTCCCCGTCGTGTCCGTTGTATTCGTCGTATCCGTCGTTGTGCTCTGAAGTACGCTGTACTCGTCCTTATCCGTGACCTTCAGCTTATCCCAGGCCTTTGTGGTCGTAACTTTTTCCTCAGAGACCCACTGATCCAGCACCTCGTTATAATGATCCGTCTGGCGCTGGCTGACAATGCTCTGTTTCTGCGTATTGGTCGCGTCCTGATCGAACTGCTTGTCCAGACGGACGACCCAGTAATATCCGCCCGCGTCGATCACGCTTCCGTAGACTTCACCGTCCGAAAGCGTAGCCAGCGCGTTCTTGACCTCGTCCGGATACGTCGTATCATCGCTTCCGTAGCTTCCCTGCGACGATTCGCAGTTCTGATCGACCCCGTTCGCGATGGTGCCGATGTCCGCGTTCGCCACATCGCCGGAGGACTGGATCTGCTGAAGAATCTGACCGGCCTCCTCCTGATACTTCGCCTTCGTATCGTCATCGACGATCGTCGTCATATGAGTGGACGAATCGGTCTGGGTCTGGGAGAATCTCGCATAGGTAAAGGTGGACTGCGCCGCCTCCTCGTCGGACACGTTCGTGTCCACCTCCGCGTTCAGTTTCGGACGCATGAGATACTCGTAGGACATCAGCTTGAGCGCTTCCCTGATGTCATCCTCGCTGGTTCCCATTTTTTTGAGGATGCTCTTATTGTTGCTGTAGGTATTTTTCGCCGCCTCGTCGATCTGCTTGAGCTGATCGTCTGTCAGACTCACGGAGTAATCGTCGAGATGCTCCTCCAGCGCGCACCATTTCTTGATGTCATTGAGGACCGTCGAGTTCTTGAACTGATCGCCGTAGGTCTTGTACTTCGTCGTATCTTCGGACGAAGAGGATGCCGAAGACGATGAGGATGCCGAGGATGTGCTCACCGACTCATCCGAAGAGGAAGAGGCGGATGAAGACTCTGCCGACTCCGTCGGCGCGGCCGACGACGAGGATGTCGCGGCCGAAGATGAGGAGGTCGAGGATGAACTCGAAGAGCTGTCCATCTTCGTATCCCAGAGCGACTGTCCCGCGGAGAGGCCGTACATCTGCATCATCGAATACGCCTGCGCCTGCTGATAACGCAGGATGAAATTCGCCGTTCCGACGTTGATTTCTTTGTCATTCACTACAATTGCGGTTGCTTTTCCGTTCGTTCCGCAGCCCGCGAGCGCTCCCGCCGCCACAGACACAGCCACAACCGCACCGACTGCCAGATTTTTAAGTTTATTCATGTGATCCTCCGGATTAATACATAATTCAATAGAAGATTATAAACTGTTTCGCTACCGCGGGCAAGGGATTTCACGAGACCCCGCCCGAATCTGTGCCTTTTTCACACGATGTTCACGGTTTACGGAGCCAGTTTTTCAAGTTCTTCCACGAATCCGGTGCATAATTTCATCGTCTCCTGCGCGCTCATGTGTGCCCGCCGCTTTCTCCAGGTAAAGCACGGCTTCCCGACCGCATGGAACTCCATCTCGCCGCGGTACGGCGCCAGCAGCTCCTGGAATCCCGATACGTCAAGGCGCGCCTTCGGGTAAAGGGTGAACCGGATTTCCAGCGGCGTCTCGCGGATCTCGGAAATATAAACGCGGTGGGCCTCCGCGCGGAGCTTCGCGATGTCGATCAGATTTGTAACCGACTTCGGCGGATCGCCGTAGCGGTCCAGGAGCTCGTCGATCATATTGTCGGCGTCCTCCCCGTTCAAAATGGCGGAGATGCGCTTGTAGATATCGAGCTTCTGCGCCTCATCCGGGATGTAGGAATCGGGGATGAAGGCGTCGGTGACAAGGTCGACGCCGGTCTCGAATTCTTCCTCCGCCGCGTCGCCCTTCGCCTCGCTGACCGCCTCGCGAAGCATCTTGCAGTAAAGATCGTAGCCGACCGCCTCCATATGGCCGGACTGCTCCGCTCCCAGCAGATTGCCGGCGCCGCGGATCTCAAGGTCGCGCATCGCGATGCGGACGCCGCTGCCGAGCTCCGTGAACTCGCGGATCGCGTGGAGCCGCTTTTCCGCTTCCTCCTTCAGCATCCGGTTTCTCCGGTACAGCAGAAACGCGTAAGCCGTCCGGTTTGACCGGCCGACCCGCCCCCGCAGCTGATAGAGCTGGGACAGTCCCATCCGCTCCGCGTCGTGGATGATGATCGTGTTGACGTTTGGGATGTCCAGCCCCGTCTCGATGATGGTCGTCGAGACCAGCACGTCGATCTCGCCGTCGACAAAATCGACCATGATCCGCTCCAGCTCGCGCTCGTTCATCCGGCCGTGGGCGTACGCCACGCGGGCCTCGGGGACAAGGCGGCTGATTCTCGCGGCTGCCTCCTGGATGTCATTGACGCGGTTGTAGACGTAATAGGCCTGGCCTCCCCTGGCCAGCTCGCGGCTCACCGCTTCGCGGACGATCTCATCGTCCTGCTCCATGACGTACGTCTGAATCGGCACCCGGTCCAGCGGCGCCTCCTCCAGCACGCTCATATCGCGGATCCCGATCATGCTCATATGCAGGGTTCTCGGGATGGGCGTCGCGGTCAGAGAGAGGACGTCCACGTTCTTCTTCATCTGCTTGATCTTTTCCTTGTGCGCGACGCCGAAGCGCTGCTCCTCGTCGATGATAAGAAGCCCGAGGTCTTTGAATTTTACGTCCTTTGACAGAACCCGGTGCGTGCCGACGACGATGTCCACGAGTCCTTTTTTGAGATCCTCCGTGGTTTTTTTCATCTGGGCCGCCGTCCGGAACCGGCACATCAGGTCAATCCGCACCGGAAAATCCTTCATCCGCTGCACGAACGTATTGTAATGCTGCTGAGCCAGAATCGTCGTCGGCGCCAGAAGCACCACCTGCTTTCCCTCCTGCACCGCCTTGAAGGCCGCGCGGATGGCGACCTCGGTTTTTCCGAAGCCCACATCGCCGCAGATCAGGCGGTCCATGATCTTCCCGCTCTCCATATCGTGCTTTGTGTCCTCGATCGCCTGCAGCTGGTCCTCCGTCTCCTCGTACGGGAACATCTCCTCGAATTCCTGCTGCCAGACGGTGTCCGGCCCGTATTTGTATCCCTGGGACTGTTCGCGCACGGCGTAGAGCCGCACAAGATCCTCCGCGATGTCCTTCACCGCGCCGCGGACACGCTTTTTCGTCCGGCTCCACTCCGCTCCGCCCAGCTTATTGACGTGCGGCCGCTTTCCGTCCGCGCTTCCGTATTTCTGCAGCAGATCCAGCTGGGTCGCCGGGACGTAAAGACTGCTGCCGCCGGCGTACTCGATCCGGATGAAATCGCGGACCGTTCCGTCGGTTTCCACCTTCTCGATCCCGCGGTAGATGCCGAGCCCGTGCCCCTCGTGGATCACGTAATCGCCGATTGAAAGTTCGTCGAAGCTGTGCACCGCATTCGGATTCTTCTTTTTCTTCCGCTTTTTGCGGACCCGCCCGAAAATGTCGGACTCCGTGATCACCACGAAGCGCTGCATCGGGTACTCGAATCCCTTCCGCGCGCTCCCGTACATCACCATGATCTCGCCGGGCGAGAGAACGCGCGACTCATCCTCACTGTAGAAGGCGGAAAGCCCCTCGGCCGAGAGCTCGCCGGCCAGCCGCTTCGCGCGCGTGTGCGACGCGGACAGCAGGACGGCGCGGTATCCGTTCTTCTGCCATTTTTTCAGGTCCTTCACAAGAAGCGGAAACTGATTGTTGTAGCTGCTGACGGATCGGACCTCCAGGGAAAGGCGGTCCGCAATCTCATAATCGCCGGCCGCGATCCGCATCACCGAGAGGCCGACGCAGCATCTCCGGTTCAGATTGTAATAGAATTCCTGCGGCGTCAGCATGCGCTGTCCGTCCGTCCCGCCGCCTTTGCCTTTCTCGATCCGGTGAACGACCGCCTCGTGATATTCCTTCGAGAGCGCTTCCGCGGCCTCGGCGATTCTGGAGGGCTCGAACAGAAACACCGGCGAACCCTCCGGAAAATAATCCGGGAGCGTATCCGTCAGCGCCTTCCCGGCATCCTCCCCCTCGAAGGGCCCCTCAGACGCCGGATAGATCCGGATCCCGTCCAGATTCTCAATCGAGCGCTGGCTCTCCGGGTCGTAGCTCCGGATCGAGTCGATCTCATCTCCCCACAGCTCGATGCGCCAGGGAAGATCCTCCGTCAGGGAAAAAATGTCAATGATGCCGCCGCGGACCGCGAACTGTCCCGGCGCATCCGCCTCGCCCATCCGCTCATATCCCAGATCCGCCAGGCGGTGCGCCAGCCGGTCCGTGTCCGCCGTCCCGCCGGTCCTCAGATCGACGCAGTGATTTTTGAGCACGCGAAAAGGCAGAAGACGATCCATGCACCCCCCTGTGGAGGTGACGACGGATACGTGCTCCCGCTCCGAAAGTGCCTTTATTACCTTCATTCTCTGCTGTGTGATCAGGTTTCCCGACAGATCCGCGTCGGAAAACACCATATCCCTGGCGGGATAAAGCAGGACCTCGCGATCGTACAGCCTGTAGTCCTCAAACAGTTCCCTCGCGCGGAGTTCATTCTCCGTGATGAGCAGAACCTTTCCGCAGTTCTCCGCAAGGCCGGCGGCGAAATGCGCCTTTTCCGACTCGATTGCGCCGGTGACCTCGATCACGCCGCGGTTTTTTTTCAGCGACCGCTTCAGGTCATCGAACCCGGCTACAGCCTCCAGGGGCTGCATCAGTGCTTTCATTTTTCTATTTCCTTATGTCTGTTGTACTCGGTCATCGCTCCGGAGAGATCTCCGTCCGTGATCATCCGGACCGCCTCCGCAGCCCGGATGATCGCATCGTCGATCACGTTCCGCGTCTCCCGGTCAAAACGCCCGAGAACATAATCCGCCAGATCCCATCCGGCCGGCTTTGCGCCGACTCCGATGCGGATCCGTACAAACCGGTCGGTGCCGATCTGACTGATCACACTCTTCATGCCGTTGTGGCCGCCCGCGCTTCCCTTCGCGCGGATCCGGAGCTGACCTGGATCCTGATCGATGTCGTCGTAAATCACAATGAGATCGCTTTCCGGATCCAGCTTATAGTAGTTTAGCCAGGCGCTCACGGCTTCACCGCTCAGATTCATGTACGTCACCGGCTTGATCAGAATCGCCTTCTCGCCTCCGATCATTCCCTTGCCGTACATGGCCTTCATCCGGACGCCGCCGGAGGCGATGTGATACTCATCCATGAGCCGGTCAATTGTGTCAAATCCCATGTTGTGCCTGGTCCCCTCGTACTGTCTCCCGGGGTTGCCGAGGCCGGCGATTAAATACATGACGTTCTCCGTTCAGATTCTGCTGTGATCAGGTGAAATAAACCATATCCACGTCCGGCGCCTGCGCCGCTTTGATCGACCGCGCGATCAGAACCGGCCCTTCCTCGCCGTAGGCGTCCTCGTACTTCCAGTCCACATCCGCCGTGACCTCAACCCAGTTTCCCGTCTTCAGCTTCGGAGCGAATGCGCTCTCGCAGATATAGCCGATGAACTGCGTATCCTCCGCGCAGCAGGTCATCGCCTGCCGCCCCGGGACGAAAAACTTCGCGTCCTCGTGGCGGCTCTTTAAGACCCGTCCCTTGAACCGCACCTGTTTTCCCCGGTAGCGCTCCGGGTTGTCGCGCATATCGACAAAGAAGATCCCGAAATCCACATCGTCGATCGTGATCGGATCCGCGTCCAGATCGTACGGAACCGTGTCCTCGAAAATATCCGTGATAGTTCCGTCCTTGTCCTCGAACATCACCTGGCACGCCGGATTTGTGACTTTGATGCTCCTCCGGAAGTTTGCGAGCGGCTGATTTTCCGGGTCCGCGCGGTTAAAGATCACGAGCTCGGCGTTCCTTGTCATGTCCACGAACAGCGATTTCATGTTGTTCATGTACACCTGAAACGTGCTGGTGTCCACCGTCACGATTTCCTGGAGGATGCCCCAGCCCTCCGGAAGCTCCATCTGCTCGAACCGGCTGACGCCCCAGAGGGGGTTGTACTCCAGAAGCACGCGCCCCGGGCGGTATTTTTTATCCAGTTTCCGTAAGTACTCCGTCGTAAACTCTTCCTGATCCCCGACCTGCACGAATTCCGTGCGGTATTTCTTCAGATCCTTTTCATCGTACTCACACTCGCCCTCCTCGCAGTTGATCAGGAGCGTCGTGTCGTCCATCTGAAAGTAATCCTGGCGCAGCGTCCCGTTCAGGAACGTCGTTTTGCCGCTTTCCAGGAAACCGGTGATCAGGAACACCGGTACTCTGATTTCATCTTCGTCCATATCGGTTCTCCAATCGTTCTCTTAATTTTCCAGTCCGAAAAGCTCCGCGAGACGGTCCTCCTTCAGGTCGGAGCCGATCACGCAGATACGGCCGGTGTATTCCGGATCTCCGCCGCGGACGTCCGCCTCTCCCGGAACCATATCGAAGTAGATCCACTTGCCGTCCGCTCCGGATACCATGCCCTTCGCGCGCAGCACGGTGCCGTACTGTTCCGTATCGGAGAGCGCACCCAGAATCGTGCGGATCTCATCCGGCGTGTATTTGCGGATTGTCTCGCGGCCCCAGCTCGTGAAGACCTCATCCGCGTCGTGATGATGGTGGTGGCATCCGCACGAATCGCCGTGGTCATGATCATGATCATGGTGGCACTCATGGTCTTCGTGATCATGGTCGTGGTCATGGTGGCACTCATGGTCTTCGTGATCATGATCGTGGTCATGATGGCACTCATGGCTCTCGTGATCATGTTCATCCTCGTCGTGGTGATGGTGATGATGCTCCTCTTCTTCCGGAATCTTCGTCAGGTCGATCTTCA
>ONLT01000049.1 GCA_900318755.1 uncultured Eubacteriales bacterium
GAATGACCAATGCACCAGCTGACAGAATCAATGAACAAGGAAGATATGAATGGCAATGACCTTCAGACAATCATAACACACGGCCTCGACCAGATAAAAGAAAAGATGGGACCGGACTTTGATATCAGAAAGATCAATCCTGCATGTATTCACACAAATGAAGGACAGCTGCAAATGCTGTGAAACCGTTACATCAGCTGATAGCGATGGCGAAACTTCGCCCGGACGGGGTCTGGGACGGGGACCGATAGAGAAGAGGTGGTTTCATCCATGTATAGGGAGAAGAAAATCATTGCAAGACGGGGAAGGGAGATCCCATTGATATATTTATTTACAGCGTGTAAAGATTTTGTGGGGTGCGGAGTGTGTCCTGTATGTTAAATTTATAGATAGAACGATCATCTGATTTGACAAAAATACAGAAAGAAAGGATATGGACCATGAAACGCGCAAAGAAACTTTTGGGGGTGATGCTTTCGATGATCATGCTGTTTGGCATAACGTCCCAAATCGCTTTTGCTGAAAGTGCCGGCAATGCTTCCGCTTCTTCATCAGCGTCAGCGGAGAGTGCCGGGACGGACGAATCGAAGGATCTCCCATCCCTGTCGGATTCATCTGCAGCGGAAAACGCGTCGCAGGAAACAGAAACGGTTCAGGAAGATTCTTCTTCAGACAACACGGAATCTAAAGTATCACAGAAGTCAGAAACAAAGACCGTGCCAGATAACATCTCCACAGGCACCGACTCAAAAACAGGCGGTAAAGCAGCCGTAAAGGCAAATGCGCCGGCAGCACCCAAATCAGTAACCGCGGAAATTACGAAGTTTACGATTCAGAACCTGAGCGGAAAGGATGCGGATCGGGTATATTATTCAGACACATTTTATCTTGCAATGGATTGGGATGCGGGTTCAGTCGGAGCTGATCTTCACGAAGGGGATTTCTTCGATATCACTTTGCCGGATGAAATGGTTTTTCCGTCGGACAGCGCAGCAGCCAACTTCCATATTTACGGGGAAGATGGAACAACCGTTATCGCAGAGGCGCACGTTACCCCCGGAGCGGGCAATAAGGGCGGAACCGTTCGGGTCACGTTTAACAGCTGGGTCGAGGGGAGAGAAAATGTGAAAGGAAACATCCGGCTTTCTGCGCAGTTTGACCGGGAGCAGATAAAAACGGATGAGGCGAATACCTTTCAGATTGAAGTAGGATCGCAGGTCGGTTCTGTGACGGTAACCATTACAGGGCCCAAAAAGCTAAGCGATGAAATTCTGGGAAAATGGGGCCAGTCTGCACAGGATAAAAATGAGGCAGAGTGGTATATCCGGATCAATCATAAAAAAGCGACGCTGTCGAATACGGTGATCTCCGACCATCTGTCAGAAGGGACTTCTTCCGAGACCTATCTTGAAGACAGCTTTAAACTTCTTCGTGTCGAGTTTGATGACTACGGCCATGTGGAAAAGAAGCTTGAAACGGTCGATTTGACGGGGAAACTGAAGATCGCATCGGATAAACGGTCCTTTACGCTTGATTTGGGCAGCGTAAACGGGGACCAGTACAGCCTGTATTACAGGACAACTTACACCCCCGGCACAACGCTGCGCAATAACATGACCCTTAAATCCACGGAGGGAGAGACGACAAGAAGCGCGACGCATATTTCCTCGAATTCGGGCGGATCCGCTTCCGGGGACCTTGCCAATAGAATCAAAATCATGAAAGCAGCTTCAGATGATAAAAGCGTATTGCTTGCGGGCGCCGTATTTACTGTCACAAAACCCGATGGAAGCACGTTTGAGCTTACAACCGGGGCGGACGGAACCGTGATTTCCGGTCCGCTCACACAGGGTACTTATAAAGTCAGGGAAAAAACGGCTCCGGCAGGTTACGAACTGAACGATCAGGAATTTACACTGGAAGTGACCTCTGCGGGTGCGGCAATCCTGACGGTGACCGATCAGCCGATCCGGCCGAATATCAATACCGGGAAAATTTCTGTTTCCGGAAGAAAGATTTGGGATGATGCCGATAACCAGGATGGAATCCGCCCCGGGGCAATTACGGTCAATCTTTTTGCAGACGGAGTAAAAACAGCTGCAGTAACTGTCACGGCAGACAACGGATGGAACTACAGCTTTCCGGATCTTCCGAAATATAACAGCGATGGAAAAGAAATTGCTTATACCATTACGGAAGATTCTGTCTCCGGTTATACCTCATCGGTTTCCGGCGACAGTGAAAAGGGATTTACAATTACCAACACACACAAACCGGAGAGAAAGCCGGCGGCGCGGACGGGCAGACCAAACAGCTCCGCGCCCAAAACCGGGGACGTCAGCAACATCACGCTGTACGCGGTTGCGCTTGCAGCTTCGCTTTTGATATTGTTTCTGCTGATTCGCAGGAGGCTGATAGAATACCGGAAAAAATAATGCGGTTCGTTAACCCGAACCGAAAAAAGGAGTTGCGAGAGAAGGCAGAACTGCTTCTTCGCAGCTCCTTTTAAATGGAGAAATTGCATGTTATGATCAGATACGGGAAGAATGTATCGTAAAATGAAGGAGATCAATGACATGACCGAAGAGCAGTATACTATGGCCCGGACCTTCTGGACCCGCAAAGATTCAACGCAAAGAAAAATGGATCCCGATGCGCTTTATGAATGGATCGGCAGGTTTCTCTCCTGTCACAGGGTACTTGCGCTCGCGACGGGAACGGGAGATTACATTCGCTGCACGCCGCTTGAATATACCTGGCACGATGATGCGCTCTGGATCTTCACGGAAGGCGGGCTCAAGTTCAAAGGGCTGAAGAATAACAGAAACATTGCCGCCGCGATCTTTGATACAACCGCCGATTTCGGCACTCTGAAATCCCTTCAGATCGAGGGAACGGCAGAGATCGCAGAACTGTTTTCCGAGGAATATAAGGCAGCTGCCGCTTTTCGGAAGATTCCGCTGGAAACGCTGAAAAAACTCCCGGAACCGATGTGGCTTTTGAAGATCACACCGACGGAAATCACCTGCCTGAATTCGGAGTTCAAAAAGGAAGGCTTCGGCAGCAGGCAGATATGGAGACAGCCCCAGGAAATGTAATTTTGATAGATAACTGTGAGGAGGTTGAATCAATGGAAAAAGAGGCGAACTGGCCGGGACCCGAGGGACTTATCCCGGCGCTTCCAGGAGACGCATCGAACGCGAGCTGGCATACAAGGCGGTTTTTGGATGAAATCCTTATTGAAGAGCGTATCATCGGGACCCATGTGGCGGATCTCTCAATGAAGCTGTGGGGAAGGGAGTTCACCTCGCCGATCATGATGCCGGCGTTTTCGCATCTGAACAAGGCGGGGCTCGATCATCAGCCGATGGAAGAATACGCGCAGGCCGCAAAAAATCTGGGAATCGTCAACTGGGTCGGAATGGAATCCGATACGGATTATGCAAAAATTGCCGAAGTCGGCGCGGAGACGATCCGCATCATCAAGCCCTTTGCCGATCATGAAAAGATCAGAGAACAGATGGCTTTTGCCGTGAAACATCAGGCCCTTGCGGTCGGTATCGATATCGATCACAGCATCGGGACAGACGGGGATGCGGATGTGGTCGACGGCGAAAAACTCGGAACACTGACTGCCCGGGACATCAAGGGATTTGCGGAGTTTGCGCACGAATTGGGCGTTCCGTTTATTGCAAAGGGAGTTCTCAGCACAAGGGATGCCGCCCTCTGTGAGAAAGCGGGCGCGGACGCCATCGTAGTCAGCCATCATCACGGGAGAATGCCTTTTGCAGTACCGCCGGCGATGATCCTTCCGGATATCAGGAAAGTCTCAGGAAAAATGAAGGTTTTTGCCGACTGCTCGGTTGATGATGGAAGAGACGCCTACAAACTTTTGGCGCTGGGGGCCGATGCGGTCTCCACCGGGCGCGCCATTCTTCCGGGACTTCTGAAAGAGGGGACGCCGGCCGTCGAGAGAAAAATACGACAGATGAATGGCCAGCTGAGAGAGCTGATGGGATATACGGGAGTGGCGGCGCTGGGTTCGTTTGATAAGACGGTGCTCTGGTATCACGGACGCCCATGGAAACAATCATAATCGTTCAGGTTATCGTCATGATTTGCGTGGTACCGATTACTGAATCTTTAATTTGAACAAATATTGAGAACTGAATCTTTTCATAAAGCGGTCTTTCCGGCTTCTACGCGAAACGGACAGAGGCCGTACG
Organism: uncultured Eubacteriales bacterium; assembly: GCA_900318755.1. Lineage (GTDB taxonomy): Bacteria > Bacillota > Clostridia > Lachnospirales > Lachnospiraceae > CADBRN01. The sequence continues at coordinate 4,227 of ONLT01000049.1, forward strand.
GCCCCTGTCCGTTTATCGGCAGGGTGACAGGCGGCTTTGTTACCGCCGTGTTTCGAGCCGTTTTGTCTCGCGGCCTGCGAGGCCGGTGTAGCAGGCCGCAGATGCAGCGCCGCCCAGAAGCGGAGCGGCGATGAATATCCATAAAACATGGAGGGGCGCCGTGTTTCCGTTTATAGCGGAAACGATGGCCGGACCGATGGAGCGCGCAGGGTTTACGGATGTTCCGGTCAGCCCGATTCCGAGAATGTGAACGAAGGTGAGTGTGAAGCCGATCACAAGACCGCCGAAGGAGCCGTGGCCGGCTTTGTTTGAAGTCACGCCCAGAACAGTGAGAACAAAAACAAAGGTCAGGATCAGTTCCACGAGAAACCCGGCTCCGACGGATTCGTTTACGCCGGCCAGACCGTTTGAACCGAATGCGCCGGTCTGATCAGTCACATCGCCCAATCCGAACACTCCCATTAACAGAAAACTTCCGCAGATGGCGCCAAGCACCTGCGCGATTATGTAACCGATAAAATCTTTCCCGGACATTCTTCCGCTGATTAATACGCCGAGGGACACGGCGGGATTAATGTGACAGCCGGAGATGTTCCCGATACAGTACGCCTCTGCGATAATCGCCAGTCCGAAAGCAAGGGCGGTCAGAAGATAACCGGTCCCGACTGAGAAATCACAGCCTGCCAGCATGGCAGTGCCGCAGCCGAAAAAGACCAGAACTGCCGTACCGATAAATTCTGCAGTATATTTTTTCATGTTTCTACCTCTCTTCCTGCATCGCGTTGTCTGCGTTGTTTAAATTGAATTGAATTGTATTGGGACTTGAAACCTGTTCGCTGTTATCCTTTTACTACAAGAAGATCGATCAGCGGGGTGTTCACAAGACGGAGGAAATCGGTTCGGAAAATTTCGGTGGGGACCGGATCTTCCTGACAGATCCAGGCTTCTACGATGGATATGGTGGATTCAATAATCATGCGGGTCACAGCAGCGCTTGAGAGATGAAATTCCGAATGCTTTGTCCGGTAGTTATCTGCGCCCCATTTCAGATAGATCTCCATAATATAGTTTCTCCATGCGGGGTCAATTGACGTTGTAAAGAAGCATCGGAGAAGTTTCTGATTTTCATAAAACAGCGGGAGAATGTTATCTGCAAAGTAATAAAACGGGTTTTGGCTGGAAACGCAGTCATATTTTTGGAATACGGCATAAACCTCATCATTTGTCATTTCCCGGAGATATTTGACGATTTCATTGCTGTTTCTGAAGTGCTTTTGATAGATTGCCTGGCGGGATATCCCTGCCCGCGCTGCAATTTCAGCCATCGAAAAGTCTGACCGGGATGGGTTTTCCAGCGCCAGGTCCAGAAGAGCGTCGGTAATTGCTTTCCGTGTTTCTCTTACCACTCTATTCCTTCTTTCTTTTTCCGTGAAACATAAACCGGAAAAGATGCCGGCATGTAAATTTTGCAATGGCAGATATCCGCCGCTAACTTATGTTCATTCTATACCAAATCGGTTGTTTTCAACACGGTAAAATGTTTACACAATGTAAAGCAATGTAAAATCAAAGGACTTAAAATCTTTACACGATGTCAATATTTCTCTTCTTTCACGCCGGAAGAATCAATATCATACAAAAACAATCCATAATATATTGAATAAAATAATGCTTTACAATAGATTTTAACAAATATTATATACGTATACAATATAGACAGAGGTGATATACTTTAAATATTTGAATTAATTGACGCTGCATGATACAATTGCTCCCGGAAATCCGGAGAAAGAAACGGTTCCAATGGCCGTTGAAAGGAACAGGAGTACATTTTATGAAAATGAAAGGCTCTGCATTGATGAAGGTTTCCGCGGTTCTGTGTGTAATCTTCGGGGCGCTGTCTCTGGCAGGAACTTTGATATCGATACCGACGGATCTGAAACTGGCCGGCTACGGCGCGTCGTCGACGGTGATTGTACTGACTATTTTGTTCGGTCTTCTGGGAGGGGCGGTGTTTCTGTATGCCGGGATATCGGGAATCAGGAACTGCAGGCGTCCGGACAAGGTACGTGTTATGTACCTTGTGGCGGGATGGACGTTTCTGATCGTTCTTGCGACCACGCTGATTAGTATTCTTTACATCACGCCGTCGATCACTGAAGCTACTTCTGCCATGACGCAGGATATTCTTCAGGCAGCGGGCCTCGGGGATACATACGCGGGGGCGGGGTCATCGATATCGGTAATTTCTATGATCGGAACGGTGGCCGGTGTGGTCCTTCGCCTGCTGTTCCCGTTTCTGCTGCTGGCGGCCGCGTTCATGAACAGGGATCAGACAGATGCCGCGGAGGATCCGAAGACCCTGGAAGACAGGCGGAATTTCTGACAGGAGCGTGCTGCATATGGCTTCGTTTATTGAGGCGCTGAACCTGACGAAAATTTATAATCCGGGAGGAAACGAGGTGCGCGCGCTGGATCATGTCACTCTGCGGATTGATCATGGGGAGTATGTCGCGATCATCGGTCCGTCCGGATCGGGGAAGTCCACCCTGTTGAATCTTCTCGGATGTCTGGATGTTCCCACCTCGGGCAGGCTGGTAATTAACGGATGGGATGTGGGAGGACTGGATGATAACGCGCTCTCACGGATCCGCAGCAGGGAGATCGGATTCGTGTTTCAGGGATTTAACCTCATTCCCGCACTTACTGCCCGGAAGAATGTGGAACTGCCCCTGGTTTACCGCAGAGTCCGGAGGGAAACGCGGGAACGGCTGGCGGAAGCGGCGCTCGCACTGGTGGGACTGGGGCAGAGAATGGATCATCTTCCGTCTCAGCTTTCGGGAGGACAGCAGCAGCGGGTGGCGATTGCCCGGGCGCTGGTCGCGAGGCCGCCGGTGATCCTTGCGGATGAGCCGACCGGAAATCTGGATTCTGTATCCAGCGGGGAGATCCTGAATATCTTCGGCAAAATACATCAGGCAGGGAAAACGATTCTGCTGATTACACACGATCAGAAGGTGGCGGAGAGTGCGGACAGAATAATCCGGATCGGAGACGGGCGTATCACAGAGGATCAGGTGAGGGGATTATGATGAGCGCAGAGGACAGGAAGAATGCTGCGGAGGATCCGTACGCACAGTTTCTCGAGGGAAACGAGACGGTAGAGGACCTGGACAGGAAATCTCCGGAGCCTTCCGGACAGCCTGCATGTCGGAGATGCGGTCATTCCGGTGCCGGATCAATCGGGCAGGGATGCGGCAGTCTCCGCGGTTTCATGAGAAATGACGGAGCATAGAGAGCCGGTATGAGGTTCGGGAGATTCTATGGGAGAGCTTGCGGAATATCTGAGCATGGCATTTGAAAATATCCGCCGCAATAAAGGCCGTTCCTTCCTCACGATGCTGGGGATCATTATCGGGATTGCGTCTGTGATTACGATTACCATGGTGGGGAATGCCTTTTCGCGGACGTTTTCAGAGACGCTGGAGAATATCGGCGGAGGCCAGATCTTTCTCTATGTGGGAAATGACGGCGCTGCCGCGGATGAGTGGATTACACCGGAAGATCTGAAGGCTGTGGGCGCGTCGGACGGGGTGGAAGGCGTGACTCCGTATTATTCGGTCGGGGGCAGCACGGAGACGGGAAAGGGGAATTTCAGCCTCAGTATATCCGGAGGGACACCCGTCCTTGAAAAGATCCGGCATTCCGGCATGGAGATTGTGAAGGGGAGAAATCTTTCGGAAACGGATGTTGAAAATGGAAGCCGGGTCTGTGTGATGAAGAGGACGGATGCGATGAAGCTGTTCGGAACCGATCTTGTCGTCGGCATGAATCTTCCCGTTACCTCCGGGAATGTAACCCTCACCTACAAAGTCGTCGGCCTTCTGGATACCGTGAAGGGGGAGGATCACTCCCTGCTCGACCTGATGAACAGAGAAGAGGATGTGAGTCTGGACGTGCCGGTCTCTTCGCTGGCGGACTGGGGGTATGATACGGAATCTTTCTCCGGCGCGTATCTTCTGTGCGACGGGAGCGTGGAGACAGGGAAAGTGGCGGAAGAGGCGCTGAAACTGTTAAACCGCAGGCATCAGATTTCGCAGAACGACCATTATTTTCTGGTGCAGAACTTTACGGATACCTTTGATCAGATGAACCGCCTCATGGGAACCGTGACGATGTTCGTTATGCTCGTGGCCGCGATCTCGCTCGTGGTGGGCGGCATCGGCGTCATGAATATTATGCTTGTATCGGTGACGGAACGTACGCGGGAGATCGGGATCCGGAAATCCGTCGGCGCAACGACGGCATCCGTCACGCTGCAGTTTCTGGCGGAATCCGCAATGATCGCCGTTCTGGGAGGCGCAATCGGAATCCTTGCGGGAACGGCTCTTTCCGCCGTGATCTGTGCGGCGATCCGAATGAAACTGATTATTTCACCGGCGGTTATATTTTCGGCGGCCGGTGTATCGATGGGGATCGGCATGTTTTTCGGCATCTACCCGGCCAGAAAAGCGGCGCATCAAAGCCCGGTTGAATGTCTCCGGCATGAATGACCGAAATCAGTGACCGGAATCAATGGCCGGAAACGGCAAATATTAATCCGGTTGTGGATTAGAAAAATAGAAAATTGAGGATTTTTCCGCACAGCTTCCGGCAGATATGATATGGTACTGGGTGAAGAGTAAGAAAAGGGAAAGGAATCAATTGTATGAGAGAAACAATCATTGGAATCGCGATTCCCTTTATCGGGACGGCCGCAGGATCCGCCTGTGTGTTTCTGCTGCGGAATCGTTTGTCGGACCGCCTGCAGCGTTTTCTGACCGGCTTCGCCGCCGGCGTCATGGTCGCGGCGGCGATCTGGAGCCTTCTGATCCCGGCGATGGATGACGCGAAAAACCTCGGGAGGCTTGCGTTTCTGCCGGCAGCCGCAGGTTTCTGGCTGGGCATCCTGTTTCTTCTCATGCTGGATCATCTGACGCCGCATCTGCACCGGTACGCGGAAAAGCCGGAAGGACCGCGCAGCCGGCTGAAAAATAATGCGCTGATGATGCTGGCCGTCACCATTCATAATATTCCGGAAGGGATGGCAGTCGGGGTGGTTTACGCGGGATATCTGCACGGCGTGTCGGAGCTGACCGCGTCTGCCGCGCTGGCGCTGTCGATCGGAATCGCGATCCAGAATTTTCCGGAGGGTGCGATCATTTCCATGCCGATGTACGCGGAGGGAAACGGGAAAGCCAGATCGTTCGGCAGCGGTATGCTGTCCGGGGCGGTGGAGCCCGCAGGCGCCCTTGTAACAATCTGGCTTTCCGGCCTGTTGATCCCGCTGATGCCGTATCTTCTCAGCTTTGCAGCCGGTGCGATGATCTATGTGGTTGTGGAGGAGCTGATCCCGGAGATGTCACACGGGAAACATTCCAATATCGGAGTGCTGGCGTTTGCTCTGGGCTTCTGCCTGATGATGGCGCTGGATACGGCGCTGGGCTGATCCGTTTACACCGCGCATTTTGGGGCATCCCAGAGATTCAGTTTCTGTCCGATGCCCTTTTTCAGCGCATTCCGGTAGACCATCGTCCCCCATGCCACGTCTTCGGTCGGCATTCCGCCGACGGAATAAATTGTGATCTCGTCCTCGCGCCGGTGTACCGGCTTCTTTCCGATCAGGATATCGCCGAGATCGTCGATCTGGTCTTTTGACATTTTCCCTTCCGCGATCAGATCTTCAACCTTGACGGCGGGGATCGGGATCGTGTTGTAGGCGTTCGGCTTCATCTCTTCCTCCCATGCCTCATAGAGCATGATGTTGTCGGTGACCGTGCGCGCCCGATGGATCAGAAAATCGTCATCGAAGCGGAGCGCGGCGGTCGTCTCGATGATCGCACCGGGCTTGATCCAGTCCTCGCTGATATACGGATATGCGGAGGGATCGCCGGTCGGGGAAGAGGTGGAGACGGACACGATATCCGCGCCGCGAACCGCGTCCTCGATGGAATCGACCGCCTCGAAGGAAACTGCCGGGTACCGCTTCTGCATATGGCTGATGAACCGCTCCAGCGACGCTTTTCCGCGGCCCTTGACCTTTACTGTTTCGATGCCGGGGCGTACGGTCAGAGCGGCGATCAGCGCCGTTTTGCTCATGACGCCCGGACCGACAATGCCGACGGTTTTCGCATCTTTTGGCGCAAAGTGGCGGAATCCGACGCCGGGGACGGCTCCGGTCCGGTAGGCGGACAGGATGTTGGCGGACATGAAAGCCTTCGGAGCGCCGGTGTCCTTGTCGTTCAGAATCAGCATCAGGATGGAACGCGGCAGGCCCTTTTTGCGGTTTTCCGCGTTCGAACCGTACCATTTCACGCCGGCCATATCGAAGGGGAGTCCCAGGTATGCGGGCATCGCCATGAAGCGGCGGTCCGGTCCGTCGACCGGCATCTCCGGAAATCTCGACTCCTTCGGGAACATGACCATGCTTCCGTGGGAGTTTCCGTTTGCGCCTCCCATCCGGTAGTCGCCGACCTTCATGAGCCGGAACATTTCCTCCATCGCGTCGATGCAGCCGGCCATATCCTCGACGCCTGCGGCGATCATGTCGTCTTCATTCAAATATAGAAAATCAATACTGGAATTCATCATATCACGCATCCTCCTTACGTTTCGTCTGTTTATGGGCCAGAAGGTACAGGTCATTTTCCATCGCCATCACGTCTTTCATCTCGTAGTGCTTGAACAGCGGGCGCTTCAGCACCAGGCGGCACCACAGAACCGCGTAGAGGGCGAGGATGATGAAGCAGATGCCGTCGATCCGGAAGATCGAATTGCGTACCGCCGGGTCGCCGTCGATGTGAAAGATCATAAACGCGTTGCCGATGATCGCGAGAATCGGGATGATCGGCCCGCCCGGAACGCGGAAGGTCCGCGGCATCCGCGGGAACTGTTTCCGGAAGATCAGGACGTTGATATCCTGGACGATGTAGGAGATCATCCAGAAAACCATTGCAACCAGGATCATGAAGGAGAGGGAGCTGCTGTTCGAGAGCCCCGTCGCATTGACGAAGATCATGATCCCGCCGATCATCAGGATTCCCACGTAATAGGCGCCGCGCTTGTTTTTTCTGCAGAAAACCCCGGGCAGAAGGCTGAGCTTCGCCATGCCTGCGCACATGCTGGAGAGAAAGTTGATGCAGGAGTTGACGGTGCTGACCACCGCGAACACAGACACCAGCACCATCCAGATTGTGCCGGCTTTCCCCAGAAGCGCGGTCCCGTACAGGACGTGAGGGGACGCGCTGACCGCCAGATCCGCCCATTTTGTGTAATGGTGCATCCCGAAGATTACCAGAACCTGCATTCCGCAGATCAGAACAAGGCTGATCACCATGCCCAGCGGGATGTTGCGGCGGGCGTTTCTGGCGTTCGGTGAGAGCGGAATGACGAACTCGCATCCGATGAACAGGAAGAAGGCGAGACCGAGGATTCCGATCAGGCCCATCAGCACGAGAGAGATGACGAGATCGTAGACGACAACGTCCTGGATCTTTGCGAACATATCGACACCGAGAAGATTGACGATGATCAGGGCGGCGAGAAGAAGGATGCAGAAGAAGGAGGACGGCAGCCCCGTGCTGAAGGCGGAGTTGATCGTGTTTCCGAACATCGCGCATTCGACGGATCCTGCGATGGTCTGACAGAGAAGGTAGCCTCCGACCATCGTCACGATTGTCACGAACGGTCCCATGCCGGCCAGCGTGTACTGCGCGAGGCCTCCGGTCAGGTTCGGCATCACGGCGTTCAGTTCGGCCATGCAGAGCGCCGAGAGAATATTGATGATGCAGGCCATGACCATCGATACGATAAATCCGGTGCCCAGCGCGCCGGCGCCCTGCCCCAGGGACAGAAGACAGCTCGTCGCAACGATCAGTCCGACTCCGGTTGCCAGGATGCTGGGAAATCCGAGTTTTTTACTTTCATCCATAAGCGGGTCCTTTCCGGGGCGTCGCGCCCCGATTTATTTCAGCGCGTCTTCTCCTTCTTCGCCGGTCCGCACGCGGATCACGTTTGAGATCGGCGTGATGAAGATTTTGCCGTCGCCGATGTGGCCGGTGAAGAGCTCCTTTTTGATCACATCGACAACCTCGTCGACCTTGCTGTTTTCCACCAGCACGATGACGATCTGTTTCGGGAGCAGTTCCATCTCATCGTTCAGCTCCGGCTCATATTCCTGCGTGCCGTTCTGAACGCCGCAGCCGATCGCCTGTACGACGGTGATTCCGTGGACTCCGACTTTTCCGAGAGCGGATTTCAGGCTGCCGAGACGTTTCAGGGATGTGATGACTTCAATTTTTGAAAATTCCATAATCATTTCCTCCTGCAAAAAAGGACGCCTGACTGTTTTGTCAGACGTCCTTGTCTAAACCGCGGTGGGTTTGCTGCGTGTACCGTTCATTAATTTATGCGTATCATAGCGCAGCGGTTCCGGATGAAATTGTAAAAATCGGAAGCAGAGCGATGTTGTTCACAGAGAATACATGAACTATTCGTCCTCCATTCTGAATTGTTCAATCCGTGAATTTTCTGCTTCCGGAGCATATACCGTCGATGCGATGATTTTCCGGTAGTCCCGTTCCTTCGCGAGGCGCAGATAGCGCTTCGGGGTGATCCCCGCGCAGCGGGTGAAATCCCGGATGAACTGCGGCTGGTCATAATAGCCGAGCGCGGCGGCCGCGTCGGTCATGGTGGCCGGATCTCCGTAATTCAGCAGCTGAAGCGCGCGCTGAAACTGGATGATCTTGCAGAATGTTTTCGGGGAGAAGCCCATCTCTTCGAGAAAGATCCGGTGAATATACCGCTCCGTATAACCGGTCTGACGCGCGATTTCGTGCACGCGGATGCGGCCGTCGGATTCGTAGGCGAGCCGTTTTACGGTCCGGATGAGAGCGGATTTTCCATAGGGCGGATCGGTGTGCTGCTGCGACCGGTCATACTCTTCCCAGAATACACGGGTCCGTTCTTCAAAGGTCCGGGCCTTCCGCATGGCATCGATCCAGGAGCCATCTGAATGAAGCGCCTCTGCGAGCGGGATGTTTCTGGCGAGAAGTTCCCGCATGGAAGGGCGGAGCATTTCCGGTTTTGCTCCCGGCATAAACCGGGCGCCGAATATCTCCGCGTCATCGGGAGAGGCGGTCTCCTCGTACCGGAGGCGGGTTCCGACGGCGTAGCCGGAGAGGGTGCCCTCCTTCCCGTAACGGAAGATCACATCGATGCACGCATCCGGAACGGCGCGCAGAAGCTGCCCTTTGCGTACCCGGTACGTATAGACGTGCGAGAGGCCGTGCCGGAGAAAAATTTTTTGGCGGAAGCCCTGGGTGTCAAATACAAAGTAGGGCTGGGTCGCGTATAACTGGTCCTTGTGAAAATCCATGCTGAAGACTCCCGGATAGCGATTGGTGTTCAGATTTCCATGATCATGCCTTTGCGGTAAAACGGTCATAGCGGAGATCTGAGAGGTCGACGTCCGTCTTTCCCTCCGTGATCAGCTGGGCGATCTGGCTGGCCGCGCCCGGTGCGATGCCGAAGCCGTGACCGCAGAAGCCGCAGGCGAGCACGAGCCCCGGAACTTCCGGGACGGTGCCCAGGATCGGTACCTTGTCCGCGGTGAGATCCATCCATCCGGCCCAGGTCCGGACGATTTTCGCCTTCGCGAGGTTCGGAAAGTATTTGATAATGCCGCGGCAGAAACAGGGAGCGGACCGGCTGTCGGTCATCGGCGTTCCGTCGTCGGTTGTGAATCCCTCGAGCCCGGAGGTCCCTCCGAACACAAAGGAGCCGTGTTTCGTCTGATGGCCGTAGAAGTCTGCTTCCGCCGTTCCCAGCATCTGGTTGAACATCGGCGGCTCCGCCTCCGTCACAAGGGCCTCCAGAGTGATCTCCTGCATGGGAAGATCGATCCCGACGGTTTCGGCGATTTTTCTTGAGGCAAAGCCCGCGGCCAGGACGACGGTGTCCGCCTCAAACACATCTCCGGAAGCGCAGAGAACCTGACGGAGCGTTCCCCGGATTTTTTTCAGCGCGACGACCCTTTCTCCGCTGATGAAGTGCGCTCCGAGACGCCGCGCCGTCTTATAGAAGCCGAGCGTCGTGGTCAGCGGATTTGCGTGACCGTCCGTCGGGCACCAGCTCGCGCAGGTCACCTCGTCGGAGAGGTACGGATTGATGGCGCGGACCTCGTCGCCGTCGATCATCCGGACATCGAGGCCGACTGCCCGGGCGCGGTCCGTAAGGCCGGTGAGAATTTTTTTGTGAGCCTCCGTTTTTCCGAGGCGGAGATTGCCCTCCTGATGATACTCGCAGTCGATGTCCAGCTCATCCGAGAGCGTCGGCCAGTAGTTTTTGATTCCGTACATCACCAGAGGAAGTTCTCGCGGGTCGCGTCCGGACTGGCGGACGCCGCCGCCGTTGCGGCTGGATCCTCCGTTTCCGATGTTGTCGGAACCCTCGAGGCAGATTACGCGGACGCCGCGCTTCGCGAGAAAATAACTCACAGCGCAGCCGATGATTCCTCCGCCGATGACGATTACATCTGCTGTCTTATTCATCTGTCTTCACCTCCCCGTCCTCGTTCGCGAATACCCGCATTTCGATCGGACGCATCGGCGCGCGGCTTGTGGCCGGCTCCAGCTCGGACTGCGGTATATGGAGCTCCGCCGCGACGATCCGCTTTACAAGCTTCGCGCAGGTCTGGCCCTGACACAGACCCATTCCGGTTCTGAGGCAGCGGCGCACCTCGGTGATGGTCCACATTCCGTCGTGTACCGCGCGGCGGATCTCACCCTTTGTTACTTCTTCGCAGCGGCATATGATCTGATCATCGTCCGGCTGCGGAACGAAAGGACCGATGTCTCTGTTTCTGTCATTCACCTGATTCATAATACCGCCTCCTTATCCGCAGCGTTTAAAAAAACGCGCTTTCATGGCATATTCCTTCGGAACACTGATTGTCAGCAGGTTTGTTTTATCAAAGGCGCTGCTTCTGCGGACGCGGACGACGGATGCGCCGCAGACGGGCTGTCCGTCCCGGCCGAGCGCCGTTCCCGTATCGCCCTCGGATGGGAGCGGGAGAAATTCGTAGGGAACCGTGATCTCCGCGGTGCCGTCGCCCTTATCCTCATCGATGAGAAAGATCGCCTGACCGGAGCATCCGGCGACGCACATTCCGCAGTTGATGCAGGTACTGTCCAGAACGACGGTCGGGAGCGATGTGATGTTTTCGCCGATGGAGATGCAGTGCTTCGGACATACGTCCTGGCACGGGTTGCACGGGATGTTCTGCGTGCACTCGATGACCGGATGGACGCCGACCCGGTGGGTGACGCCCGGGAACCGTTCGATTTCATCGTCTGCCACATAGCCCTTCGTGAGCAGCGTCTGCGAGAGCCGGATTCCTTCGTCGGTCGTCTCCTGCTTCGTCCCTTTCCGTCCCGGCGCGAACATGCCGCGGCGAAGCTGAAAGAGGCCGCGCTCGAGCTGCTTTTCCGCCTGTTTGCAGTCGGCTTCCGGGATATAGCCGAGGTATCTTGCGATCGCTTCGCCGGCCATGCGGCCCTCGATCATCGCGGAGCTGGCCTCCTCGATGCCGGAGACATCTCCGGCGCAGTAGATGCCGGGAATCGAGGTTGCGCCGAATTCATCGCAGACCGGAACCTGTCCGCCGCGTTTCGGATCGTCAACCATACTGCAGCCGGCCATTTTCAGAAGCTGGCTCATCGGAGAGAGACCGACGGCGACGCAGATCGTATCGACGTCAAAGTGCTTTTCGGTCCCGGGGATAAACTGAAAGTGCTCGTCCACCTTCGCGATTGTCACGCCCGTGACGTGGTCGGTGCCCTCCGCCTCCCTGATGGTGTGGGAGAGATAGAAGGGGACGCCGCACCGGGCGACCTTCGCGGCGTGAACGCCGTAGCCGCCGATTGCCGGGGCCGCGTCCGCCAGAGCGACGACCTCGCAGCCGCACTGGAGCAGCTGAAAGGAGACGACCAGACCGACATTTCCGGTGCCGAGCATCAGGACCCGCTTCCCCGGAAGCACGCCGTGCAGATTCATGAGTGTCTGCGCCGCGCCGGCACCCATGACGCCCGGAAGCGTCCATCCGTCGAAGGGAACCATATTTTCGGAGGCGCCGGTCGCGATCAGGATCGCGTCGCCTTTCAGATGATGGATTTCATCCCGGATTTTGACGACGATCTCCTTGTCCTGATAAAGCCCGATGACCGTCGCGTCAAGGACAACCTGAACGCCGGCCCGATCCGCCTCCTCCAGCAGCTGCTGTCCGATGACGAAGCCGCGGACGCGCGCCCGGTGTTCCTTTGAACCGAAAAATTTATGAATCTGTTTGAAAAGCTGTCCGCCCGGCTTCGCATTCTCATCGAAAACGATGACGCGCATTCCTTTTTCCGCCGCCTCGATGGCGGCAGAAAGCCCGGCGGGTCCGGCTCCGACAACGATTAAATCAAATCTCTGCATACTCTGCCTCCCTTTTATTTCTTCGGAGCTGCCGTCGGTTTCCCATCATCGAAGGGGACGGCGCTGACACCGTACTGGGTCTGTATCTTCATGCCTTCCCGGAGCGGGGTGATGCAGGTGCGGGTGTTCGGAACACCGTCCACAATCATCACACAGTCCGTGCACCGTCCGATGGCACAGAAAATGCCGCGCGGCCGGTGCTGCTTCTGCGTGTATCGGTGAACCATCACACCGTTCACCTTCAGCGCGGCTGCGATCGGTTCGCCCTCGCAGCCCTGCAGCGTTTTTCCGTCCAATGTAAAACTGACAACCCGTCCTTTTTTCTGTACGCCGAGGATCGGATGTTCCGGGATTCTTTCTGACATCTGCGGCCTCCTTTCAAAAAAAGAGCGCCCGGGTTTCCCCGGACGCCTTTGTCCATTCATCATTTCTATGCTCTTCATACTATGCAGTTGGACGGGAATAAAATTGTAAAAATCGGAATAAGGTCAGCGGCGGTCCGAGAGTTCCCAGAAGGCGACGGCGCTGGCGGCGGCGACGTTGAGAGAATCGACGCCGCGTGCCATCGGAATTTTCGCCGTGACATCGCAGCAGCGCAGTGTTTCGGGCCGGATGCCGGTGCTCTCGTTTCCGAGAAGGACGGCGATCCGTTCGTGCTCCTTAAGCGCCGGATCATCGATGGAGACCGTATCGTGAGAGAGCGCGAGAGCGGCGGTAAAAAAACCGGCCTCTTTCAGATCACGGATCGCTTCGGACGGCCACCGCCGGGCGGGAGAGAGGATCTGTCCGTTGAGATCGCGCTCCGCGCGTCCCGCGAATGTCCACGGAATCTGAAAGACGGTTCCCATGGAGACGCGCGCGGTCCTCCGGTAGAGCGGGTCGGCGCAGCCGGGAGAGAGGATGACGGCGTCGATGAACATCGCGGCTGCCGAGCGAAAGATTGCTCCGACATTCGTCGGATTTTCGATGTCCTCCAGAACCGCGATCCGCCGGGAGTCCCGGATCAGGCCGCCGGGAGACGGAAGCGGCCGGCGCTGCATCGCGCAGAGCACGCCGCGGGTCATGGGATATCCGGTGAGCTTTCGCAGAGCCGCAGATCCGACGGAAAATACCGGGATCGTACGGTCCTCCCGGCGGTGCGCGAGCTCGTCAAAGACGGGTTCGCATGTCCCGAGCCGGTCTGCTTCGATCAGAAATGAGACCGGACAATATCCTGCCCGGAGTGCCCGGATGATCACGTTCGGACTCTCAGCGATAAAGAGCCCGGGCGCCGGTTCATTCCTGCGGAGCAGGGCGGTTTCCGACGTCTCCGCGTAGACGGACAGCGCCGGATCGGAAAAATCCGTTTCAATTATCGGTTTAATCTGGATGCGCATGGATCCCTCCGGTTCGAAATACAGGCGGTCAGTAAAACAACCCGGCGCATACCCGCCCGATCCGTTCGGGGAGCAGCAGCCAGGCTGTTTACGGTATGGTTATGGAATTAAGCGGACAGGTCAGCAGTTACTGCGCTTTATGCGCTTTGACCGCGTCGATCATCAGCGGCAGGATTTTGTGCACGTCGCCGACGATTCCGACATCTGCGATCTGGAAGATCGGTGCGTCCTCATCCTTGTTGATGGCCACGATGTAGCCGCTGTCCATCATACCGGACACGTGCTGCATCGCACCGGAGATTCCGCAGGCGATGTAAAGCTTCGGAGTGACAATTTTGCCGGACTGTCCGACCTGATGCGTTCTGCCGATCCAGCCGTTCTCAATGGCGGGTCTGGACGCTCCGACGACTCCGCCGAGTTCATTCGCCAGCTCCTCCACAAGTTTGAAGCCTTCCTCGCTTCCCATGCCGCGGCCGCCGGACACAATGACGTCCGCGTCCTCGAGGTTGACGACCTCGCCCGCCTCGGCGATGAACTCCGTGATCTTCGCACGGAGATCCGCGTCATCCACGGCGATGGTCTTGTGAACCGGCTGTGCAGCCGCGCCTTCCTCCGGCGCGTCGAAGCTTCCGCTGCGGACGGTGGCGACCACTTTGCCGCCGATCACGCTCTGCTTCTCAAGAACGGTTCCGCCGTAGGACGGACGAGTGAAGATGAGAGATCCGTCCTCCGCCGAAAGGCCGATCACGTCGGTGATGCAGCCGGCGCCCATGCGGGACGCGATTCTCGGCGCGATGTTTCGGTTGAAGGGCGCTGCGGAAAGAAGAACGCCGTCCGCGCCCTCGTCGGAAGCGAGCTTCGCAAGAGCAGCGGTGAGATAATCCTCGGTCGGTCTGCCGTTCGGATCCAGAGCGGCGCCGTCGAGAATGATCACTTCGGACGCAAATTTCGCAGCTTCGGCGGCTGCGTCCTCACAGCCGTTCTCAGCAAGAACCGCAGCGGCATCCGCGCCTGCCTTTTTCGCGGCGGAAACGAGTTCCAGAGCCGCGCCGGAAGGCCTGCCGTTTTTTAATTCAACATATACAAGATATTTCATATCTGCCTCCCTGTTTACAGCGCTTTGTCAGCGATCATCTGGTCCATCGCTTTTTTCACGGCTTCTTCCGGCTCGGATTCATTGATCTTGATGCCGGCCTGTCTCGTTTTCGGCTCCGCGAATCCGAGAGAGGAAACAGCAGCTTCGGAAGCGAGATCGGAGATGCCCAGATCGGACAGGGTCAGCGTCGGGATTTTTGCCTTGCGTGCCGCCATCTTGCTGCGGATGGTCGGATATCTCGGGTCGTAGTCCGGTTTGGAGATGGTGACAACCGCCGGTGTGGAGACTTCGTACATCATGAATCCGGTGTCGGTTTCCTGCTTTACGGAGATTCCGCTGTCGGTGGATTTGATCTCAACTGCGTTTTCCACCAGCGGAAGGTTCATTTTCTCGGCAAGGAGAGCGCCGACCTGACCGCCGATCGCGTCGGTGGATTCTTTTCCGCAGAGGATGACATCAAATTTTTTGCCTTCCTGCTCCTCGATCTTCGGCGCGGCAGCGGCGAGAAGATCCGCGACCTGGGCGGAGTCAAGACAGTCCGTGCCCTCATCCGCGATGAGATAGGCTGCGCCCGCTCCCACTGCAAGGCTGTTCTTCAGGCAGGTCTTGTTGTCGTCTGTTCCCGCGGAAACAACCGTTACGCTTCCGCCGTTCTCCTCGATAAAGCGGACGGCGAGCTCTTCCGCGTATGTATCAAATGCTCCGGCCTCCGGATCTGCCTGAGACAGATCCGGTGTACCGGTTTCAGGATTCAGATGAATCTCTACGGAATCATCCGGAACCTGCTTTACACATACTAAAAATTCCATTTTTTTCATTCTCCCTTATCAGCACTTACCAACTACGCTTCTGCCGACGACCAGACGCTGGATCTCATTGGTTCCCTCGAACAGCTGGAAGATCTTCGCGTCGCGCATCAGTTTCTCAACCGGATAATCGCGGCTGAATCCGTATCCGCCGAGAATCTGAACCGCCTCGGTCGTGCAGTACATCGCAGCGTCGCCCGCTTTGCACTTTGCGGTTGCGGAAGCGACGGTGTAATCCTCGCCGCGGTCCATCAGGGTCAGGCTGTAAGCGCAGAGCTGACGGGCAGCCTCGGTAGCCATCTGCATATCAGCCAGCTTGAACTGGATGACTTCGTTTCTTCCGAGGGGCTTTCCGAACTGAACGCGGGTGCGGACGTAGGAAGCAGCCTCATCGATGGCTCTCTGCGCCAGGCCGACTGCGACGATACCGCACCATGTGCGGGCGATATCCAGGGTCTTCATGGCAATCTTGAAGCCGTCGCCCTCTTTGCCGAGCATTGCGCTGGCCGGTACGCGGACATCCTCGAGGATGACATCGCTCGTCTGGCTCAGACGGATTCCCATTTTGTTCTCGTGGGATCCGATGGACAGGCCCGGTGTTCCCTTGAAGATCAGGAACGCGCTCATGCCCTTTGCGCCTGCGGACTTATCGGTTTTCGCGAAGACCGTGAAGAAATCAGCGACCGGACCGTTGGTGATGAAGCATTTTGTTCCGTTGATGATGTAATCGTCGCCGTCTTTCACAGCCGTGGTGGAACCGTTCGATACATCACATCCTGCGTTCGGCTCGGTCAGGCAGAACGCGCCGAAGCCGCCCTTGAGGATCACATCGTAGACCGATTTCAGCTGCTCTTTTGTGCCGCCGAACTCAATCGGATGAAGGGAAAGGCCGTTCGTCATGAAAGAGGTTGCGAAGCCTGCGTCGGCTTTTGCCATCTCCTCAAGAATTGCCGCGTGATCGATGCGGGACAGTCCCGGGCCGCCGAACTCCTCCGGAACATCCAGCGTGCCGAGCTGCATCTCAGCCGCCATATCGTAAATATTCTGCGGCCATTCGCCGGAAAGATCAAACTCCTTGCTCTGCTCTTTTACTTCGTTCTCGCAAAAATCATGAACGTCCTTTAACAGGTCTTTGCCTTCATCAGAAATAATGTATGCCATGGTTACCCTCCTGTGTATAAATTGTATTTACAACGTGATGGCCGAACATTCAGTCTTCCGGAATATAGCAGATCTTGCCCGGGTTCAGGATCAGATTCGGATCGAATACTTTCTTGATTCCCTGCATCAGCTGCATATTGGTCTCGCCCAGCGATTTGCGCAGATATTTGATCTTTCCGCTTCCGATGCCGTGCTCGCCGGATACCTGACCGCCGACCTCGGTCGCTTTTGCGTAGATCTTCTCGAAGAACGCGTCGACCCGCTCCTTGAACACATCCTCGGTGAGGTCGTTGCTGCACTCATAGATGTGCAGGTTTCCGTCGCCGGCGTGGCCGAAGCTCTTGATGGTCAGATCGCACTCTTTCGCCGTCGCGTTCGCGAAGGTGAGGAATTCGGTGATGTGCGTGATCGGAACGACCACATCGCACTCGTCGAGGAGCTTTGTCTCCGCCATGATCGCCTCAAGGAAGGAAGATCTTGCCGCCCACGCATCCTTCATCTTGGACGGGGTGTCCGCGATCAGAACGTCAATCGCGCCCGCCTCAAGGACAAGCTCGCTGGCTTCGTCAATCAGATCGTTCAGCTCGTCCTCGTCCTTCGCCTCGAAGGTGACAAGCAGGTAAGCGCCAGCCTCGACGCCGTCGATCTTCTGCGGGAAGACCGATTTGCCGATGTAGCGCTCGCTGGAAAGGACGATTTCCTTCTCCATGAACTCAAGAGCCTGCGGGTTCAGGTTCGCCATTTTGATCTTCGGAACGGTGGAGATCGCCGCCTCGAGATCCTCAAACGGGATGATCAGGCTGGCAATCTTCTTCGGAGCCGGAACAATTTTCAGCGTGAGCTCGGTGATGACGCCCAGGGTGCCCTCGCTTCCGATCATCAGGTTGATCAGGCTGTAGCCGGAGCTGGTTTTGCTGACGTTGGAGCCGAAATGGGTGATTTCACCGTTTGGGAGAACGACCGTCATGGCGCGGACATAGTCGCGGGTCGTGCCGTACTTGACGGCGCGCATGCCGCCGGCGTTTGTGGAGACATTTCCGCCGAGACATGCCAGCTTCTCGCCCGGATCCGGCGGGTAGAGAAGTCCCTGCCTGGAGCAGTCATCCGCGAGATCCTTGAAAAGGACACCCGGCTGTACAGTAACCGCAAGGTTCTCAAGATCATATCCGATGATTTTGTTCATTTTCGTCGTGTCGAGAACGATGCCGCCGTAAAGCGGAACAGCGCCGCCGACCAGTCCCGTGCCGGCGCCCCTCGGGGTGACGGCGATCCGGTTGTCGTTGCAGATCTTCATGACGGCGGAAACCTCCTCCGTCGTGAGCGGCTGAACGACGGCTTCCGGTGCGCTTGTGCCGTAAATCGGCATTTCATCCCGACTGAAGTCGTCACTGACATCCTCACCGGTCAGAACATGGCCGTTTGCAGCGGTCCGGATCTGGTCGATGAGCTCGTCTGTAAGCTTGTTGTAATCAGACATGTTGGATATCCTTTCTTATAATATGTAGTGATGGATGAGAAAACAGACACGCAAACAAGTGAAAAATACTGTCATCTGTACATTTATAGTTATTATATTTTTACAAAAAAATGATGTCAACAGGAAGGTGGCCGCATAGAATCATGTTTATTTATTGTACATTAAATAATTGTCAAAACGCCGGAAAAGGCCGGAGAATTCTGTCGAAAATGACAGCGCAGCGGGCATTTTTTCGGCGCGGAGAAAAAGAAAGGCCCCCCTCCCTGACCGCTCCGGTCAGAGAGAAGATCCTTTCATTTTTTTGTTATGCGCGGTCAGACCGGCTGGTTTATGGTTGCATTTTCCCGGCAGTGCGTCGGCGTGAAATGAGCCGTCAGAGGGATGTGGAGCTTTGAAGCCGGTTCCGGCCGGTCGCAGTTGCGCAGCTTGTAATAAATCGACGCCTTGATGTGTTTGGAGCAGAAATGTGCACCCCACACGCCCAGCCGGGCCATTCTCCCGAACCGCTTGCGCCGCTTCCCGTACTCTTTTCCGAAAACCTTTCCGATCTCATCGGGCGACTCTGCGTCGTAGAAATATGCGCCCGCGCGGTAAAATTCTTCCTGAAGCTCCCAGGGGGACATATTTTTCGGCTGGAACACGACGTTCATCATATCGAAACGCGCCCAGTCGCCGGTGAGCATCCGCCCGCTTTTCGCCATCTGCTCGTAGACGGGCGTGCCGGGATACGGCGTGAGGATCGCGGGCTGCAGCTGGTACGCGCCGATGTTCTTCGCGAACTGCACGTTTCTCCGGATATCTTCCTTTTTGTCCGCGTCGAGCCCCAGTACGACGCTGGCGATCATGCGGCGGCAGATTTCCTTCGCGCGCTCCTTGTCCGCGGTAAAGTTATCGTCCTCGAAGTTCATATAGCGGAATCCCATGCGCTTGTACATACGGATCTCGCCGATTACGTTATCGATGCTGCGCTGCCGGTACGGGGCGAACATTCGCGACGTGGTGCAGAAGGTACAGCGGTAGGGACATCCCCGGGTGGAGATGACGTTTGCCGCTTCGCAGGGAGTTTTCAGAATGGAGTAATCCGGCCAGGGCACTTCGTCGAGGTTTTTAATCGGAATTCCCTCGACGATTTTTTCCGTTCGGCGTCCCTCAACCACATCGAGAATGACCTTTTCGCCTTCTCCCGTGATGATCTGATCCGCGTGGCGGATGCCCTCTTCGGGAAGCGTCGTGACGTGCATGCCGCCCATGATGACGCGCGCGTCGGATTTTTCGTGAATCAGATCAGCCAGTTCATACCCGCGCGGCGCGTTTGACGTCATGACGCTGATACAGAAAACGTCCGTAGTTTTAAAAAGCCGGCGGTAGGGGACGGAGCCGTTCAGTTCTTCGTATACCTCGACGTGATGGCCGGCTTTTTTCAGGATCCCGCCGAGAATCAGAGGCCCCGTGATGGAGTTCGGCTGGCCGTACAGCTTTCCCGCCAGACGGTAGCCGGGAAACCGCTTCAGAGCGGTCGTCGGTGTAATAAATACGATATTCATGCGCACCTTCCTTGTCGTTTGATCGGGCGTGCCGTATCGCTCCCAAGAAGGAAGAACAGCAGCGACACACGACATGAGATATAATATCAGTACACGTGTTAACTGATAGATTATAATCGATCGGAAGAACCGGTTGCAAATATCGTTATTCGAAACTGTATGATACTGTTAAATTAAGAAGAATGTGTAAAAGAACCGGTTAATTCTTTCGTTTTCGCCGCGCGCGGATGAGAATGAGCGCGGAGGCTGCTGCGGCGGCGAAAAGCACCGCGAGCGCGGCCGGGCGGTTCGCGTCGCCGGTCTCTGCGCCGGATGCCGCGGAACCGCTGACCGTGGCGGGAGCCGCAGAGACGGAAACTGCCGTGTAACGGTCCGCCGCTGCCTGTTCAGACGCCGCCGGTCCGTATGATGCCGTTGATGCCGTGACGGACGGCGCCGCGGTCGGCGTTGCGGATGATTCCGGGGTCGGCGCTGCGGATGACTCCGGGGTCGGCGCTGCGGATGACTCCGGGGTCGGTGTTGCGGACGGCTCCGCTGTCGGCGTGACGGACGGCTCCGCGGTCGGATCGGATCCCGCGCTTTCTTCGGACTGCCTTACATAAATACGAAGCGGGAGATTGTCAAAGGTATAATATCCGCTGTCCGCTGAGCTGACGGACCCGATCACGGAGGTGAGATCGGTCCATGAACTTCCGTCGGAGACGAAGCTTTCTCCGGGATTGATGACCCCGTTGTAATAACCGGTCAGCCGGGAAGCCGGGTAATTTGCGTTGTGCCGGTCTGCAAAGGCCTGAGTCCAGCCGTAGGGGAGCGGTATCTCAGATGAGCCGTCTCCCGCGCGGATCGATACGACGATGCTTACGGCATCTCCCTTTTTCAGCTGCCCGTTCGCTCCCGCGTCGATGGTTTCCCGGTGAAATCCCGCATAGGGATACGTCCGGTTCAGCGATGTGATGAGAGTTCCGTCCGTCGGGCCGGAGTATCCGCTGTTCAGCCTGTAGATTTCATAGGTGACGGAGGCCCCGCCGGACAGCGTTTCGCACGACACAGCCGTGAGATCGGAAGTCCCATCCATGGTGAAAATATTTGCCGCCGGGGTTTTCCGGCTGCCGGTGAGTTTCATCGTCGCCGGCGCGTTCAGATAATTATACTGTTCCGTGAGATCATTTTCGTCCGGGGTGATGTCGTAGTAAAAAGAAACGGCGTCCGTCAGCGACCGGTCTTCGTACGAAATCCAGAAATATCCGGTCTTTCTGCCGTTTTCATCCGTGATGCCGAAGGCGTTCCGGTCCGGAGCGTCCGAGAGCTCCGATCCCCAGCTGTTTTTTGCGAGCCATGCGCCGTCGCTGTCCGGACGGCAGTTTTCATTAAAGTTATCCCTGCTGTAGCTGTCGTCCCAGCCGACGATGCAGACCTCGTGGTTGCTGATCGCGCGGCTGCAGAAGCTTGCCGCCGTATCCGGATTGTAATAGATGGTGTCATCCTTCCGGAGATAGCAGCCGATGTCGACGGGATGGCCGGAGGCAATCTCTGCTTTGACCGCGTTCCGGCCGGAGACTTTGTCTGCAGGAATGACGCGTGTCTCCGAGAGGGTGTACGCGCGGCGGAACCGGTAATCCTCCGGGACGGACCAGTCGCCGTCCGCCGGGTAATACCAGAGATCGGAGCCGCCGTACACTGCGGTGTATCCTTCCCGGTTCTTATAGGGAACCTCGGATTCCGTGACGGGACCGCTTCCCGCCTCGATCGCGCGCGCGGCAGCCGTGACGTTGCTGGAGGAGGAGAGAACCGCGGCGCTGCCGGAGGATCCGGTCACGTAACCCTCGCCGTTCTGGCCGTTCAGACCGGTTTTTGAGGCGTCGGGGGCCGTCAGGGTCATCCACGCGAGCTGCAGTTCGGAGAGATCGATCGGAAACTCTGCGAATGTCCTGCCGAGGTCGGAAAGAATACTGGTCTCGCTCGCTGCAATCGTGCCGAAACTCCAGCATGTGTTCCAGTCCATCTGGTTCTTCACAGGTGTGACGGTTCCGCTGCTGCGGAGATCAAAGGAGGCGGGAAGCCCCGTGCGGGCAGAAGCGGCGGACCGGAGTGCTCCGGCTGTCCGAACGGAAGGCAAAGTGCAGACAGAAGGATCCTGAAGATCTTCCGGATCTCCTGTTTTCAGATAGCGGCTGAAGTTATCCTCGCACTGCACACGGATCTGCTCCGCGAACTCTCCGGATGCTCCGGCAGCCGTTTCTGCGTTTTTTTCCACAGTTGTTTCTGCGGTTTTTTCCGCAGCTGTTTCTGCAGCTTTCTCCGTGTTCGTTCCTGCGGCCGCAGGAACGGAGGAGAGCAGAACCGCCGCGGCGGATAGAAATGCGGCTGCCGTGCGCCGCAGTGTGTTGAATCGGATTCCGGACATATTCGAAGGCTCCTTCGTGAAAATCGAACAGTTTTTTTCATTCTACATGAAAAGCAGAATTATGACAACCGCACAAAAAAGTCCCCGGAAGGAGCAAACTTCCGGGGACTGCGTAATCCGGCTGATGTTATGGATTGGCAGTGGTAGTTGAATTGTCATTCTCTGAGTTGGAAACCGGATTGTCGCCTGAATCGGAGGGAGCAGCTTCAATTGTCTGCTCCTTTGCGCCGGCCGCCGGCTGTTCGGCTTCGACGGCCTGTACGCCCGTCTGACGGTCGGTATCCTGCGGTTCAGGATCACCGGACCGGTCCGGGCGGTTGTTGTTTTCCTGCATATTCTGGCTCCAGGAAGCGGGATTCTGCGGGCCCTGGCTCCAGGCAGCGGGATTCTGCGGACCCAGGCTCCAGGAAGCGGGATTCTGCGGGCCCTGGCTCCAGGCAGCGGGATTCTGCGGGTTCTGGCTCCAGGTACCCGGGTTCTGCGGGTTCTGTCCCCAGCCGTTCTGATTCCAGGTGTTCTGTCCCGGGCCGCCGAAGCCGCCGTCCGGGCCCTGCGGGTTCCATCCGCCCGGCTGCTGCTGATACGGATTGCCGTCGCGCAGTCTCTCGTACAGCGCCGCGTTTGTCATCGCCTGGTAGGGGACGACATAGAACAGGCCGACGATTCCGAAGGTGATGGCACCAAGGAGATTCCATCCGATAAAGGAGAGGTCAAGAACGAACGTGCGCCATTTCTGACCGTTCATCATCGCCCTGCTGCGGGCGAACGCCTCCTGGCGCGACATCCCGGGGTTGTCGATCAGCAGATACGGAATCATGCGGTACTCGTACATCTTGACAATTCCCGGGATCACGAAGAGAAGACTCCAGAGGAAGATGTACAGGTCGCGGAAAAACATTGTGCTTACCGTGTTTTTGTAATTGCGGTCAAATGCAAATCCGACTTCCTTGATGTCCGATGGCTGATGCAGATTGATCAGCATAAAACGGCTTACTCCCGTCTCCAGAGGATTGAGAAGAAGGATGTCGCATGCGATCGCGATCGCCGCGACAATAACGGCGGCGAGGACAAGCAGGCCGAATACAAAGCCGTACCAGTAGGCGCCGGCTCCGAACAGCGTGCCGTTTTCAGGCAGGAGACGGTTGTGATCGTCAAAGTGAGCGGAGCCGAAGGGATCGGATTCGCCGGATGAACGGGCGCCGCCTTCGTAGCTCCAGCCCTCCCAGTACCCGTCGGATCCGGGCGTTCCGGAATCCTCCTGATACGTGATGGAGCGGGTTTCATTTAATGTTTTGAACG
The DNA here is from genome assembly GCA_900318755.1 of uncultured Eubacteriales bacterium. Lineage (GTDB taxonomy): Bacteria > Bacillota > Clostridia > Lachnospirales > Lachnospiraceae > CADBRN01. The sequence continues at coordinate 27,903 of ONLT01000049.1, forward strand.
TACCCGGCAGACTGAGGCCGGAACTGACGGCTCCGCCCGCCCCGAGCGCGATGATCAGCAGAAGGCCGGCCAGCACTGATTTCCAGTAATTATGGTGCAGACCGGATTTTGCTTTCTCTTTTAATTCAGATCGGGTCCATGTGGTCATATTGTTACCTCCACAAATATACAAATAATTGATTGGGTCTACTGTACCACAGATAGGTAAAAAAGTGGATAAACTTTTATTAATATACAGTATAATGACATGGGATGGTGATTATTTTATGAACAAAGATCGAATAACAGTGCGCGTGGAGGATGACTTTGATCCGGGGAAAATCTGCGCGAGCGGACAGTGCTTCCGGGCTTCAGAGGAAAACGGCGATTTTCGGTTCATCACGAAAGACAGGGTTCTTCGGATCCGGCCGGTCAGTGAGGACGGCCGGGGCGTCACCTGTGAGGCAGACTGCAGCCGGTCCGAGTGGGAGGAGATCTGGGTTCCCTACTTTGATCTTCGACGGAATTACAGTGCGATCCGCGCGTCCGTTCCGCAGGAGGACCGTTTTATGAGGCGCGCGGCGGAAAGTGGCAGAGGGATCCGCATACTCCGGCAGGATCCCTTTGAGACGACGATCTCGTTTATTGTCTCTCAGAGAAAAAATATCCCGGCGATTCGCCGGGCAGTTGAGCTTCTTGCGGAGCGGTACGGCGGGCGGAAGCAGACGGAGGATGGAACCGTGTGCCTGTTTCCGGAGCCGCAGGCGCTCGCGCGCGTGTCGGAAGAAGAGCTCCACAGGGCGTGCGGACTCGGATACCGGGCCCCATATGTCCGATGCGCCGCGCTTATGGTTTCGGAAGGCCGGATTGATCCGGGTGCGGCATCCGGCCTTTCCGACGGAGAGTTGATTGATTATTTTCGCCGGATTAAAGGAGTCGGTGAGAAGGTGGCCCGGTGCATCGCACTGTTCGCGTACGGGCGGACGGGAGTCGTTCCGGTGGACACGTGGATCGCCCGGGTGATGGAAGAGGAGTACGGAGGCCGCGATCCTTTTGCGCGTTTCCCGGAAAATGCGGGAATTTTTCAGCAGTACGCTTTTTACTACGCGCAGCATGAGCGGGGCCTCCGAACCGGCGGGAAACCGTAAAATTTACCGCCGTTCAGGCGCGGCCGAATGCTGCCTTCTCTTTTTTGCAGCGCGGGCAGCGCCAGTCCGCCGGGAGATTTTCAAACGGCGTTCCGGCCGGGATGCCGTGTTCCGGATCTCCTTTTTCCGGATCGTAGACATAACCGCAGACCGGGCATACGTATTTTCCGGTGGCTTTTTTCACCTCCACCGCTTTCGGCGGAATGCTCTCCGGCGCGTGCTCCAGGTCGGTGACGCGTTTCGCCGCAAGATTTTCATAACCGAGCGGCGTATGCGTGGAGACATAGACGGTCGGATGGCGGCGGATAAATTCGCGGACGAGGTCCAGCGTGGCCCGGGCAGCCGCCTTGTCTTCAAATACCATCGACAGTTTATTTTCGTACAGAGCCTCGTCGGTGTAAGTCACATCGCCGTGGATCATATAGAACAGGCCGCCGTCCTCGACAATGACGATGGAGTTTCCGGCTGTGTGTCCGGGAGCAAAAATATAATGAATTCCGTCGGCGATTGTCTGGGATTTTTCAAATCCTTCGTAGGGGCCGTCCGTGAAAGCGACCGGACGGACATTCGGAAGCGCTTTCAGCTCGTCCGCCTGCGCTTCGGTTTCGGAACAGAGGATTTCCGCATTCGGAAAGCTGCAAAGAGCGCCGGTGTGATCGGCGTGCTTGTGCGTAACGAGAATTTTTGACACATCTTCCGGCGCGTAGCCGGCGTTCTTCAGCGCGTCTGTATAAACTGCCACCTTGCGGCCCATATAGATCGGCGTCTTCTCATCCGGCACCTGTTCCGGGAACGCGTCCGGCGTGCCTGTATCGACAAGAATCACCTCGTCTCCGGTGTCAATCACATAATTTGTCAGGCTGGATCGGTAGCGGACCGCCGGATCGAAGGCCGCGGGACCGTCCTCCCCTCCGAACGCGAACGGCTGTGTCATATATCCGTCTTCGAACAGTTTTACCGGTACAATTTTCATAGCAGCAATTCCTCCTTATGTTAAATGAATCGGATTAAAATGTATGGATCAGATCAGGCAGGTGATCAGCGCGAGAATTGCGATTCCTCCCTGCATGATCAGGATCTTCGGATTGCTCGTGACGCTGCCGTACAGGGCGACTGCGACGATGGCAAGCAACAGAAAGATGAGCGCGGTTACCGATGAAAATGCAAAGACCGCTACGAGGATCAGCACTCCGATCAGCGCGTTGTAGACGCCCTGATTTTTAAACAGAACGGTTACGGACGGCCGTTTCAGCTCGGAAACGTCCATGCCGAACACCTTTGCAGTCCGTTCTGAGACGGTCGCGATGGTTTCAAGATAGAAAATGTAAAAAAATTCGGCTGCGGTGAGCGATGCGAAAATTTTGGTGATGAGTGTCACAGGAATTCCCCCTCCAATAGGTTGAGCAACAATTAATTGCACAAAATACAAATGCTGAAATTATATTACCACTGCAGGGGAGAAAGATCCAGCACTTTTTTGAAATTTATTTTCCGAACGGATCGAGGATGCGATACAATAGGGAGGAAGGTAAATTGTTTTATTTGTAAAACTTATATCAGGAGGACGCTATGTTAGATAAGAAAGTGACAGAGCTGTTGAATGTTCAGGTAAATAAAGAGTTTTATTCCGCGTACCTCTATCTGGATTTCGCGAATTATTTTCATGAGATCGGTCTGGATGGCTTCGCGAACTGGTACGATGTGCAGGCGCAGGAGGAGAGAGATCACGCGATGCTGATGCGCACGTATCTGCACAACAACGGGGAGAAGGTCACCTTTGACGCTATTGACAGGCCGGATATCGCGCTGGAGAATCCGATGGATCCGCTGAAGGCGGCGCTGAATCATGAGCAGTACGTCACCTCGCTGATCAACGGCATCTACAAGGCGGCGAACGATGTGAATGACTTCCGCACGATGCAGTTCCTCGACTGGTTCGTCAAGGAGCAGGGCGAAGAGGAGAAAAACGCGGAGGATCTGATCCGCAAATATGAGCTGTTCGGCTCCGACCCGAAGGGACTGTACGCGCTCAATCAGGAGCTGCAGTCCCGCGTATACGCCGCGCCGTCACTTGTGATCTGATTCTGCGGAATCAGACCGCCGTCTGCGGCAGGCGAAATCAGCCGTAAAACAAAACGGCCCGGCTTTTGTCTGTCCCGGCCGATTCGTTAAATTTTTCCGGATTTAGAGGAGAAGTATTCCCGGGTCAGATGCACGACGACGGGCGAGAGCGCGAGGATGGCGATCAGGTTCGGGATGGCCATAAGCGCGTTCATGCTGTCCGCCAGGTTCCAGACGATGTCGAGTCTTGTCCGGGCGCCGACTACCACGAAAACAACGTAGATCGCCTGATAGGCGAGCATTCCGCGGCTTCCGAACAGAAATTCCATGCAGCGCCCGCCGTACAGACTCCAGGAGAGCAGGGTCGAGAACGCGAACATCGTGATGCAGATAGCGATGATAATGGAAGCGGCCCGGCCGCCGAAGGTGGTGGAGAAGGCCATAATCGTCAGGTCGGTGCCGGCGGAGGAACCGTAAAACTGCGGGGCGCATCCGGAGCAGAGAATCGCGAGCGCGGTCAGCGTGCAGATGATGATCGTGTCCGCGAATACCTCGAAAACGCCGTACATTCCCTGCTGAACCGGGTGATCGACGTCGGCCGCCGCGTGAGCGATAGGAGCGGTGCCGAGGCCGGCCTCATTTGAAAAGATGCCGCGCCCGAATCCGGCGCGCATCGCCTGCTGGATCGCCGTACCGGCGAGACCGCCGCCGAGGGCGGAGGGAGCGAACGCTCCGCAGACGATTTCTCCGAGGACGGTGCCGACGCGGTTCCCGTGGGACACGACGACGGCCAGCGCCGCCACGATGTAGACGACAGCCATGACCGGCACGAGTTTCTCCGTGACACTTCCGATCCGCTGAAGTCCGCCGAACAGGACGAGGATCGTCAGGATGGCGCCGATGACGCCGATCACCACGTAGATCAGATTCAGAAGCTCCCGGTCGATCTCCGGATTGAAGGACTGGAAGACGGAACCGATGGAGGTGGCGATGGTGTTGATCTGTGTCAGGCATCCGGTGCCGATGGCGGCGCACATGCCGAAGATGCAGAAGACTGCCGCCAGCCACTGCCATTTTTTTCCGAGGCCGTTTTTGATGTAGTACATGGGGCCTCCGACGAAATCACCCTTCACGTTCTGCTTGCGGTAGCGGACGGCGAGAATGATCTCGGCGTATTTTGTGCACATGCCGAAGAGCGCGGCGATCCACATCCAGAAAATTGCCCCGGGACCGCCGATGGCGATCGCGCCGGCGACTCCGGCGATATTGCCGGTGCCGACCGTGCCGGCCAGGGCGGTCGTGAGCGCCTGAATCGGGGAGAGGGTTCCTTCGCGGTTCTCGTGCTTTGAGAAGAGGCGGCCGACCGTGTGGCGCATGATGGATCCGAACCGCCGGAACTGCAGAAAACCGAGCCGCCAGGACATGAAAATGCCGGTTCCGAGCAGCAGGATCAGCATGGGGATGCCCCAGACAGCCGTGTCGAGCCGCACGGAGAAATCAGTAAGTGTATGCATCAGTTCTTTCATAATCTCAGTTCCACCTCATTTTATCGTTCATTTTTACACATGGTACCTATTATAGCCAATCTGCTGTTTCAGGTAAACTACGAAAACTTCCCGCCCCATTTTACGACTTTACAATTCAGGGGTTGCACGGGGAGTGCCTGTCCGTATAAAATCAGGGTACAATCACCGGAAAAGCCGGTCTTTACGGAGGACTGCGATGAAAAACAAGCTGATCGACCTTGTCGGTATCACAAAAAGTTTTGATGATGTGACGGTTCTGGATGATCTGAACCTTTACATCCGCGAAAATGAATTTCTGACGCTGCTGGGCCCGTCCGGCTGCGGAAAAACGACGACGCTGCGGATTATCGGCGGATTTGAGCAGCCGGACAGCGGAAAAGTGCTGTTCGACGGGGCGGACATCACCGCTCTTCCGCCGAACCGGCGCCAGCTGAACACAGTGTTCCAGCGCTACGCGCTGTTCCCGCACATGACAATTGAGGAAAACATTGCGTTCGGACTCAAAATTAAAAAGAAATCGCAGGCGTACATCCGCGATAAGATCCGCAGCGCGCTGCGCCTCGTGAATCTGGAAGGGTATGAGGACCGGCTGCCGTCGGCGCTGTCCGGCGGCCAGCAGCAGCGGGTCGCCATCGCCCGCGCGATCGTCAACGAGCCGAAGGTTCTGCTTCTGGATGAGCCGCTTGGTGCGCTGGATCTCAAGCTCCGGCAGGACATGCAGTATGAACTGATGCGGCTGAAAAATGAACTGGGAATTACCTTCGTCTATGTGACGCACGATCAGGAGGAGGCGCTGACCATGTCCGACACGATCGTCGTGATGAACCAAGGCTATATTCAGCAGATCGGGACGCCGGAGGACATCTACAATGAACCGCAGAACGCGTTTGTGGCGGACTTTATCGGAGATTCGAACATCCTGGACGGCATTATGATCGAGGACCGTCTCGTGGAGATTCTCGGGACGAAATTCGTCTGCGTGGACACCGGGTTCGGGCAGAACCGGCCGGTGGATGTGGTGCTGCGGCCCGAGGATCTGGAGCTGGTTCCGCCGGAGAAGGGGATCGTGAGAGGCCGTGTGACGAACCTGATTTTCAAGGGCGTCCATTATGAGATGGAAGTGATGGTGAACGGCACCGCGCTGATCGTCCACGGGACGCGGATGGCCGCGGTCGGGGATGAGGTCGGAATCTGCGTGGATCCCTTCAACATCCAGATCATGAATAAGCCGGAATCTGAGGACGAGGAGGCGGTCACCGTTGAAGAATAAGAGAAAATGGCTCGCCGCTCCGTACGGGGTCTGGGCGTTGGGCTTTATCATCATTCCGCTTCTGATGATCGTGTACTACGCGTTCACATCTCAGGAGGACGGCCGTTTTACGCTGTCAAATTTTTCATCCGTGTTCACCGCGACGACGATGAAGGCGCTGGGACTGGCGCTGGGACTGGCAATCCTGGGAACGCTGATCTGCCTTCTGCTGGCCTACCCGCTGGCGATGATCCTGGCGGGGGCGCACGTGGGATCGTCGGCGTTTATCGTCCTGATTTTCGTCCTTCCCATGTGGATGAATTTCCTGCTCCGCACATTCGCGTGGCAGACGCTTCTGGAAAACAACGGGGTGATCAACAGTGTCCTGCGCCTTCTGGGGCTGCCGGCCGCGCATCTGATCAACACGCCGGCCGCGATTGTCTTCGGCATGGTGTATAACTTTCTTCCGTTTATGATTCTTCCGATCTATAACGTCCTGATCAAAATTGACCGGGATGTGATCGAGGCGGCGCGCGACCTTGGGGCAGGCCTGTGGACGACCTTCCGGAAAATCACGCTTCCGCTGTCGGTGTCGGGCATCATCTCCGGAATCACGATGGTATTTGTCCCGTCTCTGACGACGTTTGTGATCTCGGATCTTCTGGGCGGCGGAAAGATTCTTCTGATCGGCAACCTGATCGAGCAGGAGTTCAAGCAGCTGAACGACTGGAACGTGGGCTCTGCCATGTCCATGGTTCTGATGATTTTCATCGTGCTGTCCATGATGGTCAGCGCCAGATACGACCGTGAGGGAGAGGGGGCTGTTTTTTGATGAAAGCACTGAAGCGGGTCTATATGGCCCTGATTCTGATCCTTCTGTACGCCCCGATCGCGACGCTGATCGTCCTTTCCTTCAACTCGTCGCGCTCCCGGGCGAAGTGGGGCGGTTTTACGCTGAAATGGTACCGGACGCTGTTCCAGAACGAGGAGATCATGAACGCGTTTTACACGACGCTGATGATCGCGCTGATCGCGGCGCTCCTGGCGACGCTGATCGGGACGCTGGCGGCGATCGGAATTCACAGCATGCGTCAGAGGACGCGCACGATTTTTATGGGCGTGACAAACATTCCGATGCTGAACAGCGAGATCGTCATGGGCGTATCGCTGATGCTGCTGTTCATCATCGGCCGGATCGAGCTGGGCTTCGGGACGATCCTGATCGCCCACATCACGTTCAACATTCCATATGTGATTCTCTCCGTCATGCCGAAGCTGCGGCAGACGGACCGGAGCATCTATGAAGCGGCGCTGGATCTGGGCGCGACGCCGTTCTACGCCTTCCGGAAGACCATCCTTACGGATATCATGCCCGGAATCGTGTCCGGATTTTTTCTGGCCTTTACGATGTCGCTGGATGATTTTGTCGTGACGTATTTTACGAAGGGACCGGGAGTCGATACGCTCTCCACAAAGATCTACTCCGAGGTTCGGAAAGGAATCAAGCCGGAGATCTACTCGCTGTCCACGCTGCTGTTTCTGATGATTTTCGTGCTGCTTGTGGCGGTCAACATGGCGTCCATGAAGGAGTCGAAAAAGGAACTTCAAAAAAACGCGGCGCACCTGGCGAAGCACGGAAGAAAGCGGATTTTCACGCGCCGGTTCGTGTTCGGGCGTGTTCTTCCGGGCATCCTGTGCGCGGCGCTCGTCGTCGGCTGGTTTTCGAGCCGGACCGGAGAGACGCTGGCGGCGCAGAATCAGGTGATCGTCTACAACTGGGGCGAGTACATCGACCCGGATGTGATCGACATCTTCGAGGAGGAGACCGGCATCCGCGTCATTTACGAGGAATTCGAGACGAACGAGATCATGTACCCGAAGATCAAGTCCGGCGCGGTTGCGTACGACTGCGTCTGCCCGTCGGATTATATGATCCAGAAAATGATTGACAATGATCTGCTGGCGGAGCTGAATTGGGACAATATCCCGAACATCAAAAACATCGGGGATATGTACATGAAGACGTCGGAGCAGTTTGACCCGGGAAACCGTTACTCCGTGCCGTACTGCTGGGGGACGATCGGCATCCTGTACAATAAAAAAATGGTCAGCGAGCCGGTCGACAGCTGGCAGATCCTCTGGGATTCGCGCTACAAGGACAGCATCCTGATGCAGGATTCGGTGCGGGACGCGTTTGCGGTCGCGCTGAAATATCTGGGGTATTCTGCGAATTCCACGAATATCCGCGAGCTGACGGAAGCGCAGCAGCTGCTGATGACGCAGAAGCCGCTGGTCCAGGCGTACGTTGTGGATCAGGTCCGGGACAAGATGATCGGAAATGAGGCGGCGCTCGGCGTGATCTACTCGGGCGAGGCCATCTACACGCAGCAGGAGAATCCGGATCTTGAGTACGTGGTGCCGAAGGAGGGCTCGAACGTCTGGATCGATTCGTGGGTTGTGCCGAAGAACGCGAAGCACAAGGAAAATGCGGAAAAGTTCATCAATTTCCTGTGCCGGCCGGACATCGCGCTGAAGAATTTCGAGTACATCACGTATTCGACGCCGAATGTGGCGGCGCAGCAGATGATCGAAGATCCTGCGGTCCGGAACAGTCCGATCGCCTTTCCGGATGAATCGGTTCTGGAACGGTGCGAGACGTATTCCTATCTGGGATCGGACGTCGAGGAAATCTACAACCGGCTCTGGAATGAAGTCAAATCCAGATAGGGATCCTGCATGACTGTGCGCCAAAAAAATGGTGGAAAAAATGTAAAACATTTTGAAAAATGATACAAATCCGCTTTACATGAAACGGATTATGAACTATTATAATAGGCAAAACGAAATATATATTCGTCGACTTGTTTTACAATCGCAAATATCAGAATATGTATGCTGGTAAGGGGGTTTGCGGTTACAGCTCATCGGGTCCGACGCCGGGTATGAAAGCACTGCCGTCTGTTTTTACTGCCGCAATTGCGGTTTCTGTAAAATTAGAATGGTTCAGTGCTTTTATTTGTTGCCGGACCGGCCGTTTTTTGCGTTACCCCTTATCAATCAGACATTTGCTGAATCGGCAGACGGTTTTTTAAAATTGCCGCACGGTTGTTTTGGTGCGCCCAGCGGGCGTACGATGGTCTGATTTCGGGCGGACAGATGGAGAAGAGAGGAAGAGATGCAGATGAAAAAGAAAACGAACGGCAGAAACCTGCTGGTAACGGCTTCAGCGATCGCCCTGTCGGTGCTGCTGGGCGCATCGGCAGCGGCGGTGCCGGCGCGGGCAGATAACGGCGGAGTGAACGGCACTCTGCCCTCTTCATCGCCGGTGTCGGACGAAACGCAGGATGCGCAGCAGAAGGAAAAGCCCTACACAGTTCAGTTTGTAACGGAAAACGGGGATGTTCTCGCGTCGTATGAGGCGGGTTCCGATGACACCTGGGGACCGAACGGAACGATATCAGTCCGGTCGACGTTTTATAAAGACGGTACGGATTATGATGTGAAAGAAGGTCCGGGAGGGCAGAGCTTGAGCGCGGCTTCGCCGCTGCTTCGGGCGGACGCGGATCCGGTGAAAGTCACGGGCAACCTGACATTTGTATACAAGCGGCACACGGACGGCAATGCGTCGGAGTCGAAGACATATAAATGCATGACGGAGGACGGCACGCTGCTTTCCACCTTTACGGGAACGGAAGACCAGATCAAGCCGGTCATTTCGTCCGGAACCAGAGTTTACGCCCGCTCGGATAAGGAAAATGACAGCGCGGATTCCTCCGTGGTCAACGTATATTACAGGCTGAAAGAGGACACGGATACCTCTTATCAGGTATCGGTTCAGTATATCGACGATGCGGACGGCAGTGTCATCACGACGCGGACGTTTCGCGTGACCGGCCGGGATTCTACGTTTATCGCGCCGAAGAGCTTCTCTGTCACAAGCGGCGGGAAGAAAGTTTACTATCGGTCCGTCGGGGAGACGACGATCAGCCACAAAGTATCGGATACGGCGAGAACGTATCAGGTGCATTATCAGAAGCTGACCGACGACTCGACGGAGCCGTACAGCTGGTACATCCTGCTCTACAGTTCTGAGACGAACCGGAGCATTGGCTACAGGACGGTGGAAGTGAAGCCGGGCGAAACCGCGTCTTTCACAGCACCGGCTGCGCTTTCGGCGAAGGAAAGCTCCGACGGGAGAAAGTACACCATTAACAAACAGTTTGAAAATCAGACCCTCAGTCACAAGTACAGTGACGCGGATCACACAGCGTATGTTTACTACGATCCGGAGGGCTACAGCAATTCCTCCGAAACAAAGACGAGAACCGTCAGCATCCAATATGTGAATATTGCGGACGGAAGCGTGCTCCAGAGCCGGCAGCAGACCGTGACGTCGGACGCGGTTTCGGAGATTGCGTTCCCGGAGAGTTTTGACGCGGCGGGCGTCCATTATCTTAAGGTCGACGGGCAGGCATCTTCCGTGACCGGCAGCTATTTTTCGCCGAGGGAAGTGTACACGGCTTACTATTACGACGAGAGCAATACACAGTTCCGGACCAGCGTCATCACGACCGAGGAGGTTCAGGAGGTCGTCGTCAATGGTCCGACGACGTATCGGGTGCTTCCGGGGATCACGAGGACGGTCGTCACGAACACCGCTACGGGTGTGAGCACGACGGCGGCGACGAACGATGAGACCGGAGCGCCGATTGGCGGGACGGCTTCAGGCACGGCCGTGACAGGAGGCGGAACGGATAACGGCGCAGCTGCCGGGACAGGCACCGGAACACCCGCCGCAGCGGAGAACGGTGCGGCGGGATCCGGCACGGCGGACGCTGCGGGCGGCGCCGGGAGCGATGAGTCGCAGGACGTGAGTATCGACGGAGTTCAGGCGGACGACCTGCAGACGCCGCAGGGCAACATCAAACTTGATCAGGCAGATACGGACAGCCATTTGGCAAAGAGAACGGTTCTGCTGATTATCGGCATTGCGGCAGCCATTGTGTGCGCGGCCGCGGTGATTCTTCGGGTAGGAAGATCCAGAGCCGGCAGAAAGCACTGATGCAGAGAGCCGGGAGAGGAGAAGAACCATGAAGAAAAAATATACATTTAGAAAATGGATCGCATTGTTCCTTTCGATCGCCATGATTGCGGCCAGCGGAATCACGACGAATCTGCATATGCGCGCGGCTGACAGCACCGAAGTGGAGGAGACTGCAAAAGGAGATGCGGCGGATGGAACCGTCGCTTCCGGAGTCGATTCCAGGACAGCCGGCGGCGAGGCAGAGAGAGGAAAGACAGAGGAGAGCAGTCAGGCCGGAGGCGAAGCGGCCGGTGAGGCTGAAGCCGGAAAGGGAGGAGTAACCGCCGCCGATGCCGGAGAGGCTGCCGGCGCGGCAAAGAGCGGCGATGCTTCCGCAGCCGGAGAGGCGCAGGGTGCGTCTGCAGCTTCCGATGCGGAAAAGAAAGAAGCGCTTTCAGAGCAGGAGCAGATCGACCAGGCGCGCGAGGGCGCGACAAATACGACCTATTCTTATCAGGATGACAATATAACGGTTACGGCCGTGCTTGACAGCGCCAATGCGGTTCCGGACAACGCGAAATTCCGCGTGACGCCGATCACCAAAGAGACTGCCGGCTACAATTACAACGCTTATATGGACGCACTGAACGACGACGCGGCGGCATCGTCTGATTCGGCTGCGGAAAAACAGTATACCGGCGAAAACACCCTGCTGTACGACATGGCCTTCTTATATGAAGTGAATGTGCAGAAGGAGGACGGAAGTACAGAGCAGAAGGAAGTCGAGGTACAGCCGGCGGAAGGAGCCGTGAAGATCAGCGTGGACTTCAAAAAAGGACAGCTGACCGATACGCTGGACGCGAAGAGCGACGCGGATGTGGAGATCAAACATCTGCCTCTGACGGACCGCGTCAAAGAGAGCACGGACACCACGGCGGCCGCTACGGATATCACTGCTTCTGATATCAGGGTTGAGGACGTCAGCGGTGCAGATGTATCCGTCGACAGTCAGAAGGCGGAATTTAAAGCCGATGCATTTTCCGCGTATGCATTTGTGCAGGACGGAAGCGAAGTAACCGATATTAAGCCGGGAACCGCAAGAACCGCGGAAGATGTGCTCCAGGATGCGGCTTATTATGGCATTACGGCTGAAAAGCTGACGCAGAAGGGGCACATGGACAGTAACTTCGCGGCCATCACTTATGATAATGGCGGTGCGAATTTTACGCTCGGCGCATATACAAATAAGAAAAGACCGGGTCAGATTCTGGCGGGTCAGGTAGTGAATGAATTAAAAATTACAACGGACAACCCCGTGATCGTACGGACCCCTCTGGCAAATGAGGAAAAGATTCATGAGGGCCGGGATAAAGCGATCGTTGTCAACACGACGGAAGAGGAAGTCGGGAACAGGGTTCGCGAAATGCTGGAGAAGGTGGAATCTGCCGGACAGGAGATGCTGTCTGAGAAGAGTTATTCCATTGAGATCAAGAATCTTAACGATTTTAATAATAATGATCATGCAACCATAGATTTTACAAAATATGGTTCGGGTACATTTTACATCGACGGAGACAGTTTCTTCAGTAATACCAGCATTCCGTATGATTTCAAAATAAATAAGAATGACGATCAGGTGATTGTTTTTAATTTTAAATCGGAAACGCCAAAGTTCAGGAAATTTTTTGTTAATGGGGTGCAGTCTACCACATCGGATGCGAGCGCCGATCGATATGCAAGGACGATCCTGTTTAATATGCCGAATGCCACATCGGTTTCCTGGGAAGGCGGGATATTCGGCACGGTGCTTGCACCGAATGCCACAGTCAGCAAATTCGGCGGCACATCCAGCGGATGGCTGGTGGCAAAGGATGTCACGGTGTCGGATGGAGAATGGCACTGCGTTTATCAGGATATGCCGGAATATCAGGTTGAAACCGGCTACAGCCTTCATGCTGAGAAACTTGTAGATCATGAAACTCCGGAAATAAACGGCTTTACCTTCTCCCTGGAGCGAAAGAACGGAGATAAATGGGAGCAGGTTGCGCAAACTGTAAATGACGGCAGGAATGTAAACTTTTCTGATTTGCAGGCCGGATTTGACGAAAACCGCAGCGGAATAGAATATATCACCTACAGGATATCAGAGCCCCAGAACCAGACGGTCGATGGCGCGGAATATGCAGCGGATGGAGCGACCGCATACTATGCAAAGGTTGCGGTTCGAAATACCGTTCGATATGAAAATAACAAAAAAATCAAAGGGGCAGAAGCTGAAGTTCTCGGATATTATTCAGATGAGAACTGCACGGAAAAAACGGACACACCTGCGTTCAATAATACGCGCCACAAGACAGGCAGTGCGTCCGTCACGATGGGCGGCCACAAGTATGTTGAAGGGATTGAGAATTCGGACAAGGTATTCCGTTTCACGCTGAGTGAAAACGGTCAGGTGATTGACACGAAGACGGTCACCGGAGAGGGCGATTATCGGTTCGACCCGATCACGTACACTGAGGCGGGCGATCATACCTACACGGTTGCTGAGACAGCGGGCGATGCTGCGGGGTACACGTACGATGCGAAGACGTATGAGGTGAAGGTAAGTGTAACCGACGACAAGAACGGGCAGCTTCAGGCGTCGATCAGCGGCGATACGACGACCGGAGCTGACCTGGACTTCACTAACCGGTATCAGGCAATAGCGGCGAGCGCCAGAATCGGCGGTTCCAAAACGATTAACGGCAGTCCGGATAAAATTACCGCGGGCCAGTTCCGCTTTGAGCTGATCGAAAATGGCCAGGTGATCGATACCGCGACCAATGATACCGCCGGGAATTATGTGTTTGGCAGGATCAGTTATCCGACTGTCGGTACACATATTTACACGGTCATTGAGCAGGATGGGGGCAGGACGGTTAATGGCATCAAATATGATGCGGAGCCGAAAAATATTACGATAACTGTAACAGACGATGGATCCGGAACGCTCAAAGCCAACGGGGCGGCGGATTACAGCGTAACGACGGAGCCATTTAACAACATCCGGTATGGTTCGATCCATGTGAACAAATCCTGGGATGATGCCGGAAATTCGGATCAGCGTCCGTCCTCGATCACCGTGGATCTGATCGACACAGAGACCAGAGAGACGGTTCAGAGGGCGGAACTTTCCGCGGACAATAACTGGTCCGCCGATTTCGGACAGCTCGAGGCCGGCAGACATTATACCGTGCATGAGGAACCGGCCGGCGAATATTACACAGCGCAGAACAACGATCAGGTTGTGACCGCGGATATCAGCGGCAGTGCTGTGACGCTGATTAATACGTTCACGCATCCGTCGGTAAACATTTATGCGAATAAGGTTCTGAACGGCGGCACGCTGACAAACGGCGAGTTTACGTTCAACCTGTACCGGAACAGTGATCCGGATACTGTCGTGCAGACGGCTGTCAACAATGTGGCGGGTGAGATTTTCTTCACGGGCATCGCGTATGACGCGAGCGGCTATACCGTGAAAGAGGCTGCAGGAACGGACAGCAGCATCACCTACGACAAAGCGGCGGTCACCTACGACGCAGAGGGCAATATTACCAGTGCGGACCACACGGAGTTCACGAATACGCAGAGGCCGATCGTCCTGCGGGTTCAGAAGCGGTCGAAGGCGGCGCCGTACGATCCGCTGGAAGGTGCGGCGTACGGTTTGTATCAGGTCGTTCCGGGAGGAAATGATATCCTCATCGAGTTGGAGAGATCGGACAAGAACGGTTACATGTACTTTGGAAAGATCGAACCGGACACGCTGTATTATTTCAGGGAAATCTCGGCTCCGGAAGGACATGAGGTGGATCCTTACGCCGGAGTTAAGTTCCAGGTGAAGTATACGGGCAGCGGCGAGATCGGCATATTTGATGAAAACGGCGATCCGACGACGGTCGGCGACATCACCTCGCAGGACGGGAAAGCACTGCTTGTGCAGCACACCTCGGAGAAGACCGCGATCCCCGGAAGCGCATCGCTGACGTATTCCGACGACCGGATCGTCGCAGCTGCGGAAGCGCCTGAGGGAGCCTTTGACGCGGGAACGACGATGCGGGTCACGCAGCTTTCCGGAGACGATGTGAAAGATGCGACGGCGATCGTCGAGGCGGCGTGCGGAAAGATCAAGAATACGGTCGCGTACTACAATGTCGGGTTCGTGGACGCAAAAGGAAATGCCGTTGAGCCGAAGACCGGCGATGTCACCGTGACGATTCAGTACAGAGACAGTCTGAACATGCCGGAAGGCACGGATGTTTCCGCGCTGAGGATCGTGCATCTGAAACAGAGCGGCGGCGAAACCGGAGTTCAGGCGGTGGAAGGAACGATCGCGTCCGCATCGGGTGAGCTGCTGCAGACGAGCTTTACAACGGACAGCTTCTCGACCTTCGGAATCGTAGAGCCTTCGGAGAGCAGCTCGCTGAACAGCAGCTACCTTGTGACAGCGGCCGGCGTTGCCGACCAGGTATCGAAGCTGAAGGTGGCGAAGCTGGATACGTCAGGTAAATATGTCAAAGGCGCGAAACTTCAGATCATTGAGAAAGCGACGGGAACAGTGAAGGCCGAGTGGAACACCGCCGACAGACCGGAAGAGTTCGCGAGATGGTTCGATGACGCGAAGACGGTTTCGATGAATGTCGACACGGATTATATTCTCCACGAAGTATCTGCACCGGAGGGATATGAGCTGGCGGA
>ONLT01000097.1 GCA_900318755.1 uncultured Eubacteriales bacterium
GATTTTCGCCGCCGATGAGTCGACGAGCTGATGATCATAAGCCTTCAATGTGATTCTCATTACCTGATTTGCCATAAAAAAGTCGCCTCCTTTTCGCACTTTTAAAATCGAAGTACGACAAGTGGTGACTGTACACTTCTCCGTGCGTGTCCAATTCAGGACGTCAGCACGTTGTTTCCGCCCTCGGCGGACGATCTGTAATTGTACAGTGACTTGTCGCCAGTTTCGTGAACATGACATTTGCTCCGCGGAAAACCCGTCTCATACGGCAAATATATGATGACGGCAACCTCACGCTTCATCGCTTTCATTGTCACAACAGTCACAGTATACACAATGCCCTTTCAATTTGCAACAATTTTTTTATTTTTTTCGTTCACTTTGTCAAAAAAGACGCTGGAATTCAAAAAGCATCCGGCCTCAGCCGGATGCTGTCGTTTTCTGCTGTGATCAGAGGCACTTGGAATAATCGACAATCGTAATGCCGGTTCCCTCGTCCTCGCGGACTTCCGGCTCATCGCCGTCCTTCCTGGCTTTCTCCAGAAACTCGTCCGCCGTATGGATCGGAATCGCCAGCTGGATCTCTCCCGTCTTCGGCGTCGTGTGCCGCTCCTGCACCTTCGGATGCTGCACATTCTTTGTGGCGGTGTTGATCTGTCTTCCCTCGAGCGCCGCCTCAAGCGCCGCCTGAACGTTCGG
This sequence comes from uncultured Eubacteriales bacterium, assembly GCA_900318755.1. Taxonomy (GTDB): domain Bacteria; phylum Bacillota; class Clostridia; order Lachnospirales; family Lachnospiraceae; genus CADBRN01. The sequence continues at coordinate 700 of ONLT01000097.1, forward strand.
AAGGCCGTCGGTCTTGACCACATCCTCCTCATCCGGAGCCGCCTTCGGTCCCTCATCCCGGGCAGACAAAGCCGCATCTCCGCTCTCCGGGAAGACATTACCCGTCACTGCACCCTTCAGGTTTGAGATAAACTCTTCGCCCTCTCCTTCCACCGGGAAGCTGTCGCCGGTTTCCTTCTGCTCCTCTTCTTCCTCGCGCTCAGCGGCAAACTTCTCCGTCTTCTTCTTTTCGAGGGAAGTGAAGTAGTCATCCTCATCGCCGGCATCGTCCTCATCGCCCTCCTCGCTCCGCTTCAGGACCTCGGAGATGATAAACAGAATGATGATGATCAGCAGAACGCCGCCGAGAATCATCAGGCCGGTCGTCGACTGCGTCGCGATAAACAGGTATCCGATAAACGGCACGGTGAAGACGATCTTGCGGACCGTATCTCCGTTTGCCTGCAGCTTCTGTTCCGCAGCGTCAGCGCTCTCAGACGCGATGATCACGTCATCCGTGCTGTCATACTCTTTTACAACGTACGAATCAATCTGGTCGTTGTCGCCCGCGTGAAGGAACGTATCCCCGCTCTTCAGATCGGAAGGCGCGGTCGACTTCGCGTACACGACAGTACCGCGGTCGAGGTTTCCCGACTCGCCCTGGATAACGACCGTATCAACTCCGAATAACGGCGGGAGCAGCAGGGCTGCGCCGCACGCGACCAGCAAAATCAATATGATTCGAACAAGAACTCTCAAAAATTTAGACATAATGCTCTCCTGAAATGATAATCATATTCGGTTGTATTATAACGCATGGGTGTCATTATTGCAAGAATCGCCGGTCTTCGTGTATAATAAGCAGGAATTCCGGAGGTAATTATGGACAGTAAAATCAAGACCATCGAAGATCTTTCGCTGAACGCGTGGCCCTCTCATCAGATTCAGTATTACGACGGCTGGCTTCTGCGATTTTCTTATTTTTACACGCACCGGACGAACTGCGTCGAGCAGGTCGGTGAATCGACGATTCCCTGCGGCCGGAAAATCCGGTACTGCGAGGAAGAATACACAAAATGGGGCACACCCGCAATTTTCAAGATCAGTCCCCTCGTGGACCCGTCGTTCGACGGTCTGCTGGAAGATCGGGGTTATATGATTCAGCACCGCACGATCGTAATGGTTCGTGATGACATCACGGATCTGATGGACCGCTCCGCGGCCGTCCGTTTCGACGGGAGCCGCCATAAGGAATACGGCGGCGTGCGCCTCACCTGCTCCGCATTCATCCCCAGGGCGTGGATCGACGCCCTCTTCGCGCTGAAACACACCACCAACGTCATGCACAAAAGCATCGTCCCGTCCATGTACCGGGCAATCCCGAAGGAAACGCTCTGCGTGCAGGTGCGGGACGGCAGCCGGTTCATCGGAACCGGCCTCGGCATTCTCGACCGGAACTATGCGGGCGTCTACGCGATTCATGTCCATCCCGATTACCGGCGCAGAGGAATCGCGCGTCAGATCGTCTCCATGATTCTGGAAGAGGCGGCGCTCCGCGGCGTTACCGGCGCGTATCTGCAGGTTGTCAGCGATAACGAACCGGCAAAGAGACTCTACCGGGGACTCGGGTTCCGGGAATTTTATGAGTACTGGTTCCGGGTCCGTTAAAGCACGGACAGGAAATCATTGAGGCGGTCGACGAGA
>ONLT01000085.1 GCA_900318755.1 uncultured Eubacteriales bacterium
CAGGAAGCCGCTGTCGATCTTCGCCTTGTACTTTCCGTAAGCCTCCAGATACGTTTCGTCAATTCCCGCTTCCGCCGCAATTTCCGCAATCGGTTTCATCTCACACGACTGCGCGATTTCAATGTCAGACTTCTGTGTGCTCATAATTCTCCTTCTCTGTGCTGATCATTCGATTCCGGTTCGGTATTTTTCCTGAATTACTTTCTAGAATATCGCATCTATTATAAAAAGTTAATAGATCTGAAAAGAATTTTCTCAGATTCTGTGATATCATCGCTTCTATGGTGACTGATACAATGAAAAACGAAATTCCATCCGTCGTCCTCCGGTCCGGCTTTGAAATGCCGCTGCTCGGACTCGGCCTGTTTAAAATAACCGATCCGCAGACGATGAACCGCGCGGTCGCTTCGGCGATTGATTCGGGCTGCCGGCTGTTTGACACCGCTTCCGCATACGGCAATGAGGAGCTCGTCGGGAACGCGCTCGCCGCCTCCGGAATCCGGCGCGAGCATCTTTTTATCACGACGAAGGTCTGGAATAACGCCCAGCGTCTCGGCGACACGGAAGGTGCCTTCCGCCGCAGCCTGAAACGTCTCCGCCTCGACTATCTCGATCTGTACCTGATCCACTGGCCCGTTCCCGGCTGCTATCTCCGCACGTGGGAGGAGCTGATCCGTCTCAGAGAATCCGGTCTTGTCCGGTCCATCGGCGTCAGCAACTTTGAAACCGCGCATCTGGAGCTTCTGCAGAAGGAAACCGGTGTTCTTCCGGATGTGAACCAGATCGAATACCACCCGCTCTGGAACAGGAAACCCCTCGCGGACTACTGCAGAAATCACGGAATCGCCGTTCAGGCATACGCCCCGCTCGCGCGCGGCGCTTATCTGGACCGTCTTCCCATCGCCGCTCTCGCGGAAAAATATAAAAAAACGCCGGCCCAGATCGGCCTGCGCTATCTCGTTCAGATGAATGTCTCCGTTATTCCGCGCTCGACGCGCGCGGACCGGATCGCCGAAAACGCAGATCTCTTCGATTTCGAACTGACCGACGGGGAAATGCAGCTGCTCGAGGGTCTCGACGAACAGCTCCGCGCCGCCAACATTCCCGAAGACCTCATCGGTCTCGACCTGTCACACTGACGGCGGCCGTGCGTTATCACCACTGTCCGATCTCGTCTTTTCCTTCCCGCATCATCAGTTCTCTCACTCCGTCCTCCGGCTTCATTCCGTTGAACAGCACTTCGTTTACGACTGTTATGATCGGCGCGTACACGTTGTATTTTTTTGAAAGCGCAAGGCCGGCCTTCGCGGAGTACACGCCCTCAACGACCTGATGCACCTCTTTCATCGCCGCCTCCATGGTGTAACCCTGCCCGATCAGATACCCTGCTCTGCGGTTCCGGCTGTGAACGCTGGCGCACGTCACGATCAGATCTCCGATTCCGGAGAGACCGAACAGCGTCTTCTCGTTCGCTCCCATCGCCGTGCCGATCCGCGACATCTCCGTACTTCCGCGGGTGATAAGCGCCGCCTTCGTGTTGTCGCCGTACCCGATGCCGTCCGCGATGCCGGCCGCCAGCGCGATGACATTCTTCAGCGCGCCGCCGATCTGAATTCCCAGCAGATCAGAACTGGTGTAAACGCGAAACACCGGGGACATAAACGTGTTCTGAATAAATTCAGCGGTCTCGCGCGTGCGGGCGCCGGTCACAATCGTTGTCGGAAGGTCCCGGCCGACTTCCTCCGCGTGGCTCGGTCCGGAAAGAACCGACACGTCCGCCTGCGGAATTTCCTGCTCGACGATGTCGGACATCGTCATAAGCGTCGTCTCTTCAATTCCCTTCGCCAGGCTGACGATTTTTCCGCCTTCCGGGATGAAGGACGCGAGGCTCTTCGCGGTGCTGCGCACCACCGGCGACGGAACGACAAGAACCAGAAGATCCTTATCCTTCGCGGCGTTCCCGATATCCGACGTAAATTCCATATCATCCGGAAGCCTAACGCCGGGAAGTTTGTCCGTGTTCTCGTGATATTCGAGAAACATGTCCGTCTCCTCCTGAAGATACGACCAGACCGTCACTTTGTGTCCGTTCTTCGACAGAAGGTGCGCGATCGCCGTTCCCCAGCTTCCCGATCCGATGATGCCGATTTTCGCCATAACATTCTCTCCTTCAGAATTCGTCTGCGTGCTCAGAATTTTTTACTCTTTGAAAGATACGTCTTTCTCTCGTTGCCGTGAATCAGTCTGGAAACATTGCCGCGATGGCCGTAAAACGCGAGGGCGGTCAGCGCGATCACGATCACGTACATCTCCGTCAGATGCGGCTGCGTCATACCGTAGCTCCCGTGCTGTCCGAACGCGATGATGCCGATCAGAAATTCCAGCGAAAGGCACAGCGACCCGATCGATACATAGTGGGTCAGGAAAAACAGACCGAAGAACACCACGATGCCGATTCCGATCAGCCGCAGATCCCCGAAGGAGATAATCATCCCCGCGGTTGCGGCGATTCCCTTTCCGCCCTTAAAATTCAGGTAGAACGGAAAATCGTGGCCGAGAATGACTCCGGCGGCTGTCCATATTTTGATCAGCGGCACGGTATCCGGGTGCGGTCCGCGAAAAATCAGCCAGGTGACGATGACCGCCAGGATGCATTTTCCGATGTCGCATCCCATCGTAATCAGGCCGGCCTTCAGGCCCAGCGTCCGCAGCGCGTTCGTCGTCCCGGCGTTCCCGCTGCCCGTCTTCCGGATATCAATCCCCTTCGACTTCCCGTAAAAATACGAGGTCTGAAACATTCCGAAAATGTATCCGATTAAAAGTGAAATCACGCGTTCCATGATTAATTGTCCTTTTCCTTCCGCTCACGGACCAGCATGCGGAGAGCCGTGCCGGAAAATCCGAAGGATTCGCGGATCTGGTTCTCCAGATAACGAAGATAAGAAAAATGCATCAGCTGCTTATCATTGACAAACAGCACGAACGTCGGCGGCTTCACCGCCACCTGCGTCATATAATAGATGCGCAGTCTTCTTCCCTTGTCGGACGGCGGCTGCTGCATCATCACCGCTTCTGTCAGAAGCTCATTGAGCACGCCTGTCTGAATGCGGAGCGTCTGATTCGCGAGAACGGCGTCGATGGCATCAAACAGCTTCGGCAGACGCTGGCCTGTCTTCGCCGACAGGAATAAAATCGACGCGTACGGTGCGAACGACAGGACTGTACGGATCTTCTTCTCAAATTCCCGCGTCGTCTTGTCATCCTTCTCGATCGCATCCCATTTGTTGACGGCGATGATCAGTCCCTTCCCCCGGTCATGGGCGATTCCTGCGATCTTTGCATCCTGCTCCGTGACGCCCTCAACCGCATCAATCACGACCACCGCGACATCGCTGCGCTCCACCGCGCTTACCGTGCGGATGATGCTGTAGCGCTCGATGTCCTCCTTTACTTTGCTCTTACGGCGCAGTCCCGCTGTATCGATCAGAATGTAATCCTTCCCGTTTTTCGTGATCGTCGTGTCGATCGCGTCGCGCGTCGTGCCCGCGATGTCCGAAACGATTACGCGGTCCGCGCCGACCAGCTTATTGACGATCGAGGATTTTCCGACGTTGGGCTTGCCCACAATCGCGATTCGCGGCGTCTCGTCCTCCTCTTCTTCCTCCGTCTTCTCCGGAAAGTATGCGATGATGGCGTCGAGCAGCTCGCCGAAACCCTGACGGCCTTCGGATGAGATCGGATACGGTTCGCCGATTCCGAGGTTGTAGAACTCGTAGACGTCCATCTCCTGTTTTTTGTACTGGTCCACCTTGTTGACCGCGAGAACGATCGGCTTCCGGCTCTTCCGGAGCATCGCCGCCACCTGCGTGTCGGTGTCCACCAGCCCTGTTTTCGCATCCACCATGAAAACAATCACGTCCGCCGTCTCGATGGCAATTTCCGCCTGCTCGCGCATCTGCCGCAGAATGATATCGCTGCTCTGCGGCTCAATTCCGCCCGTGTCGATCAGCGTAAACGACCGATCCAGCCACTCGACGTCCGCGTAGATACGGTCCCTTGTGACGCCCGGCGTATCCTTTACGATGGAAATCCGTTCGCCGGCCAGCGCGTTAAACAGCGTCGACTTACCTACGTTCGGTCTCCCCACGATCGCTACTATCGGTTTGCTCATAAATTACTCTCCTGTCATTATCCGTCCGGCCGTCCCCGCCCGTAACCGCGTCAAGAAACGACGCGCCGGATGTTCCGACTGCCAGAACCGGAACGCCGAGCGCGCGCCCGGCTTCCTCCGTTGTGATGTCATCCAGAAACACCGATTCTCCGCTGCGAAGCATATTGCATGGGATCAGAACGCGTTCTCCCAAATCCCTTCCGGACAGCTGCGCGATCAGATCCTGCCCGGTAATCAGCCCCGAGACGGTGATCCTTTCGCCGAAAAAGTCATTTCGGATCGGACACACCTGCGCGCGGCAGTTCGGAAACTTCTCCCGCACCTCCCCCGCGAGGGTGCGGATCCAGTCCGCCGCCAGATAACCGGTCGCGATGGTGCTGGTATGCACCCGCCCGTCGCCGGCGCTCCCGGCGAGCGCATCGTGAAACTCCCGCTCCAGGAGCCGCAGCATACCGACGCCGTTCTCCAGCTGCGGGTACCCGTCGTACCGTCCCTCATCCGGTATCTCCTCGCCCGCGAGCAGATACCACTCGTCGGATGCGTGCACGACGTGCGAACCGTATTTTTTCATGAAATAATCCTGCCAGGCGCGCATCTGAACAAGCAGCGCCTCCGCGCTCTCCCGGTCAAAGGGCTGCAGCTTGTACAGGCCCTCCCGGTATTTCGTGAGGCCGACCGGCACGACGGATACACTCCGGAGCGCCGGCATATACGATTCCAGATCGCGGATCGTCCGATCCAGCTCATCCCCGTCGTTTAAACCCCTGCACAGAACGATCTGCCCGTTCAGCTCGACGCCCGCGTCCGCGAGCCGCCGCACCTTCGGGAAAACATCCCCGGCGAACCGGTTGCAGAGCATCCTGCTGCGCAGCTCCGGATTCGTCGTATGAAACGAAATATTGATCGGAGCCAGATGATAGGCGATGATCCGGTCGATGTCGTGATCGCTCATATTCGTGAGCGTCACGTAGTTGCCCTGTAAAAATGAAAGCCTCGAATCATCATCCTTGAAATACAGCGTGTCCCGCATGCCCTTCGGCATCTGATCGATAAAGCAGAACACACAGCGGTTGCTGCAGGACCGGTAGTCGTCCATCAGCCCGTTTTCAAAGACAATTCCGAGATCCTCGTCCTCATCCTTTTCGATCTCGAGAACCCACTCCTCGCCGGAATCCTTCTTCCGGACCGTCATCTCGAGATAGTCCGATTCCATGTGATACTGATAATCAAAGATATCTTCAACCGGCTCGTCATCCATGGCGACCAGCACGTCGCCCGGCTCGATTCCCGTCTCTTCCGCGATGCTCCCGCGGACAATTTTACTGATCACATGACCTTTTCCCGCCATCTTATCCTCCGATTCTCCTGTCAATCATAGCAACTGAATGAATAAAAAGCAAGCCATTGACACTCCTGTTCATTGATGCTATAAATGAACTTGATTAAATGAGATTTTTACGCATTTTGCCGTTTTTCTGAAGCAATCCGGAGGAATTCATGTCAAAGAAATACGAATATCTCTCACGGGCCGTACCGGTCGCTCCGCTGAAGCTGATCGGCCTTCCCGGCACCGAAAAACTTACGGAAAAAATTAATTCTTATCTCGTGAACAGCCGGAAAAAGCTTGTCCGCGAGTACCCGGAAAAAGAAACCATCCGCGGTCTTCTGGAGGACAGCTTCATCATCGACTGCGACCTTCCCCGCTTCGGCACGGGAGAATCCAAGGCGCGTCTGCTCCAGTCGGCGCGCGGCGTGGACCTGTTCATCCTCGTGGATGTCTGCAACCCGACCATCACCTACAAAGCCTTCGGAGAGCAGACGATGATGTCGCCGGACGATCATTTCCAGAATCTGAAGCGCGTGATTGCGGCGGTCACCGGAAAGGCGCACCGCATCAACGTGATCATGCCGTTCCTCTACGAAAGCCGTCAGCACCGCCGCACGGCGAGAGAATCCCTCGACTGTGCGTTCTCTCTGCAGGAGCTGGCAAATATGGGCGTAACGAACATCATGACCTTTGACGCGCACGATCCCCACGTAATGAACGCGATCCCGCTCAAGGGATTTGACAACTTCTTTCCGAATTATCAGTTTCTCCAGGCTCTTCTCGAGTCCGATCCGGATCTGAACATCGACAAAAATGATCTTGTGGTCATCAGCCCGGACGAGGGCGCGATGCCGCGCGCGATCTATTTCGCGAACATTCTGGGCGTCGACATCGGAATGTTCTATAAGCGGCGCGATTACTCCGTTGTGGTCAACGGCAAGAATCCGATCGTCGCCCACGAGTTCATCGGCGATTCCGTCGAAGGGAAGGACTGTGTCGTCATCGATGACATGATCTCATCCGGCGGCAGCATGCTGGATGTTGCGAAGCAGCTCAAGGACCGCGGCGCGCGCCGCGTGTTTGTCTGCGCCACCTTCGGCCTGTTCACGGACGGTTTCGACAGCTTCGACCAATATTACGAGATGGGCATGATCGAGAAAGTCATCACAACGGATCTGATCTATCAGCAGCCGGAGCTCTTCGAAAAGCCGTGGTACGCGACCGCGAAGATGGAGAAATATCTGGCGAATATCATCGATACGATGAATCACGACATCTCAACCGAGAAGGTCCGCGACAACACGCACAAGATCAACAAGCTCATGAAGAAATATCACCGCAGCAGAAACGCCTGAGGCGCAAAGACGCATCGTAAAGGCCCGGAGCCGGCTCATGTTCTCATGCCGGTTTCGGGTCTGTTAATATCCCATGCCCATGTACGGGAACGCGTCCCTGTAGTGACGGATCGCATCTCCTTCAATCGCGATGACATCGAACCGGCACGGCACGGTGTCCGGTACGCGGTACCGCGCACGGTAATAATCGGCGACGCGGGAAATCGTCTTCATCTTCTGCTGCGACACGGCCTCCTCCGGCAGCCCCTTCGAACGGTTTTTCCGGTATTTCACCTCGACGAACACAAGTCCCGCTCCCTTCGACGCCACCAGATCAATCTCTCCGAAACGGCATCGGAAATTCCGCGCGAGGATCTCATATCCGTCCGCCGCGAGGTACCGAGCAGCCGCTTCTTCATACTCCGCGCCGATCTGTCTTTTATTCAAACTGCTCCTCCCGGTCCGTTCCGATATACTTCGAGATAAATGTCCGGCGATGAATCGGGCTTGGTCCGTACTTTCTCAGCGCCTCGATATGTTCCCTTGTCCCGTATCCCTTGTTCGAAGCAAAATGATATTCCGGCATGATTTTGTCGTACCCGCACATCAGCCGGTCCCTCGTGACCTTGGCGATGATGCTGGCCGCAGCGATGCTCTGGCTCTTCGCGTCGCCCTTTACGATGGAAACCTGCTTCACGTCCAGATCCGGAATATGGACCGCGTCGATCAGCAGCAGATCCGGCCGCACGGAAAGTTTTGAGACCGCTTCTCTCATCGCCTCGTACGTCGCCTGCAGGATGTTGATCTCGTCGATGCGCTGCGGCGCCACAGCGCCGATTCCGACGGAAACCGCCTCCTCCATGATTCTGTCATAGAGTTCTTCTCTCCGCTTCGGGCTGAGTTTCTTTGAATCATTAATATACAGGATTCTGGCATTTTTCGGAAGAATTACTGCTCCCGCCATCACCGGTCCTGCGAACGGGCCGCGGCCGACCTCGTCAATTCCGCAGATATTTGCGCAAAAAGCGTATTTCTTCTCAAATTCGCAGAGCGCCTCGACCCTCTCCCGTTCCTTTTCAAGACGCAGCCGGCGCTTCTGCTCCGCTTCCTCTTTCTTCGTCATTTCAGCGTCCGCCTCCGATCATGGATGCCCCCGGCCGCTCGAGCGAAATCCTGCCCAGGCGCCCGTTTCTGAAATCATCAAGCAGAAGATCCGCCGCCTTTGAATCATCCAGTTCTCCGCCCTTTGTGAGGCATCCGCGCGCCTTCGCGATCGAGGCGAGAAGCCCGGCCGCCGTACGGCCCTCCTCCGCCCCGTAATGTTCCTCCAGCGTTCCGGGATATTGGCTTACAAGAAATCCGATCAGCGCGACGGCCAGTTCGTCGCGGTTCAGCACATCCTGACTGATCGAACCGATCAGCGCCAGCGCCGTCCCCACCGACGGATCTTCAAACTTCGGCCAGAGGATCCCGGGGGTATCGAGCAGATCCAGTCCCTTTCCGAGATGAATCCACTGCTTTCCCTTCGTCACGCCCGGACGATTTCCCGTCTTTGTCGACGCACGGCCGGCCACCGTGTTGATGAACGTCGATTTCCCCACGTTCGGAATGCCCGCCACCATCGCCCGGATCGGCCGGTTCTTAAATCCGCGGCGGATGTTGCGTTCAATCCGTTCTTTGCACGCTTCGTTAATATACGGGCGGAGACTCCGGAGATCCGCGCGGTTTCTCGAGTCAACTGTCATGACAGGAACGCCGTCCTCTCTGAACCGTTCCTCCCATTCTTCCGTCACACGTTCATCCGCGAGATCGGCTTTATTCAGGATGAACAGCCGTGATTTTCCTCTTCCGAGAGCACTGATGTCCGGATTCCGGCTTGCCGCGGGAACCCGCGCATCCAGCAGCTCGATAATCAGGTCGATCAGCTTCAGATCTTCCTGCATCTGTCTTTTTGCCTTCGTCATATGGCCGGGGTACCATTGAATTTCCATCGCATCTTCCTCCGTATCTTCCGGCAGAATTGAAAAACGGGAAGGCGCTGTGCCTTCCCGAATGATTTCTTATCTCATCAGCTCTTTGACCTTTGCCGCTTTGCCGACGCGATCTCTCAGATAGTAAAGTTTCGCGCGTCTTACCTTACCGCGGCGTACAACCTCGACTTTCTCCACGTTCGGGGAATGAAGGGGCCATGTCTTCTCAACGCCGACTCCGTTGGACTGCTTGCGGACTGTGAAGGTTGCGCGGTTGCTTCCGCCCTGCTTCTTGATGACAATGCCTTCGAATACCTGTACTCTCTCGCGGTTGCCCTCTTTGATCTTTCCGTAAACGCGGACGGTGTCACCGGTGCGAAACTCCGGAGCCTCTTTCTTAAGCTGCTCCTGCTCAATCTTCTGAATGATCTCGTTCATAATCTATCTCTCCTTAAAAATATTTCAGGATGTTCTTATCACCGATAAACGTGACAGCGGACCATCTGATTACCACAATGTTGAAATTATACCTGAAAACGCCCGAACATGCAAGCATTTTTTAATGCATCGGCTCAGAGCCTGCATCGGCTCAGAGTTCCCCGCGCTCGAGCTTTTTCCGTATGGAAAGCGCCGCGCTTCTGACCGCTTCCTCCGAAGGCGGATACAGATCCATCTGAACGGCTCCCTGAAAGCAAAATCCCTTAGACTGCAGGCAGTCCGCCGTACAGCGGTCATCCGCGCCGCCGCCCAGGAACAGGAAAAAGGGAGTTCCATTTCCGGAGAGGTTCCGGAATCGCGCCGCGGCATCCGGATCATCCGCGCCGGAGCGCCCTTCCACAAGGATCAGGAGATCCCGGTCCGACATGGAATTTCTGCGCTTCTGCAGCGTTTTCCGATTGTAATTTTCCACTGTCCCGCACCGCGTCAGTTTTCCGGTCAGCGCAGCCGCAGCCGCCTCCGTCTCCGGATCTCCGAACCAGATCGTACGGATCCGCCTGCTTTTCCTGAGCAGATCCGGCCTTCTGGCTTTTGTGCGGATCAGTGACTGCCCGTGCCTCCAGTCCTCCACCTTCCCGTGATCGCCGGAAAGAAGGACTTCCGGAACCGCACGCCCGTGCCAGATCTCCGGCCGCGTGTAATGCGGATACTCCAGCAGATTGTCCTGAAGCGATTCAAAATCCGCGGACTCATCATTGCCAAGAACACCCGGAACAAACCGCGAAACCGCATCGATCAGGACAAGGGCTCCGAGCTCTCCTCCCGTCAGCACATAATCGCCGATCGAAACATAATCCGTGACCGTCTCTTCGAGAACGCGTTCGTCAATTCCCTCGTAATGGCCGCAGAGCAGGATCAGGGACGGTTCCCCCGCAAGCTCCTCGACCTTCGTCTGCGTCAGCACCTCGGCCTGGGGCGTAAGGTAGACGACGCGCGTATCCTCTCCGACGCGCCTCTTCGCTTCCGTGACGGCCCGGAACACCGGCTCCGGTTCCATCACCATGCCCGCGCCTCCTCCGTACGGATAGTCATCCACCCGCATGTGCCGGCTGCACGAATAATCGCGGATGTTGATCGGGTCCACTGCAATCCGACCGTTTTTCACCGCGCGGCCGATCACGCTCGTACCCGCCGCCTGACGGATCATATCCGGGAATAATGTCAGTACCTCGAAGTTCATCTCAAACCGCCCGCAAAATGACGCCCGTCATGGCGTATGACCGCTCCAGACCGGCAAAATAGGACTGCAGTGAGGCGAGAAATTCCGGTCCGAGAAACACGTAAAACAAAATCCCGACTACAGCCGTAATCGCTCCGAGCACCGTTCCCGTGATCGCAAACCCCCGGTTTTTGTTCCGGTCCGGATGCTCCCGGCAGTCCAGAAGAACGATCACTCCAAAAACGACCGCAGCTGCGGAAGGTATGAAAAGCATAAACCAGAACAGCCCGATCACCCCGAGCGCGAGCGACGCGATCGCGAACCCGCGCATACGCGTTTTCTCAGGCCGGGCCTGATCTTTGAGGCGCTCCGTCTCCGTATTCCCGGAGGGTACGCTGATACGGTCCGGTTCTTTCCTGTTTCGATCCGCGGTTCCGCGTTCCCTGTCCAGACCGGTCACGTATCTTCCGCAGACCGGACAGAACTCCGCGTCATCCGCAATTTTTGCTCCGCAGTTCCTGCAATACATAAAAGTCCTCCGGGCGGTCCAAAGCGGAACGCGCCGCTTTTTACGTCTCCTGGTCTTACAGTGTCAACAGACTGATTCCCGCGACGATCAGCACGACCATCAAAACCAGCGCAATCGTCCCGAGAATGATCCCCGCAAGTGCGAATTCCTCTCCGCGGTATTCCTTCGGATTGCTTCTGATCTGGCCCCTTCCAACCGCGCCGAAAACAATCGCAAGAATCGGGATCACTCCGAAAAGCGGCAACAGAAAACCGACGATGCCGAGAACAAGCGACGCAACCGTGTATCCGTTTAACGTCCGTTCATCCACATGCTTTTCGTAGGACTGATAATCCGCCGGTCCCCGGTTTTGCTGCGCACCCTGCGCGTTCCAGTTCTGCTGCGCATTCTGCCAGTTCGGATTCTGCTGCGTATTCCAGTTCTGCTGTGTATTCTGCCAGCTCCGATTCTGCTGTGTATTCTGCCGGCTCTGATTCTGCTGTGTATTCTGCCGGCTCTGATTCTGCTGCGCGTAATCGTACGCCGTTTCTTTCCCGTCCGCAGATCCGGAACGGTCCTGCCGGTCTGCAGCCCCTGTGTCTCCTGCCGTGCTTTTCTCCGGGGGAACCGGGGTAACAAAAGATTTGCCGCAATTCGGGCAGAACTTCACACCGTCGGGCACCTCAGCGCCGCAATATCTGCAATACATAACAGGCCTCCTTTACTTACCGGTTCTTGTCGATCAGGCCCGGGAGCAGATGGACCGTAATCACACCGCTCTCGAGATCCGTCCGGATGCTGCAGTCGGGAATCGCCGGGATCAGGATTTCTCCGTACCGGCCGCCTCTGACAATATACACATCATTCGCGCCGGTCTCCATCACATCCGCGAGCGTCCCGAGCGTTTCTCCGTCGTCACTGACGACCGAAAGACCGATCAGGTCCGCGATATAGAACTCGCCCTCCGCCAGCGGAAGCGCCTGATCCCGCGTGATCAGGATGTCGCAGTTCCGGTAATGTTCCGCCTCCGTCCGGTCGGCGATGCCGGAAAGCCGGATCAGAACCATGTTCTTCTGATACCTGACGCTCTCCACTGTGCGTTCCGATATTCCCGATTTTAAATCGAGATATACCCTGTCCAGATCCGAAAAGCGCTTCGGATCTTCCGTCGTCGGGAACACCCGGACCTCACCGCGTACGCCATGAGGCGAGGTGATCACGCCGACTCTCAGATACTGATTTTCACTCAACAATATCGACTACAACTTTCTTATCATTTCTGGAAGAGGCTGCCTTAACGACAGAGCGGATTGCCTTCGCGATTCGACCGCGTCTTCCGATGACCTTTCCCATATCGGAAGAAGCCACCTTCAGCTCGACCCGGATCATATCGTCGGTTTCCGATTCAGTCACGACAACCTCGTCCGGCTTCTCGACCAGCGCTTTCGCGATGACCTCTACAAGCTCTTTCATACACTGACCTCCCTAAGGATGTTTCCTTCTCAAAGTGCCTACGAAACGTAAATTACTGAATGCCGGCCTTTTTGAAGATTTTCGAAACAACCTCAGTCGGCTGTGCGCCGTTGGCGATCCACTTCTTCGCAGCTTCCTCGTTTACGGAAAACGTGCTCGGATCCGTGTTCGGATCATAGGTACCGATCTCCTCGATGAATCTGCCGTCGCGCGGAGATGTCGCGTTCGCGACTACGATTCTGTAGTACGGTGCCTTTTTCTGTCCCATTCTCTTTAAACGAATTTTAACTGCCATTTTTTCTTTCCTCCAATTTTATTGTGATAAAATGATACTTTATTTATTTTAGAAGACGGAATCCGTCTCACTAAACAATCGGATCGATGCCCCGGTCACGAAGACGGGCATCAGAACGGGAGCCGGAATCCGCCGCCCATTCCCATGCGGCCGCGTCTGCCCTTTCCCTTCATCATGCCGGGCATCTGCTTCATCATCTTGCGCGTCTGATTGAACTGCTTGACGAAACGGTTGACCTCGACGAGATCGACCCCTGCGCCTCTGGCGATACGCGCTTTTCTCGACGTGTTCAGAAGATCGGGGTTCATCCTCTCCTCCGGCGTCATGGAGTGGATCATCGCTTCTTTTCTCGCGAGATCCTTCTCGTCGATCATCCCCTCGATGTCCTTTTTTTTCGCGCCCATCCCGGGGAGCATGCCGAGAACGCTGGAGATTCCTCCCATGTTCCGCATCTGCTCCATGCTGTCGAGATAGTCGTTGAAATCGAACTGCGCCTTTTTAACCTTGCGCTCGAGTTCCTTCGCCTTATCCTCATCGATGTTCGCCTGTGCCTTCTCGATCAGACTCATGACGTCGCCCATGCCGAGGATGCGGTCCGCCATACGGTCCGGATAGAACTGCTCCAGATCCGAGAGCTTCTCTCCCATTCCGACGTACAGGATCGGCTTTCCCGTGACCGAGCGGATCGACAGAGCTGCACCGCCTCTCGTATCGCTGTCGAGCTTCGTGAGGACCACACCGTCGATGCCGACGCGGTCATTGAACGTCGAGGCGACATTTACCGCCTCCTGTCCGGTCATCGCGTCGACCACAAGGATCGACTGATCCACCGGGACGCTCTCCCGGATCTCAATCAGCTCGTTCATCATCGCGTCGTCGATCTGAAGACGGCCCGCGGTATCCAGGAGAACCACGTTGTAATTCTCCTTCTCCGCTTTCGTCAGCGCCGCCTTCGCGATGTCGACGGGGCTCTTCCGGTCGCCCATGGAAAAGACATCGACACCGACCTTCGCGCCGTTGACCTCCAGCTGACGGATCGCCGCCGGGCGGTACACATCGCAGGCCGCCAGCAGCGGTTTTCTTCCCTTCGCCTTCAGCTTCGCGGCGAGCTTCGCCGCGGTCGTCGTCTTTCCTGCGCCCTGGAGTCCGATCATCATGATGACCGTGATCTCGGACGACGGCTTCAGTGCAAGCTCCGTCGTCTCCGATCCCATCATGCCGACGAGCTCGTCGTGGACGATCTTGATGACGGTCTGTCCCGGGTTCAGCCCGTTCAGAACATCTTCGCCCACCGCCTTTTCCTGCACGCTTTTCGTAAAGCTCTTCACGACGCGGAAATTGACATCCGCCTCGAGCAGGGCGATCTTAACCTCGCGAAGCGCCTCTTTGACGTCCGCCTCGGTAAGCCGGCCTTTGCCGCGCAGCTTCTTGAATACATTCTGCAGCTTATCGGTTAAATTCTCAAATGCCACTGATCACAGCTCCCCGCGGATCTCCTCCGCTATTGTTCGGATCTTCTTCAGATTCTCTTCGGCGTCCCCGCCGGAGCACACGGTCAGTCTCCGGATCTCATCGATCTGATTCCGGATTTTCAGAAAGCGGTCAACCAGATGCAGCCTCGACTCGTACTCCTCCAGCGCCTTTTCCGACCGTCTGACCATGTCGTGCACGCCCTGACGGCTGATTCCCTCATCGCGCGCCACCTCGCTGACCGAAAAATCATTAAACACGACTTCCTGAAAAATCTTTTTCTGATGATCCGTCAGCAGCTCGCCGTAAAAATCATACAGCAGAGACTCTCTAACAAATGACTCCATTTCCATCCCGCCTTTTATGAAAATGCCCGCAAAAAGACGGGGCAGCTGACGCTACCCCGTCATATTACTCTGCCATGGCAGACTTGTCAAGTAAAATGTCTTTACATCCCGCTGAATCCGCCCATCGTCTCGATGCGCTTCTCAATCGGCTTATATCTTCTGTGATGGCCGACGTACTTGTACGCGGGACGGATGATTTTTCCTGCGTTCACCATCTCCTCGATCCGGTGCGCGGACCAGCCGCTGATCCTTGCGATCGCGAAAAGCGGCGTGTACAGCTCCACCGGAAAGTTCAGCATGCTGTATACAAATCCGCTGTAAAAGTCCACATTCGCGCAGACCGGCTTGAACAGATTGCGTTTCTCGACGGTGCACTGTTTTCCGATCCGCTCGACGTTCTCGTACAGGCGGAACTCGTCCTCCTTGCCCTTTTCGATGGCCAGCCTCCGCGCGTACTCCTTCAGGATCACGGCTCTCGGGTCCGAGAGCGAATAAACCGCGTGGCCGATCCCGTAGATCAGGCCGGAGTGATCAAAGGCCTTTTTATCCAGCACCTTCATCAGATAGGAGCGGATCTGCTCGTCGCTGTCCCAGTCGGTCACATGTTCCCTGATGTCCTCAAACATCTTCTGAACCTTCAGGTTCGCGCCGCCGTGCCGCGGTCCCTTCAGGGATCCCAGCGACGCGGCCGTCGTAGAATACGTGTCCGTGCCGGTGGAGGATACGACGTGCGTGGTGAACGTCGAGTTGTTTCCGCCGCCGTGCTCCGCGTGGAGAATCAGCGCAACATCCATAACCTTTGCCTCCAGGTCCGTATAATTCCCGTCCGGATGAAGCATCTGAAGCAGATTCTCCGCGAGGGAAAGGTCCGGGTTGGGATTCCGAATGATCAGATTTCCGCCCAGGCAGTAGTGCCGGTACGCATGGTAGCTGTAAACCGCCATGAGCGGCATCTTTGCCACCAGACTCAGCGACTGACGGACGATGTTCTGCACGTCGAGCCCGTCCGGATCGCTGTCATAGCTGTACAGGGAAAGCACGCATTTCTGCAGCGAATTCATGATGTTGTTCGCAGGCATGCGCATGATGATGTCGCGGGTGAATTCCTCCGGCAGCTCCCGGTAATCCGTCAGGATTGAGATGAAATCGTCCAGCTCCTGCTGGGTCGGAAGGCTTCCGAACATCAGAAGATAGGCGACCTCCTCGTATCCGAACCTTCTTCCCTTGTGCCCTTTGATCAGATCCTTCACATTATAGCCCTGATAATAGAGCTGTCCCTCGCACGGCGCCCGGTCGCCCGTCTCCGTCGCCTCCATGCCGATGACATCCGAAATCTCGGTCAGTCCTGTCAGAACGCCGCGTCCGCTGGAGTCGCGAAGGCCCCGCTTGACGTCATATTTCTGATAAAGAGCCATGTTGATTTTTCCGGAACGCCGTCCCTTTTCAACCAGCTTTTTCAGCTTTTCCTCTCGTTCTGTTTTCTCCATTGTATCAAATCCTTTCCGTAAATGCCGCTTTCCGACCATTTTACATGATAATCTGCGGTCTGTCTACCGGACCCCCTTTAAACTTTACGGTGTCCCCTGACTTTACGGAGAAACTTGAGATTTCGCACAGACCAACGTATAATGGATGAAGCCCGCAAAAAAGGGTACAAAAAAAGCCGGAAATCAGACTCGAACTGACGACCCCTTCATTACGAGTGAAGTGCTCTACCAACTGAGCTAATCCG
>ONLT01000050.1 GCA_900318755.1 uncultured Eubacteriales bacterium
GGCGTATTCAGTGAACGGATGGCGGAGATGGCGGAGACGTTCGGTCTGAATGTCATCCGGGTCGTCAAGGCTCCGGGCGAGGCTGCAACGGTGGAAGAGGTTATGGCGAAAATGACGGAACGGACGAAGGGGGTCTTCGTCATTCACAACGAGAGTGCCACCGGTGTGACGAACGATATTCAGGCATTTGGCGAGGCACTGAAGGATACCGGCACGCTTCTGGTGGTAGATACCGTGAGCGGCCTCGGCGCGCTGGAGTTCGAGTTTGATGCGTGGCATGTGGACGTGGCGTTCGCAAGCTCACAGAAGGCACTGATGGGAGCGCCCGGAACCGCCGTGATCTGTCTGAGTGAAAAAGCATGGAAGGCGGCGGAGAAGTCGACACTCCCGACGTATTATCTGGATCTGAAAAAAGCCAGGGCGTTCGGCGTGAACGGGCAGCATCCGTGGACTCCGGCTATCTACTCCGTCATCGGCCTGAACGAGTCGGTCAGGATGATCGTCGAAGAAGGAATCGATGAGGTAATCGCACGAAACACAAGGCTTTCCCGGATGGTAACCGAAGGACTTGCGAAAATGGGATTGAAGCGGTTTGCGAAGGATCCTTCTTATGCGTCGAAATCGGTCAACACGTTTTTCTACGAGAAAGCTCCGCAGTTCGTTGAAAAACTGGCGGAAGAATACGGGATTCAGATCTATAACGGTCAGGCGGACCTGTATGATACCACATTCCGTGTCGGGACGATGGGCTATGTGGCGGAAACGGATATCGCCGCTTTTCTGTATGCGGCAGAGCGGGTGAAAAAAGAACTGGAGGAATGATCATGGATTATATCACGGCCAAATTTGCGAAACTGGGTGTTGATAACGCTCCCGGACAGGAGATTCGTCAGAAGACGGATCATCTTGCCCTGATCGGAGACCCGATCGACGGCGTTCTGGTCGATTTTTCCCACGGAGATGTGGACGCCTTTGAACCGCTTCCGGGAAGTTTCGAAGCATTTCAGAAAGGATATGAGGTCGGGGGCGCGCAGGCTTATACGGAGTACCGGGGAAAGGCTGTAATCCGGGAACAGCTTTCAAAGGATCTGGAATCGTTTACCGGTGCGCCGGTCACACCGGACATGCTGATTCTGACGCCGGGAACGCAGGGAGCTTTGTTCCTCGCGATGGGTTCCGTGATCGGAAGAGGCGATAAAGTTGCAATAATCGAGCCAGACTATTTTGCAAACCGCAAGCTGGTCGAATTTTTTGACGGGGAGCTGGTCCCGATTCCGATGGATTATATGAAATCCTTTGATCGGGCCGGAATTGATCTGGGCGTGCTGGAAGAAGCCTTTAAGAGCGGGGTGAAGCTGCTTGAATTCTCAAATCCCAACAACCCGACGGGTGTCATCTACACCCGCGAGGAAATCCGGGCGATCGCGGAGCTGGCGGCAAAATACGGAGTCTTTGTCATCGTCGATGAACTGTATTCACGGCAGATTTTCGCCCATCGCACGTACACGCACCTGCGGGCGCAGGGACTGATGGATCCGGACAATCTGCTGACGATCATCGGGCCGTCAAAAACGGAGTCGCTGAGCGGGTTCCGTCTGGGCGCCGCCTTCGGCTCTCCGATGATCATATCAAGAATGGAGAAGCTGCAGGCGATTGTGTCACTTCGCTGTGCCGGGTACTGTCAGGCAGTCTTCCCCATATGGTTCCACGAGCCGGAAGGATTTATGGAAAAACGGGTGACCGCTCATCAGGAGATCCGGGATGATCTGCTTTCGCTTTTCCGGGCGGAGGAAGGCATTTCCGTACGGCCTACGGAAGGCGGCAGCTATATCTTCCCGAAAGTAGAAGGTTTGAATGTCGATATCAGCGATCTGACAAAAATTCTGCGCGTCCAGGCAAACGTGACGGTCACACCGGGAACCGAGTTCGGGCCGCAGTTCACGGACTGTTTCCGTCTGAATTTTTCACAGGATCCCGCAAAAGCGCATGACGCGATTGTGCGCGCGCTCCAGATTATCAAGAGGTACAGAAAATGAGCAGAGTCGGTTTTTTGGGATGCGGAAAAATCGGGATGAGTATGCTGGAAGATCTTGTCTCGGAGGGGATCCACGCCGTATCGTTCGTACAGGACCCGTTCTGGCATGCAGAATCGTTCCCTGACATTCCGTCTGTAAGTGAATCGTGTGAAGAGTATTTGCAGTCGACGGATCTTGTGGTTGAATGCGCCACGGCCGACGTGCTGAAGAAAAACATCGACGGGATTCTGAAGCATGCGGATCTGCTGACGTTTTCCGTCACGGCCTTTGCGGACGATTCCTTCTGTCTGCATGTCAGGGAACTGGTGAAAGAATACGGGCGCAGGGTTTATCTTCCTCACGGAGCGATCCTGGGAGTGGACGGAATCGCCGACGGCCGGGGAGTCATCCGGGAAGTAACCATTGAGACGGTGAAAAATCCGAAAAGCCTTGGCAGAACCGATACGGCAAGGGCCGTTCTGTTTGACGGGAGGACCCGTGAGGCGTGCGGACTATTCCCGAGAAATGTGAATGTGCATGCCACGGTGGCACTGGCGGGGATCGGATTTGACCGGACCCGTTCGCGGATCATATCCGATCCGGCGGTCAGTACCAATTCGCATCATATAAAAGTGGCCGGGGACGGAATCCGGTTTGAAATACAGATCAGCAGCGAAGCGGGAGGCGGTGTTACCGGAAAATATACGCCGTATTCCGCGATCGCGTCACTTCACAGAATACTGGATGACAAGAGCGGAATACATTTTGTGTGAGGTTAGAAGGAATTAAATGAAGACGGCTGGACAGCTTTTGGTTGAATGTCTTGAAAATGAAGGAGTAAAGTACGTCTTCGGCATTCCCGGAGAGGAAAATCTGGAGCTGATCGAGGCGCTGGACCGTTCTGATCAGATTCAGTTCGTCGTTACGCGCCATGAACAGGCCGCGGCATTTATGGCGGAGATCTACGGGAGATTAACCGGTCACGCCGGGGTCTGCCTGGCCACGCTGGGACCGGGCGCCACGAATCTGGTGACCGGGGTCGCGGATGCGTATCTGGACGGTTCGCCGGTGGTGGCGATCACCGGGCAGGTCAATTCCGGGCAGATGCATCTTACCAGCCATCAGCTCATCGACCTGACAAAAATATTCGAGTCAATTACCATGCGCACCAAAATGGTGATCCGTCCGGATACGGTCAACGAGATCTGCCGTCAGGTGTTCAAATACGCGGAGGGAGCCGGCGGGCGCCGCGGCGCGGCTCATATGGGGCTTCCCGTCGATGTGGCGAAAA
>ONLT01000081.1 GCA_900318755.1 uncultured Eubacteriales bacterium
ATGATTCGGTCGAGGCGCCGGTTTTTGACAAAGATCTGAAGGGCTGCGTCACTGTGATTCAGGGCGCAGATCTGAAACTTGAGACGGCGGCTTCCGTCAGCGACGGCGGTACCGTGACGTATCAGTGGTACCGGAACAACGTCAACGCCAACGGAGGCGGAACGGAAATCGGCGGAGCCACCGACGCGATCGTGGATGTCGACACGTCCGAGACCGGCGCGGTGTTCTATTACGCGGTCGCGGTGAACACGCAGGGAAGAAAAGTCAACATGTCGGTCAGCAACACGTTCGAGATCAAGGTAACCGCCAAGGGCCAGTGGCAGAGCGACGAGACCGGATACAAGTACATGATGGACGACGGCACATTCCTCACAGATACGGTGCTCGAGGAGGGCGGCAAGATGTACACGATCAACGCGGACGGATACCGCACGGATGACGGTACGGATATTCCGGTGACCCTGACGAGCAACGACGCGACGATGGATCCGCCGCAGGAGACCGATGAGAATACGGATTCCGTTTCTTCCAGCTCGGCTGCAGCGCCGGCTGAAGCACAGTGACAAAGGAGTTTCGAAAATGGATAGCAGTGAGTCTGTAAAAGTTGCGCTTGACGCCATGGGCGGAGATTACGCGCCGGCAGAGACGGTAAAGGGAGCCGTCGCCGCGCTGGAAGCGGACCCAGGAATCCGCATCGCGTTGGTCGGAAAGGGCGATGAGATCCGGCAGGAACTGAGCAAATATGATTATCAGAAGGACCGGATCGAGATCGTTTCGGCTTCCGACACGATCGACATGGCGGAAGCGCCGGTCAACGCGATCCGCACGAAAAAGGACTCGTCTCTGGTGGTCGGCCTGAATATGGTAAAAAACGGCGAGGCGGACGCGCTGGTATCCTCGGGGAATACCGGAGCGGTTCTGGCAGGCGGGCAGCTGATTGTGCGCAGGATCAAGGGTGTGCAGCGCCCGCCGCTGGCTCCGCTGATCCCGACGGCGGCGGGACCGAAGCTGCTGATCGACTGCGGAGCGAATGTTGACGCCCGCGCGCAGCATCTCGTCCAGTTCGCGCATCTCGGTTCGATCTATATGGAGTCCGTAGTCGGCATCAAAAACCCGAAGGTGGCGCTGGTGAACATCGGCGCGGAGGAGGAAAAGGGCAACGCGCTCGCAAAGGAGACGTATCCGCTTCTCGCCGCTTCCAAAAACATCAATTTCATCGGAAACATCGAGGCGAGGGACATCCCATACGGCAAGGCCGATGTCATCGTCACGGAGGCGTTCGTCGGCAATGTCATCCTGAAACTCTATGAGGGACTCGCGAAGGTGCTGATGAAGGGTCTGAAGGATTCGATCTACAGTTCGACACGCAGCAAAATCGGCGGGGCGCTTCTCAAGCCCGCGCTGAAAAACACACTGGGGCAGTTTGACGTCAGCCAGTACGGAGGAGCTCCGCTTCTGGGGCTTCGGGGCCTCGTTGTCAAAACGCACGGAAGCTCGAAGGCAAATGAGATCCGCAACACGATTCTTCAGTGCCTGGCCTTCAAGGAACAGGACATCAACGGAAAGATCCGGAAATACATCGAAGAGGAGAACGCCGCTGATGCAAATCAGAGCGGGAGGGAGGATCGTGACGAATAATGGATCTCGATGACATCCGGCCGATTATCGCCGACGTCCTCCGTGTAGATCCCCGCGAGATTACGGGGCGGAGCAGGCTTTCCGTTGAGCTCGGCGCGGATTCCCTTGATCTCTACCAGATCATGGTGAAGGTGGAGGAGAAGTTTGACATTCACGTATCCGAGCTGGAATTTCGCAGAATCTATACGGCAGGAGACATTGTCCGCCTGATCAAAAAAAACAGGGCGGAGGCAGCAGAATGATCAGTGAAAAAAGATTGAGAGAGCTTGAGGCCCGCTGCGGATACCGGTTTCATGATATCGGGTGGCTGGAAAAAGCGCTGCGCCACAGCTCTTATACAAATGAAAATCATATGGACCGCCTGGTCTGCAACGAGAGGCTGGAATTCCTCGGCGATGCGGTCCTCGAGCTCGCTTCAAGCGAGTATCTTTACAACCATTACGAAAATCTTCCGGAGGGAGAGCTGACGAGACTCCGCGCAAGTCTTGTGTGCGAGCCGACGCTGGCGTACGATGCGCGGGCGCTCGATCTGGGCTCCTATCTGCAGCTGGGCAGAGGCGAGGATAAGAGCGGGGGACGCGGGCGGGATTCCGTCGTCTCCGACGCCTTCGAGGCGGTGATCGGCGCGATCTTCATGGACGGAGGCTTTGAAGCGGCGCGGGAATTTGTCCTGCGTTTTGTTATGGACGACGTCGAGCACAAGCAGCTTTTCCACGACAGCAAGACGAAACTTCAGGAACTGGTTCAGAGCATCTCAAAATCGGATATTGTCTATGAGCTGACCGGAGAGTCGGGTCCGGATCACAGAAAACGCTTTGAGACGCAGGTGCGTGTCGGGGACCACGTGCTCGGGAGCGGCAGCGGAAGCTCGAAGAAATCCTCCGAGCAGCAGGCCGCCTACCACGCGCTTTGCCGGCTTCGTGAAGAAGGAACAACATGTATTTAAAAAGCATTGTGATGCAGGGCTTCAAATCCTTCGCAAATAAGATTGAACTGGATTTTCACGATGGAATCACCTGCATTGTCGGGCCGAACGGAAGCGGCAAGAGCAACGTGGCGGACGCGGTCCGCTGGGTGCTCGGGGAACAGAGTGCCCGCCAGCTCCGCGGCGGGAACATGCAGGATGTCATCTTCTCGGGAACAGAAACGAGAAAGCCCCTTGGCTTCGCGATGGTTTCCATCACCTTTGACAATTCAGACCATATGCTCGCTTATGACGCGGAAGAGGTTCAGGTTACGAGAAAACTGTTCCGTTCCGGTGAGAGTGAATACCGGATCAACGGGAGAGCCTGCCGACTGCGCGACATCAACGAGCTTTTTTTTGATACCGGTATCGGAAAAGAGGGTTATTCAATCATCGGGCAGGGGCAGATTGACAAAATCCTCAGCGGCAAGCCGGAGGACCGCAGGGAGCTGTTCGACGAAGCCGCAGGTATCGTAAAATTCAAGCGCAGAAAGGCCGCCTCGATCAAAAAGCTCGAGGGCGAGGAACAGAATCTTGTGCGCGTGAAGGACATTCTCTCCGAACTGGAGGACCGGAAGGGACCGCTGCAGGAGCAGTCCGAAAAAGCGGAGCGGTATCTTGTGCTGCGCGACGATCTGAAACAGGCGGACCTGGCGCTGTTCTGCAGGAGCAGCGAGAAAATCGGGCGTCAGCTGGACGAAGCAAAAAAAGCTTACGTCGTCGCTGTGGAAAATCAGAAGGATCTCGAGGCGGAGTTTGACCGGACCAAACAGGAATACGGCCGGATTGAGGAAGAACTCTCGAAACTTGAGGATGAGATCAGCGCGGCGCGGGAAAAGTGCGGCGCCGACCGGACGCTGTACCAGCAGACGGAGAACGAGATCAACCTTCTGAATGAGCAGATCCGATCCGGAATGCGGAACGAGGAAGTTCTGAAGAACCGGATTTCCGCCATCGATGAAGAAACAAAGCGGAGAGAAGACGAGGCGAAGGCGCAGAGCGCACAGAGAGAATCGCTGGCGGCGGAGCTTGAGGAGATCGGCAGCCGGCGTGATGCCTGCGCCGCGGCTCTGGAAGAAATCCGGGGAAAAATCCGGACGCTGTCAACGGACACCGAGCAGAACCGGAGCGAAACCATCTCTCTTCTGAACCGGCGCACCTCGATCCGGGAAAAACTGCAGCGGTACGACACGATGCTTGAGCAGATCGGAATCCGGCGTGCGGAGATCAGCTCGTCGCTCCTGCAGAGCGCATCGGAGAGAAGAGCCGCCTCCGAAGAGCAGGAAAAGCTGAAAAAAGAGCATGACGCTGCGGCTCTGGCTGTGAAAGAACATAAGGAAGCGCTGAAAAAGACCGGGGATGATCTCGCCTCTCTGAAACAGAAACTCGATCAGATGAACCACGATATGGAAATCGGTCAGAGCGCGTTCCACCGGGAGTCCAGCCGTCTTGAATCTCTTCGGAATCTTGCCGAGCGCTACGAGGGATACGGGAACAGCATCAAGCGCGTGATGGCGAAAAAGGAGGAGAATCCGGGAATCCACGGCGTCGTCGCGGAACTGCTTCAGACGGACCGCCGGTACGAAACGGCGATTGAAACGGCTCTGGGCGGCAGCATGCAGAATATCGTGACGGACAACGAGAACACGGCCAAGAACCTGATCGAATACCTGAAGCGCGGCCATTACGGGCGGGCGACGTTTCTTCCGCTGACTTCGGTGCGGAAGGGGCGCCCGTTCGACAACGAGAACGCCCTTCATGAACCTGGCGTCATCGGCACCGCGAGCGCGCTGATCCGCTGCGAGCGGATCTACAGCGGCATCGCCGAGTCTCTTCTCGGCAGGACGCTGGTCGTCGACACCATTGACCACGCCATCGTGATCGGGCGAAAATACAGCCACTCCATCCGTATGGTCACGCTGGAGGGAGAACTTCTGAATCCGGGCGGATCTATGACCGGAGGATCGTATCGGAACAGCAGCAATCTGCTGGGAAGAAGGCGCGAGATCGAAGATCTGGCGAAAAGCGTATCGCTCCTGAAGCAGGATCTGGCGGAGATGCAGGAAAAAATCAGCACCGTGCGGGAAAAACGGCAGAGCCTCCGGAACCGGGAGGAGCGTCTGCAGGAGAAGCTGCAGAAACTTTACATCGAGGAAAATACCTCGCGGCTCGGACTCGGATCCTGGACCGAAAAGCAGCAGACGCTTGCGGAGCACGAGAATCAGCTGAACCGCGAGCTCGCGGAGCTGCAGAAGCAGACGACGGCGATCAACGGGGAGAAACAGGGCGTCACGGCCATGCTCACCGAGTCGAAGGACGAGGAAAACCGTCTCTCGAACGCCGTGAAGGACGCACAGGAGTCGATCGCCGCGCTCCGCCGCGAGGAAGAGGAGGCCGGAAACCGTCACAGCGCCGTTCTTCTGGAATTCGCGAATGCGGAGCAGAAAAAGCAGTTCATCGATGAACAGCAAAAAAGCGGCGCGGATGAAATTGCCCGGCTCAACAGAGAACGGGCGCAGCTGATTGAGGATGCGGCGAAGGAAAGCGGAGCCGCCGGGGAGAAGCGACGTAAGATCGACGATCTGACCCGGAAATTATCCGGGCTGGATGCGTCTGTGAAACGGGAAACGGAAAAAATCGAGGACTGCAGCAGACGGAAGGAAGAGATGAACCGTTCGCACCGGACCTTCTTTGAAAAACGGGACGCGCTCTCGGAGGAGCGCTCCGGGATCGACCGGGAATGCTTCCGTCTGAATGCGAGGATCGAGAAGCTGAC
Source organism: uncultured Eubacteriales bacterium (assembly GCA_900318755.1). Classification (GTDB taxonomy): domain Bacteria; phylum Bacillota; class Clostridia; order Lachnospirales; family Lachnospiraceae; genus CADBRN01. The sequence continues at coordinate 5,379 of ONLT01000081.1, forward strand.
CGGAGAGAACGACCAGCTGGTCGCGGGACTCTGGGATGAGTACGAAATTACGCCGGATGCGGCGGCGATACCGGAGCGGTATGCGGATACGCCGCAGGACGATCTGAAAAAAACGGCCGCTTCTCTCAGAAAGCAGATGCGAGGACTCGGCGATATCAATGTCAATGCCATCGACGAGTACAAGGAGCTGAAAAAACGGTACGATTTCCTTTCCGGCCAGTATGAGGACATCATCCGGGCCACCGATTCACTCAAAGACATCATCCGGAAACTTGATGTGTCGATGCGGCGCACCTTTAAGGAAAAATTCGCCGAAATCCAGAAGGAATACAACCGGGTCTTCCGGGAACTGTTCGGCGGCGGAGCCGGAACGCTGGAGCTGGTCGGGGATGAGGACGTACTGGATGCGGGAATCGTCATCAGCGCGCAGCCGCCCGGGAAGAAGCTTCAGAACATGATGCAGCTTTCCGGCGGAGAGAAGGCGCTGACCGCGATCTCGCTGCTGTTCGCGATTCAGAACCTGAAGCCCTCGCCCTTCTGCCTGCTCGATGAGATCGAGGCGGCGCTGGATGATTCGAATGTCAGCCGGTATTCGGAGTATCTTCACAAGTTGACAAAGAACACCCAATTCATTATCATAACTCACAGAAGAGGCACAATGGCGGCTGCGGACCGGCTTTACGGCATTACGATGCAGGAGAAAGGCGTCTCGGCCCTTGTTTCCGTAAAGCTGATTGAGAACGAACTGGACGGGTAAGCTGACCGCGGAGGATGCGTCCGCGGCGCATAAGAATGAAGCAGGCCGGGAGGAGAATTATGCCGGATGATATAACGCAGGAAGAGCCGAAAAAGAAGAAGGGATTTTTCAGCAGGCTCTGGAGTGGACTGACAAAAAGCCGGAAGAGTTTTTCCTCCGGCCTTAGTTCTATTTTTCACGGATTCTCAAAGATCGACGATGATTTTTACGACGAACTCGAGGAAATTCTGATCATGGGAGATCTCGGC
>ONLT01000094.1 GCA_900318755.1 uncultured Eubacteriales bacterium
CCGATCGTTACGGACAGCACGAACGTAAAGACCATGAAGAAGATTATGCCGTATCTCTGATTCCGAACGGCGTACAGTGATCATTTCGGAAAATAAGAAATTGACAGTGGCGGCGCCACTTGTGACATAAACAGGAGGAATTTGAAATGGCAAGAATCAAAGGCGGTCTGAACGCCAAGAAAAAACACAATCGGGTATTAAAAGAGGCGAAGGGATACAGAGGCGCAAGAAGCAAGCAGTATCGCTACGCAAAACAGTCGGTGATGCGCGCGCAGGCTACCGCGTATGCGGGCCGCAAGCAGAGAAAGCGCCAGTTCCGTCAGCTCTGGATCACCCGTATCAATGCGGCTGCACGTCTGAACGGACTTTCCTACAGCGTATTCATGGACGGCCTGAAAAAGGCGGGCGTTGCGCTTGACCGCAAGGTGCTCGCTGATATGGCTGTAAACGACAAAGAGGGCTTCGCGAAGCTCGCCGAGATCGCTAAATCGGCGGTTGCCTGAAGTCCCGAGGTATATGAGAGATGAAGCTGATCCTGCTCCGTTTGTTGAGATGCAATCCGTGGGCAGGGTCGCTTTTTTTGTTGAGCCGGAACCCGGAGAGCGGACGAACTGAGGTGAATGAAAATTGAGCACGGCAAGTATCCTGATTTTTCTCCTTCTGATGGGAGTTTTTCCGGTTTTTTCGGGAAAAATTATCACAGCGGGAAGCACGGACCGGGGGATCCTGTATGATTACCTGGCGGGCTTGTTTTTTATGATGGCCGTATTTCAGGCGGTCACGCTTCCCTGTATTTTCCCGGACCGGTCTCTTAATTTTGATCTTGCGGTGTGGATGGCCGCGATGGCGGCGGTCCTGCTCATTCTTGCGGTGCGCAATCATTCGGGGAACCGCAAAGCGTCCTGCGCGGCGGATCAGGTCTCCGGAAAATCCGGAAAAAAAGAAAGAATCGATCCTCTGTTCCTGACTGTTGCGGGGCTCGCACTGGCATTTATTCTTTTTCAGACTTATATGGCAGTCCGGTACGCGCACTACGATGAGGACGACGCCTATTACGTCGGCATGGCCACTACGGCCTGGTCGACCAATTCCCTTATGCGCTTTAACCCGTATACCGGGGAACGGATGATCGGATATTATTCCCGATATGTCCTTTCGCCGTTTTCGCTCTTCGTGGCGGCTGAGGCGAAGCTGATGAACTGTCATGCGGCGATTGTCGCGCATACGTTTTACCCGGCCTGCTACATTCCCGCTTCTTACATGGTCTACACTCTGATCGCAAAAAAACTGCTTCCGGGAAAACGGACCGGTCAGGCAAAGCTGGTTCTTCTCATCGCCCTGATGGGAATATTTTCGCTGTGGTCGCGGCGCAACCAGATGTTTTTCCTGCTCAGCAAGACCTGGCAGGGCAAGGCCGTGCTGGCGGGTGTTCTGCTGCCCGCGGCGTTCTTCCTGATGCTGAAGCACTGGGAAGGGAGCTTTCGCAGGCGCGACTGGCTCGTCTGGGTGTTTCTGACTGCATCCATGACACTCGTCTCAAGTATGGGGATCATGCTCGGGGTGATCATGGAGGGAATCTACGCGATTGTCCTGGCTGCGCGCCGGCGCGATGTCCGCGGCGCTCTTAAAGTGATGATGACGGCGCTGCCCAATATGATTCTCGGCGTGTTTTATGTGCTGGCGTTTTAAGGGAGGAAAAGCGATATGGAACGGATCTTACAGGCCGTCGTCGGAACACTGAAGATCTGCGGAGAACAGGCAGGACTGTTTTTTGCGATGAAGCGGAGCGGGATGCATTTTGTTCTCATCGCGGCTGTGGTGGTGCTGGCCGTTCTGTACAGGAAAAAGAAAACCGAAGGGGATCAGATGCTGCTTTCGTTTCTTCTGGTCTTTCTGATTCTTTATGCGTTTCCGCCGACCGCGTACATCATCATTAAGTGCATCGGCGATATCGTCTACTGGCGGATGTTCTGGCTGATCCCGATTCCGGTCGTGATCGCCTATGGTGCAGTGAAGGGCACCGGAGCGATCCGGGCCGCGGTGATCCGGGAGGGTGCCTTTGCCGCTGTCTGTGTATTCCTCGCCGTATGCGGGATGTATCTGTTTTCAGAGGAGAACATCGACCGGAATTCCAATGTATACGGCGTTCCGGAAACCGTGATACAGATCTGCGACGCGGTGAACGAGGACGCGGAGCAGCAGAACCTGCCGGAATTTACCGTTGCGGCCGACAGGCGGTACGCCTCCTGGATCCGTGTCTACGACCCGTCGGTTCACACGCTCTACGGGCGCGGCGGAAACGGGAGCGTCATGCACGACAATGACCCGGTCGCGGTCCGCATATTCAAATCAATCTCGGGCAGTTATCCGGACTGGGTGCAGCTTGAGAAGGATCTGAAAGAAGAGCGGTGCGCGTACGTGATCGGGAAACCGTCCGTCCTGAAGGCGGAGGAGGCCGAATTGTTCGGGTTCCGCGTCGTGCAGGAGACGCGGCGCTATATCATCCTGTACTATGATGTCGGTCAGGAGGCACAAAGTTAAGAGGGCGTCATCGCCCGAAAAGAAGTTTCAGCCGGTCGAGCCTTGCGGACGCGCCACAGAGAATCGAGTCGGCGAGAACCAGCGCGGTCATGCACTCGACGACGACACAGGCGCGCGGCACGATGACCGGATCGTGGCGGCCCCGGATCTCGATTTTCCGCTCTGAACCATCCGTTCCGACGGTCATCTGAGGCTGTGCGATGGACGGCGTCGGCTTCACCGCCGCGCGGAGGAGAATGTCGTTGCCGTCGGAGATTCCGCCGAGAATTCCGCCGGCATGATTTGTGCCGGTGGTGACGGAGCCGTCCTCCCGCCGGATGAATCCGTCGTTATCCTCAGCGCCGCTGCTTCCCGAAACGGCGAACCCGTCGCCGATCTCTACGCCCTTTACCGCACCGATCGACATAATCGCGGCGGCGAGCACACCGTCAAGTTTCCGGAACACGGGATCCCCGCAACCTGGCGGCATTCCTTTCGCGACGCACTCGATGATTCCGCCGAGGGAATTTTTCTCTGCCATCGCCCGGTTCAGAAGCTCAGAAGCCTTCGCCGCCGCCTCCGCGTCCGGCATGCAGAGCGGATTTCTGAAAATTTCCTCCTCGTCGAAGGTCTTCGCGGTCACCCCGCCGATGGATTTTGCGTAAGCGCGGACGGAGACACCGAGTTTGCTTAAAAGCTTTGCGGCGACCGCGCCTCCCGCGACCCGTCCGATCGTCTCCCTTCCGGAGGAGCGTCCGCCTCCGCGGTAATCGCGCACGCCGTACTTTTCATAATACCCGAAGTCCGCGTGACCGGGGCGGAAGATGTCCCGGATGGCGGAATAATCCTGAGAGCGCTGGTCTGTGTTCCGGACAATCATGGAGATCGGAGTGCCCGTCGTCACACCTTCGAAGGTTCCGGAAAGAATTTCGACCGCGTCGGATTCATTCCGGTGCGTCATGTAGCGGCTCCGCCCCGGTTTTCTGCGGTCCATATACGGCTGAATATCCGCCTCGGAGAGCGGAAGGCCCGCCGGACATCCGTCCACAACGACGCCGATCGCTTTTCCGTGAGATTCGCCCCATGTTGTAATTCGAAACAATTCGCCAAATGAAGATCCTGCTGCCATAACAAATTCCTCCCAGATTGATCACGTTCGGAAAAAGTTTATCATACGGGGTCGGACAGTGCAAATCATTCGGCAGGTTATGGGTTTGACAAAATACGGCGGTCTCTACTATAATCCTTGACAGAAATACTAAAGGGGATTGCGAATGAAATTTTTGCAGAATCTTGAGAAAAAAATCGGACGTTATGCTATCCGGCATCTGACGCTCTATATCATCAGCTTTTACGTCATCGGCTATATTCTCTATTATATGCAGATGGTGAACAGGGTGCCGCTCCTCGGATACCTTGCGCTGGATCCGGGTCTCGTCGCGAAGGGACAGATCTGGAGACTCTTTACGTGGGTGCTGATTCCCCCCTCTTCCCTGAGCATCTGGACCATCGTCATGCTGATCTGCTATTATCAGCTCGGCACTATGCTGGAGAGGACCTGGGGAGATTTCCTGTACAATTTTTATATTTTCTTCGGACTGATTATGACAGTGGCCGGCGTATGCATTATGTACGCGGTCTATCCGGCGTTCCGGGAGCTCATCGCGTATTCGACGGCGGCGGGGGCCTATGTCGTCAGCACCTATTATGTGAGTCTGTCGATCTTTCTCGGGTTTGCGATGACCTATCCGGACCAGATCATGCTGTTCATGTTTATTATTCCGGTGAAAATTAAATATCTGGCGATTCTGGACGTCGCCTATCTGGTCTACTCGATCATCCGGAGCGGCATGCCGATTGTGACAGCGGTTCTGATCGTATGCTCCCTTGCGAGCACGATTATCTTCTTCTTTATGACGAGGAGTTCCGGCCGCGCAGGGCGGAGCCAGAGAAAGCGCCAGAAGGAGTTCCAGAGGGCGTTTAACGACAGCCTTCGCGGAAACCGTGCAAATCAGAGCCAGGGCGCGGGCGGGGACCGGCATACGAAAATTGCGATTCATCGCTGCGCGGTGTGCGGACGGACCGAACTGGACGATCCGAACCTGGAATTCCGGTTCTGTTCAAAGTGCAAAGGAAATTACGAATACTGCAGTGATCACATCAATAATCACAGGCACGTGCAGTAAGCAGCAGATACAGGCACAGTAACGACAAAGGAAGGACATCAAAGATGGAAAAGAAGCCGTTTGTAACGAAGGAGCAACTCGACGAAATCACGAAACAGTATCCGACCCCGTTTCATCTGTACGATGAGAAGGGGATTCGTGAAAATGCGGAGCGGGTGAAAAAGGCGTTTGCATGGAACCCGGGCTTCCGCGAATATTTTGCCGTGAAGGCGACGCCGAATCCGACGCTCATGAAGATTATGAAGGAATACGGATTCGGCTGCGACTGTTCGTCCATGACGGAGCTGATGCTTTCGGAGGCGTGCGGCTTCTCCGGCGACGGGATCATGTTCTCGTCCAATGTGACGCCGGCGGAGGAGTATCAGAAAGCGGAATCGATCGGCGCGATCATCAACCTCGATGACATCACGCACATTGATTATCTTGAAAAAGCAATCGGTTCTATTCCGAAGAAGATCAGCTGCCGCTTCAACCCGGGAGGGCTGTTCAAGCTGAGCAACGGCATCATGGACAATCCGGGCGATTCCAAGTACGGGATGACGGAGGAGCAGATGTTCGAGGCATTTCGGATCCTGAAATCGAAGGGCGCAAAGGAGTTTGGAATTCACGCGTTTCTTGCCAGCAACACCGTTTCCAATGATTACTATCCGCAGCTCGCGGGCATTCTGTTTGATCTGGCGGTTCGCCTCCAGAAGGAGACCGGCTGCCACATCACGTTCATTAATCTTTCCGGCGGCGTAGGAATTCCGTACCGGCCGGATCAGGAGCCGAACGACATTCTCGCGATCGGCGAGGGCGTCCGCAGGGTCTATGAAAAAATACTCGTCCCGGCGGGCATGGGCGATGTGAAGCTCTGCACCGAGATGGGACGCTTTATGATGGGACCGTACGGCTGCCTTGTCACGCGTGCGATTCACGAGAAGCACATTTACAAGGAGTACATCGGCTGCGACGCCTGTGCGGCGAACCTGATGCGGCCGGCGATGTACGGCGCGTACCACCACATCACGGTGATGGGCAAGGAGAATGAGCCGTGCGATCACAAGTATGACGTGACCGGCTCGCTCTGCGAGAACAATGATAAATTCGCGATCGACCGTATGCTCCCGAAGATCGACATCGGCGATCTGCTCGTGATCCATGACACGGGCGCGCACGGATTTTCCATGGGGTACAATTACAACGGACGGCTCTGGTCCTCCGAGCTGCTGCTTCATACGGACGGCAGTGTCGAGATGATCCGCCGGGCGGAGACGCCGAAGGATTATTTTGCGACGCTTGACTTCACGCCGGAGTACAAAAAAATGTTCGGGGATCAGTAAAAAGAAAGAGGTACAGATCAGATTTGTAAAAGAATCTGCCGGCAGTGGGAATCGAACCCACACGCCTTAAAAAGGCAACAGATTTTGAGTCTGTCTCGTCTGCCAGTTCCGACATGCCGGCATGAATTTACCGGACTATTTTACCATGCCGGTCTCTTAAGCGCAAGGGAAAAGCACTTGAACGAGTTGGAGCGATTAAACAGAATCATCCCGGTCCGTATTCTGCGGACCGGGGAAGATGGAAAAGACAGCCGCGGCGCGGTGCTGGAAACCCTCGGAATGATTACCGGATCGGGAGTGATTACCGGAGCGGAGATGGAACCGGCCTGGAAAATTGAAACCGAAAAGCGGGGCAAGCCGTATTTTGCAGATCACAGTGATACCGCTTTTTCTGTGTCTGACTGTGCGGGGCTCACCGCGGTCTGCTTTGACCGGACGCGTGTGGGAATTGATCTGCAGGAGCACCGGAGGGGTCGCAGAGATACGGAAGAGCGGCTGCTGTCCCGCTGTCTTTCGATCGCCGCCAGAGCCTTTCATGCGGATGAAAATTCGTATGTGAAGGCGGCATCCGCTTCGGATCCGGGCGAAGCGGTCCGACGCTTTTTTTGCATCTGGTCCGCGAAGGAGGCGTACGTAAAGTACACGGGCAGCGGGATCGACGATTATTTTTCAAAATTTTCGGTTCTGCCGGATGCGTGTGAGAGCGTCCGATGCGGAGGAGAAACCGGGGCGTTCCCCGGAAGGGAAGAAAAGACGGGCAGAGGCGGGCTGTCTCTGGAAGAAACGGGATCGGCGTCTTTTCACGCCCTCGGGAAATGGTTTTTCTGTGCGGAGCTTTACAGCGCGGAGATGAATCTGCGCTTTTCGCTCTGCATCTGCGCGGAAAAGGAAAAACCGGTCGCGTACCGGTTCGGATGAGGGCATACCGGAATGATGACGGAGCAGGAAAAATTTATGAAGGAGGCGATCCGCCAGGCGAGGAAGGCGGAAGCGCTGAACGAAGTCCCCATCGGCTGCGTGATCGTATGCGGCGGGAAAATCATCGCCCGGGGGTATAACCGGCGGAACACGGATAAAAATACACTCTCTCACGCGGAGCTGAACGCGATCCGGAAAGCCAGCAAAAAACTCGGGGACTGGCGCCTTGAGGGCTGCACCATGTATGTTACGCTGGAGCCGTGCCAGATGTGCGCCGGTGCGCTGGTGCAGTCGAGGATCGATGAGGTCGTCATCGGATGTATGAACCCGAAGGCGGGCTGCGCCGGATCGGTCATGAACATCCTTCAGTCGGAGCAGTTTAATCATCAGGTGAAAATTACAAGGGGCGTTCTGGAAGAGGAGTGCAGCGCGATGCTGAGCGGATTTTTCCGGAAGCTCCGCGAACAAAAAAAACAGGAGAAGCTTCGCCGGCAGGAGGAGCAGAACCCTTAAAAGCGGAAGAGGAGGAGCAGCTATGTACACAGCACTGACAATTGCCGGGAGCGATTCCAGCGGCGGGGCCGGCATCCAGGCGGATATGAAGACGATGACCGCAAACGGGGTCTACGCCATGAGCGCGGTGGCCGCGCTGACGGCGCAGAATACCACAGGCGTTCAGGATATTATGGTCGTGACGCCGGAATTTCTCGTTGAGGAGCTGGACAGCATCTTTACGGATATTTTTCCGGACGCGGTCAAGACGGGCATGATCCCCAATGCGGGGCTGATCGAGGCGGCGTCCGCTTCGCTGAAAAAATACGGTGCGCGGCACATCGTCGTCGATCCGGTCATGGTCGCGACGAGCGGATCCAGACTGATTGACGGGGACGCGATCGGTACGCTGAAGGAGAAACTGCTGCCGCTCGCTGAGGTTGTGACACCAAACATTCCGGAAGCGGAAATTCTTTCCGGAAGGACCATCACCGGCAGTAAGGATATGGAGTCCGCCGCGAAGGCGATTTTCGACGCGTGCGGCTGCGCGGTTCTCTGCAAAGGGGGCCACAGCGTCAACGACGCCAATGACGTTCTGTTCGACGGGAAGGAACTGCACTGGTTCGGCGCGGAGCGGATCAGCAATCCGAACACGCACGGAACCGGCTGCACACTGTCCAGCGCGATCGCGTCGCATCTGGCGAAGGGAGCGGACACGGCGGAGGCGGTCCGCTGCGCGAAGCAGTATCTGACGGCGGCGCTTTCCGCAATGCTGGATCTGGGACACGGTTCGGGGCCGCTCAACCATCTGTTCGAAATTCAGGAACGATGTGAGTTCGCCCGCTGAACCGGAGCGGATTTCCACAGAACCGGGAGCGGAAACGGGAGCGGAACCGGGGCGGATCCGGGCCGGGATGCGGCTTATCGATCCGGGCTGGGATGTGCTGTGATGTAGATTTCCGGTTTACAAGGGCGGACTCCTGTGTTATATTATTCGGGTATGCAAAAGAGCCGTGGTTCAGGAACCGGAAACTCCGACCGTTCCTTGATCACCGGCGAATGTCAGAAAAACGGAGGAAATGAAGCATGATTACAAAAGAGAAGAAACAGGCGATCATCAAAGAGTACGCGAGAACCGAGGGAGATACAGGATCACCGGAGGTTCAGGTAGCGATCCTGACCGAGCGGATCAACGAACTCACGGAGCATCTGAAAGTCAACCACAAGGATCATCATTCCAGACGCGGTCTTCTGAAGATGGTCGGTAAGAGACGCGGACTGCTTGATTATCTGAAAGCAAAAGACATCGAGCGTTACCGTGCGCTCATCGAGAAGCTTGGACTTCGTAAGTAATACAGCAGGGGGCGGAGATTTCCGCCCTTTCTTACTGTGCACAATGCTCTTTGAAGTGGGACAATTCGGTCAAAAAGACGCAGGAAGCAGAAAAAAAGACGCTATTTTCAGAAGAGACGAGGAAAAAGAGACGAATGGAAGAAAACAAAACATTTGCAGAGAAGTATGATACAAGCTACAAGACCTACTCCATGGAGCTTGCAGGACGGACCCTGTCCGTAGACATCGGCAGAGTCGGAAAACAGGCGAACGGATGCGCGTTCATGCATTACGGCGACACGACGCTGTTATGCACGGCGACGGCTTCCGACAAGCCGAGGGAAGGCGTCGATTTCTTCCCGCTTTCCGTTGACTACGAAGAGAAATTTTACGCGGTCGGAAAAATCCCGGGCGGATTCAAAAAGCGCGAGGGAAAGGCGAGCGATCACGCGATCCTGACCTCCCGCGTCATTGACCGTCCGATGAGACCGCTGTTCCCGAAGGACTACCGCAACGACGTAACCCTGAACTGCATGGTGATGTCGGTTGACCCGGAATGTGCTCCGGAGATCGTCGCTATGCTCGGCGCGTCGATCGCGACCTCGATATCGGACATTCCGTTCGACGGTCCGTGCGCCGCAACCCAGATCGGAATGATCGACGGAAAGCTGATCATCAATCCGACGGTGGATCAGAATGACAACTCCGACCTGAATCTGACGGTCGCTTCCACGCGTGACAAGGTTATCATGATCGAAGCGATTTAGCTCGCGGACGAGGTCAACAAGAAGGTCATCGCCTTCATCGATCAGATCGTCGCGGAGTGCGGCAAACCGAAGCATTCTTATGAGAGCTGCGCGGTTTCCGACGAACTCTTCGACGCGATCAAAGAGATCGTTCCGCCGGAGGAGATGGAGAAGGCTGTATTCACCGATGAAAAGCAGGTGCGCGACGAGAACATCCGCCGGATCACCGAGGAGCTGGAGGAAAAATTTGCGGAGAATGAGGAGTATCTCGCGATGCTTCCGGACGCAATTTACCAGTATCAGAAGAAGACCGTGAGAAAGATGATTTTCAGAGACAACAAGCGTCCGGACGGCCGTGCGGTCCGCCAGATCCGTCCGCTGGCTGCGGAGGTCGATGTGATTCCGCGCGTTCACGGCTCCGCCATGTTCACCAGAGGACAGACGCAGATCTGCAACGTCGTCACACTGGCGCCGCTTTCCGACGCGCAGCGCGTCGACGGCCTCGATGAAAATATCACCGAGAAGCGTTATATGCATCAGTACAACTTCCCGTCCTACTCGGTCGACGAGACCAAGCCGAACAGAGGGCCGGGACGCCGTGAGATCGGACACGGAGCGCTCGCGGAGCGCGCCCTGATTCCGGTGCTTCCGGATGAGGACAAATTCCCGTACGCGATCCGTTCCGTCTCTGAGACGTTTGAGTCGAACGGATCCACTTCGCAGGCTTCCGTGTGCGCATCCTCGATGGCGCTGATGGCGGCAGGCGTTCCGATCAGAAAGCCGGTCGCGGGAATTTCCTGCGGACTGGTCACGGGAGATTCGGATGATGATTACATCGTGCTGACCGATATCCAGGGGCTGGAGGATTTCTTCGGTGACATGGACTTCAAGGTGGCGGGCACCCACGATGGC
>ONLT01000051.1 GCA_900318755.1 uncultured Eubacteriales bacterium
GAAAAAAATTAATATTTCTTCGGTCCGTACCTCCATGTGATATTCATCCTCCGGCTTTCTCGTCACCTGATGGATGTTCGTGGATCTTTGATTTTACTAAATGTTTTCTTCAGGCTAGATGTTTTTTCTTCTCTCTTTTGATGGTCTAAATATATCACACTCTTTCCATGTTGTCAACTTTATATTTCGATATTTTTAATTTCTTATTTGTTTATTCTGTTCATTTTGGAGAATCTCCCGAGAATATTCTGTAAATTCAGCCGAGCCGACAGTCACGGAGGAACCGGTCACGGATGCGGATCCTCGTCCAACGTGTTCATGATATAGGTTTCCTGGCGCTGAATGTGCTTGTTCATGATCTGTACGGCCTTCGCGGTATCTGCGGCCTCCAGCGCATCGCACAGGCCGATGTGCTCCGAAGCAAGTGACTCGCGGCTCTTCCGGTCCTTCAGATATTCAACGCGGTAGCGGTACATCTGATCCTTGATATTGCGCAGCATCTGCACAAGATGCTGATTTCTTGTTGAACGGTAAATCTGCGTGTGAAAATCTTCGTCAATCTCCGCAAGATCGAGCAGATTTCCGCCGATATGATCACGAAAGGACTCCGCCGTCGCCCGGAGATTCTGCAGCTGCTCCGGCGTGATCCGCGTGCTGGCCAGGCGGACCGCAAGGTTCTCGAGCCCCGCCCTCACCTCGAGCACATCCCTCAGATCCTTCGCGGTGATCTTCGCCACATGTGCGCCCTTCCTCGGTACATTCACGACCAGACCCTCAAGCTGAAGCATGCGGATCGCCTCCCGGATCGGCGTTCTGCTCACGCCAAGGCGTTCCGCCAGCTTAATCTCCATCAGGCGCTCGCCGGGCGCCAGATTGCCGCGAAGAATCCCGGTCCGGAGCGTGTGAAAAACAACATCGCGAAGCGGCATATCGGGATACTCTGTCATCATCTTACTGAGTTTGTCTTCTGTCATCCAATTGTTCTCCTGTGTGATAATCGTTCACGGTACTTCGTTTCACAGGCCGTGTCACAGAAACGATCTCAAGATCGGATCTGCTGCGGCGCAGTTCATCCGCCGCACATTCCGCCGCTGCGCAGTCCGGAAAGATGCCGAACACGGTCGGCCCGCTCCCGCTCATCAATACGCCGGAGGCACCGTGCTCTCTCAGATTCTTCTTCACTTCACGGATCGCCGGAAACGCCGGTTCGCTCACCGATTCGAGGACGTTCCCGAGGCGTTCTGTCACGCCCGGCAGGTCTCCGGCACCGATTGCTCTTTGCATCCCGTCGATGTCCGGATGTTCTGTTTTTGCGAGATCCAGGTTCTGATACACGTAACCTGTTGAGACGCTGACCGCCGGTTTTGCAATTACGATCGGGCATTCCGGAAGATCCGGAAGCGGCGTCAGAATTTCGCCGATTCCCTCCGCAAGCGCCGTCCCGCCCATCAGACAGTACGGCACGTCCGCACCGATCTGAACCGCCAGGCGGGCGAGCTCCCCTTCCCGGAGGTTCAGCCTGAAAAGGCGGCTGATCCCGATAAGCACCGCGGCGGCGTCCGAGCTTCCGCCCGCCAGACCGGCCGCAACGGGAATATTCTTGTTCAATCTTATCTTAACCCCGGAGGAGATGTCAAATTGTTTTACCAGCAGAGACGCCGCCCGCACAGCCAGATTTCTGTCGTCACACGGAAGATCGTCCCGACTGCACGAGCAGATGATTTCTCCGCCGCCGCAGGCCTCCAGGCTGATCTCATCATACAGATCCACCGTCTGCATGATCATGCGGACCTCGTGGTAGCCATCCGCTCTCGTCCCAGTGACATCCAGTCCGGGATTGATTTTCGCGTAAGCACGAAGGTTCATTCCATTTCCTCTTCCCGTTAAAATCCGATTCCGTCACTTGTTGCAAGACCATCCAAATTATAATAAGATGAATAAGCCGCATCAATGTTTAAAAGAAAGGACGCATTCGAATGTTTCGTTTTATTCTTTGTATTCTGATCGCTATCCTGTATCTGATTATAACGCTTCCGGTTCTTCTTGTGCTCTGGATCATGCATAAAAGGCATCCGGACCGGGCGGAAAAAATCACCACCGCCATGATCCGGTGGATCTTCGGCGTGCTCGTCGCAGCCGCAGGAACGAAGGTGACGGTCATCGGCCAGGAGAAAATCCCGAAGGACACGCCGGTGCTTTATGTCGGCAACCACCGGAGTATTTTTGACATCATGATCTCGTACCGCTATCTTCCCGGCATCACCGGATTTGTCTCAAAGGACACACTCGGCAAAATACCGCTCTTTTCACTCTGGGCGAAGTACATCTCATGCCTGTTCTTTGACCGCGCCGACACGAAGTCCGGGCTCACGATGATCCGCGATGCCGTCGCTCATATTAAAGAAGGAAAATCCGTCTTTATTTTCCCGGAGGGCACGCGCAACAAGCAGACCGATGATCTCCCGCTGCTTCCGTTCCATGAGGGCAGCCTGCGCATCGCTTCCATGGCCCATGTGCCGATCGTCCCGGTGGCACAGAACAACACGGTGAACATATGGGAGTCACACTTCCCGCTGGTCCGCGCGACGAAAACCGTCATCGAGTTCTGCGATCCGATCTGCCCGGAGGACGTCCCGAAGGAGGAGCGCAAACACCTCGGTGCCAAAGCAAACGCCATCATGACGGAGGCCATCAGCCGGAACAAGAGCCTGCTTGTATGACGTCAGGGCTCGATGCTCTCGAACACGACGATCTGATCATCCGTGCGCACCTGCTCGTATTCATGCATGTCCCGGACGATCCAGTCCACAATCGGGATCCTGTAAATCAGTCTGCAGAGCAGCAGGCTGATTTTTTTACGGTCACGGATCGAGCAGGAGATAAAATCGGGCTCCGTCTTCGTGTTCAGCAGAAGATTGCGGATCGCGAAATCGGACAGCTGCTCGCGGAAGGAATACCCGCTCACGTACGCGCTGTCAACGATCTGGCCGCGGATGTACTCCTCGCGCTGCGAACGGAAGAAGGACAGCACCCTGGGATCGACCGATTCAATCGCAAACACTCCTTCGTACTCGTCCAGCACCGGAAACAGCTTCTCACAGAAGCGGTAGAGACTGCCCGCCTCCGGCTCAAGCGTGAGAATCACGGGAACCTGCCCGTTAATCAGAGCCAGGGTCTCCTGCAGCATCTCCGGAGATTCTGCCTTCGTCCGGATCCCGTAGCCGTGATCGACCGCCCTCTGGAACGCCTCCTTCGTATCCGGAAGGCAGACGCCCCCGTCTGTAAATCCGCGGTTGGCATAATCGTACTTCTCAATCTCGTGCATATCCGGCTTCCCGGTGATTCTCGGTTTCACAGCGACCGCAAGGGCGGCGGTGCCTCCGGCAATCGTCCCCAGCAGACGTTTCATAAATCTGGCCATTTTGCTTTCCTCCTGTTCTCTGCCCGACCTTTCAAGGCAGTCCGTCTGATTTCTCTGAAAATGAAAGACATCTTCTTTGTAAATTTCTATTGACAATCCGGTGATCACGTTGTATTATACTACTTGCTGGTTCAAACAGCGGATGTGCGTTTAGCTCAGCTGGATAGAGCGTTTGGCTACGGACCAAAAGGCCGGGGGTTCGAATCCTCTAACGCACGTTCTTTTTTAA
>ONLT01000172.1 GCA_900318755.1 uncultured Eubacteriales bacterium
GACCTTGTTCAGGACCATCTCCGCGACTTCCATCGTGTCCTCGTCCGTCACGCGCAGTCCGTTTACAAAATGCGGCTCCATCCCGACTTTACCGACCCAGCGGGAAATTTCCTTTCCTCCTCCGTGGACGATGATCGGTTTAAATCCGCAGAGCTTCAGCATGACGACATCCTTGATGACGTTTTCCTTCAGCTCCTGATCGATCATCGCGCTGCCGCCGTATTTTACGACAATGATTTTGCGGTTGAACCGCTGTATGTACGGCAGTGCCTCGACCAGCACCTCCGCTTTTTCAAGATATTTCTGATTGACCATCTCTGCTCCATTCTGTCTGAGCCATCTACCGTATCCCTTCTTTATCAGGACCGGTAATCGGCGTTGATCGTGACGTACTCGTGCGTGAGATCGCAGCCCCACGCGGTTGCCTCCGCGTCTCCCATATGCATATCCGCGATCGCGGTGACCTCCGGCAGAGAGAGAATCTTCGTCGCCGTCTCCTCACTGTATCCGGTCGATGTTCCGTTCTTTGCGATCTGAATCGTCCCGGCTGCGCTCTTAAAATACAGGTCCACCTTTTCCGGATCGAACGGAACGCCGGAGTATCCGAGTGCGCAGAGAATTCTTCCCCAGTTCGCGTCGTGACCGCAGATCGCCGTTTTCGTCAGATTCGACGTGACGACGGACTTCGCCAGAATTTTCGCGGACGATACATCCTTCGCGCCCTTCACCGTAACCTCAAAAAGCGCCGTCGCTCCCTCGCCGTCCCCGGCAATTTTCCGCGCGAGCTGCGTGCACATATCAAGCAGCGCCGCTTTCAGCGTCTCGTAATCCCCGTTCTTCTCCGCAATTTCCGGATTGCCCGCGAGACCGTTCGCCATCAGCAGAACCGTGTCATTCGTCGAGGTATCGCCGTCGACCGAAACCATGTTGAATGTGTCCGGAACCACCTCGGAGAGCGCCGCCTGAAGCATCTCATGAGAGACAGCCGCGTCCGTCGTAAGAAACGCCAGCATCGTGCACATGTTCGGATGAATCATGCCCGATCCCTTGCACATGCCTCCGATCGAGACGTCCTTTCCGCCGATCCGGACGACGCATCCGACCTCCTTCGGCTTCGTGTCCGTCGTCATAATCGCGCGCGCCGCTCTGTGAGCCGCTTCCTCCGTATCCGCCAGTTCCGGCGCCAGCATCTGTACGCCGTTTTTTATCTTGTCGACCGGAATCTGCTGACCGATGACGCCGGTCGATGCCACAAGCACGCTGTCCGCCGGGATCCCGACGCATTTTCCGACCGCCTCCGCCTCCGCGCGGCAGCAGTCCATGCCCTCTTTTCCGGTGCATGCGTTTGCGATGCCGCTGTTAATCAGAACCGCGCGGGAAATCCCGCTCCCGTGCACGAGCGCCCGGTCGAACAGAACCGGCGCCGCCTTCACCTGGTTGGTCGTAAACGTTCCTGCCGTGACGCACGGCGCTGTGCTGTAAATCATCGCGATGTCATCGGAATGATCCTTTTTGATTCCGGCGCTTCCGCCCGCCGCCTGAAAGCCCTTCGGCAGAGTTACCCCCTTGAAAATTTCACCCATCGTTTTCTGCTCCTGTTCTGTAAAATAAATTGCTTCGATTCTGCCGCGGAAACGCCGGCGGCATCAAAACGAAATCATCTGTCACGGAAAGACCGGCGGCATCAGAAGACCTTCCGTCTCAGGAAGTCCGAACATCAGATTCATGTTCTGGACCGCCTGTCCGGCCGCACCCTTCACGAGATTATCCAGCGCTCCCATCACCACGACGCGGCGGGTTCTCGGGTCAATGCGGAATCCGATATCGACGTAGTTGCTGCCCTCGACCCATCTCGTCTCCGCCGTGACGTCCTGATCGAGAAGGCGGATAAAGGTCTCCCCGCCGTAATATTGTTCGTAGACGGCGCGGACCGCTTCCTCCGTGACCGCCGGATCCGTCAGTGACGCGTAGGCCGTGACGAGAATTCCGCGGTTCATCGGGACGAGATGCGGCGTAAAGTTGATCAGGATCGGCCTGCCTGCCGCGTATCCGAGCTGCTCCTCAATTTCCGGCGTGTGGCGGTGATTCGTGACGCCGTACGCCTTGATGCTCTCGTTGACCTCGCAGAACAGATTTGCGGTCTTCGCGCTGCGGCCGGCTCCGGATGTTCCGGACTTTGCGTCGATGATGATCGTGTCCGGATTGATCAGACCCTCTTTCACGAGAGGATACAGCGAAAGAATCGAGCAGGTGGTGTAGCACCCGGGATTCGCGACGAGGCGCGCGTGCTTCACCTTTTCCCGGTTGATCTCGCAGAGGCCGTAGACCGCCTCATCCAGATACCGTGGCGCCTCGTGCGTCCGTTTATACCATGTCTCATATACGGAGACATCCTTCAGCCGGAAATCCGCCGACAGGTCGACGATCTTTGTCTGCGAAAGAATTTCATCATTTATTATAGAAGCGCAGAAGCCCTGCGGCGTCGCCGTAAAAATTACGTCGGCTTCCTTCGCCAGCGCAGCCACATCGTCTCCCCCGCAGATATTGTCCACAAGTTTAAAAAAGTTTCCGTAGATCTTTGCGAATTTCTGATCCACGTAGCTGCGCGATCCGTACCATACAATCTCTGTGTCTTTATGCGCCAGAAGAATTCTGACAAGTTCGGCGCCGGCGTATCCGGTCGCTCCGATGATCCCTGCTTTTATCATTTGATCGGCTCCTGTCCTATGTATCAATAAAATCTGACCTTATCATAATCTTTGAATCTGTTGATGTAAAGTGTGAATGCATACAGAATTCCGCCGTTTTTATGCATTTTATTGGGGATTTTTACGCATATTTATGCACGCAAAGGTGTATTTATGCATTTTTCTTTAAAAAAATACACTTTCTATTGCATTCCGGGCGGTTATGGGCTATATTACTTACATCGGGCGGGACACCAGGCAGCGTGCCGCCGGTCTTAAACACGAAACGCTGTATGATCAGATATAAACGGAGGAAAATCCAATGAGCGAAAAAGTAATTCTTGCATATTCCGGCGGACTGGACACAACCGCGATCATCCCGTGGCTGAAGGAAAATTTCGGCTACGAAGTCGTCTGCGCCTGCATCGACTGCGGCCAGGGCAAGGAGCTGGACAACCTCGAGGAGCGGGCGAAGGCCTCGGGCGCTGCCAAGCTTTATATTGAAGATGTGACCGATGAATTCTGCGACGATTTCATCATGCCGTGCGTGGAAGCCGGCGCGGTCTACGAGCACAAATATCTCCTCGGAACATCCATGGCACGCCCGGTCATCGCGAAAAAGCTCGTCGAAATCGCGAGAAAAGAAGGCGCGACCGCGATCTGCCATGGCGCGACCGGAAAAGGAAACGATCAGATCCGTTTCGAGCTGGGCATCAAGGCCCTCGCTCCGGACCTGAAAATTATCGCTCCCTGGCGTATGCCGGAGGTATGGAAGATGAACTCCCGCGAAGAGGAGGTCGAGTACTGCAAGGCGCACGGCATCGATCTTCCGTTCTCCATGGGAAAAGGCTACAGCCGCGACCGCAACCTGTGGCACATCAGCCACGAGGGACTGGAGCTTGAGGATCCGGCAAATGAGCCGAACTACGATGAGCTTCTGGTTCTCGGAACCACCCCGCAGAAGGCTCCGGATAAAGAGACGGAAGTCACGATGACCTTCGAAGCAGGCGTTCCGAAGACCCTCAACGGAAAGGAAATGAAGGTCTCCGACATCATCCGCGAGCTGAACAAGCTCGGCGGCGAGAACGGCATCGGCATCATCGACATCGTCGAGAACCGCGTCGTCGGAATGAAATCCCGCGGTGTCTACGAGACGCCCGGCGGAACGATTCTGATGGAGGCCCACGACCAGCTCGAGGAGCTGATTCTCGACCGCGAGACCATGGAGATGAAGAAAAAACTGGGAAGCCAGTTCGCGCAGATCGTATACGAGGGCAAGTGGTTCACCCCGCTTCGCGAGGCGATCCAGGCATTCGTGGAGTCCACGCAGAAATACGTCACCGGCGAGGTTAAGTTCAAGCTCTACAAGGGCAACATCATCAAGGCCGGAAC
>ONLT01000087.1 GCA_900318755.1 uncultured Eubacteriales bacterium
GGTGACAGGATTCGAACCTGCGGCTTCCTGGTCCCAAACCAGGCGCTCTAGCCAAACTGAGCCACACCCCGCTTTGAGGAGGATGTTTCAGTTCCCCTCGTTCCGCCGGCGCATTCTTTCAACGAATCAATCCGTCGGCCCCGTCATCGGAACATCGACAGAGCAGTACCCCTGTCGCATGACGCTTGATTATTATATAATTTTTTCTTTACAATGTCCAGCACTAATTTATATTTTTTTCAATCGATCTGTTCGATGCGAAAACTGGCCACATGTTTTTCATTGATTCCGATCAGCCCGTACGTCGGTTTCCTTCCGATCTGACGCGGATACGCGATTGATCCGGGATTCAGCATCGTGACATTTTCCTTCGAAAAAAGCGTCGGATAGTGCGTGTGGCCGAAGACGCAGATATCCGCCCTGCGGGCGAGGGCTTCATCGAGCAGGCGCTCCGTTCCCAGTGAAACACCGTAGCTGTTCCCGTGGGTCACAAAGATCCGGTAATCGTCGATCCGGAAAGTCAGCTCCCGTTTCAGACCCGATCCCCAGTCGTTATTTCCCGCCACCATAAAGACCGGACATTCGAACAGGTTTCGTATGTAATCCTCCTGGCCTTCGATATCGCCGGCGTGAATCAGCGCGTCGACCTCTCCCACCTTCTCCCGGACCGAAACAAGGCGTTCGGCACAGCCATGGGTATCACTGACAACAAGAATCTTCATAAAGCCTCCCCTCCCGCACGTTTACCGGACCCGGTACTTTCGGATCGCCGCGGGGATCGTCATAAAATCCCCCGCTTCATGAGTTCCTTCCGCACGGCGCGCAGCGCCGCGCCCCTGTGACTGATCTTGTTTTTCTCATCCATCGGCAGCTCGGCCGTTGTGCGGGACATATCCGGAAGATAAAAAATCGGATCGTAACCGAAGCCGTTCTCTCCCCGCTCCTCGTAGCCGATTTTTCCCTCGATCGCCCCCCGCACCGTAAACGAATCGCCATCCGGAAGCACCGCGGCGATCTCACAGACGAACCGGGCCGTTCTTCTGTCAGCCGGCACGCCCTCCAGTCTTCTGATCAGCTCTGCATTTTTCACGTGATATGACGTGTCCCGGCCCATGTAGCGCGCAGAGCGGACACCCGGTTCTTTGCCCAGCGCATCGATTTCAAGGCCGGAATCATCCGCAAGGACGATCGTTTCTTTCGGATCCAGTCCCGATCCGGGGACAGCGGCAGCGGCTGCTTTTGCCTTAATCATGGCATTTTCCGCAAAAGTTGCTCCGTTTTCATCCGCGTCCGCCCGGATTCCCGCTTCCTTTATTGACAGCACGCGGCAGGGAAGATCTTTCAGAATCTCCCGGATTTCTCTCATTTTACCGCTGTTGCCGGTCGCAAATACAATTGTTTTCATGGCATCTCCTTATCCGCGTTTTGGCGGGCGCGGGCCGGGGTACTGGTAAAAGTAAGCCCGGATCATCCCGTTATAAATCTTTCGGTTTTTTGCGGCCTTCCGCCCGATGCAGTTCTCCACCCCGTCGAACGCCGTGATCAGATACAGCGACCAGGAGTCGAGAAGCGAAAACTGGCGGCCGAGCGTCCGATAAAGCTCCGGAAGCGCTTCTTTTTCCTCCAGCCGCTCGCCGTACGGCGGATTCGTCACGATAAACCCGTAGGAACCGCTGTGAGAAAGTTCGGAAACCGGGCGCTTCTGCAGATGGATCAGCCCGGTCACGCCGGCGCGCTCCGCGTTTCCGCGCGCCGCCTCCAGCACTTCTCCGTCGATGTCATACCCCTGAATATCCGTTTTCACGGAACGGTCGACGAGATCCTCCGCCTCCTCCCGCGCGTTCTTCCAGCAGGCGGCGGGAATCAGATTCTTCCATTCCTCAGCGAGAAATGTGCGCTTCATCCCGGGAGCCATATGACACGCCATCATCGCCGCTTCAATCGGGAACGTTCCGCTCCCGCAGAACGGATCCACCAGAATCCGTCCGCCTTTCCAGGGCGTCAGCATCAGCAGCGCGGCCGCCAGCGTCTCGCTGATCGGCG
This sequence comes from uncultured Eubacteriales bacterium, assembly GCA_900318755.1. Lineage (GTDB taxonomy): Bacteria > Bacillota > Clostridia > Lachnospirales > Lachnospiraceae > CADBRN01. The sequence goes on from ONLT01000087.1 coordinate 2,044, forward strand.
CCTTCGCCGTCTGACGGCGGTAGCCGCGCTTGTGCAGGGACACGCCGGTCGTATCGAGGCAGACCGTCACCCGGTCCTTCAGAATCGACACGCGGATCGGATACGACGACCCGGTCTCCTCAAACCAGCTGATGCCATACGCTTCGCCCAGGCGGTTCACAATCGCCTTTTTCATGATGGACTGTATATCCGACGGGCTGAACAATCTGCTTTTGATCGAATTTGCCTTCGCCACCCAGAATTTTCCGTCCTTCGGAATATAACGTTCCCAGGGTAGCGCGCGCGTCTTCTCAAACAGCTCGTCAAACGTCGTCGCCGTAAATTCCCCGACCCTGATCAGGATCCGTTCTGTCGTCCGAAAAAAAAGATTGGCATCAGCGATCGCCTGGGCGTCCCCGGCAAATGCCACTTTCCCGTCCTCTACGCGCGTCACCTCGTAGCCCAGATCCGTAACCTCGCGCTTCATCACCGATTCCAGTCCGAAATGGCACGGCGCGATCAACTCAAACTGTTCCATAGCACTCTCCGTTATTAAATCATACACAATATCATAACAGACCGGTTCCGGGCTGTCATTCTTTATACAGAGAAACACCCTGGCAGGGGAGCTACCAGGGCATTTCGAGGGGAGTATAAATAATTAATAAGGGGTTATTAATTGTAAAAAAAATTTTTGAAGGGTAAATTCTTTTTACATGTTGAATTATATACCACAACTTACGGAAAATCAACAACAATTTGTACGGAAACCCGACCAATTCCTGTGATATTTTCATCTGAAACGGGAGAAACTCCCCACACTCGTTCAAACACGCGGATCACATCCTCCGCAGTGCCTCTACAATTTTGTCAAACTGCATAGAATGGGACGCTTTCACAAGGATGGTGTCGCCGTTCTGCAGCAGCTCCGGCAGACGGCCGGTCAGTTCCTCCCGCGAAGCGAAGCGGCGGATCTCCATCTTTCCCGATCCCGTCTTTTCCGCACCGTCCGCAATCCGGGCAGAAAGCGGCCCCGCGCAGAACAGCGCATCAATCTTCATCCTGCCGGCAGCTTCGCCGACCTCCTCGTGCAGCCGGATTTCGTCCGCGCCCAGCTCTCCCATATCGCCCAGCAGCGCAACCTTCCTGCCACTTCCCGACTGAAGCACCGCAAGCGACGCTTTCATCGATGCCGGATTCGCGTTGTAGCAGTCATCGATGACGGTAAAGCGATCGGTGCGGATGATGTTGAACCGTCCCGCGAGGGTCCTGCAGCTCTCTATGCCGCGGCGGATTTCTTCATTCGTAAGCCCGTACACAAGACCGACCGCCGCGCCCGCAAGCGCATTGTAAACCATATGGCTTCCCGGGATCCGGATCATCGCGTCGAACGATCCTTTTTTCGTATGAACCCTGCAGGACGTTCCCTCAAATCCGTGAGGCACGATCGCGTCCGCGTACAGATCGTTGGCGGGATCAAGTCCGAACCGGACCGGAGTATGTCCCTCCACCCGCACGGAAGCCAGCTTGTCGTCGTCCCCGTTCAGGATAATGTGTCCGTCTTCTCTCAGGAAATCAAAGATCTCCGACTTCGCCTTCAGAATGCCGTCCCGTGTCCCGAGGTTTTCCAGATGTGCCCATCCGATATTCGTGATCACGCACGTATCCGGTCTTGCAATCTTTGCGAGCCGGTGCATCTCGCCGAAATGACTGATGCCCATCTCAAGCACAGCGATCTCGTCATCTTCGCGGAGACGGAATACCGTGAGCGGAAGCCCGAGTTCATTATTAAAGTTTCCATCGGTCTTCAGAACCCGGTATTTTTCCTTCAGCACAGAGGCGATCATTTCCTTCGTGCTGGTCTTTCCGACCGAACCGGTGACGCCGACGACCGGAATGTTCAGCTGCTTCAGATATAATTCCGCGATCGCCTTCAGCGCTTCAAGCGTCGAAGCCGTCTGAATGAACGGGCGGTCCGTCCAGCCGAGATCCTTCTCGGAAAGCACGCACGCCGCCCCGTTTTCCATCACCTGCTCCGCAAATTTGTGGCCGTCGGCTCTTTCTCCCCTGATTGCGGCAAACAGACAGCCGTCTGTTACCGTACGGCTGTCTGTTGTGATCGCAGTGATTTCAAAATCAGAGGACGAAAGGTCTCCCTTCAGCACACCGCCGCAGCACGCGGCAATGTTTCCAAGTGTCAGATTTTTCATCCGTTCCGCCTCATCATTCTGCTTCATATTTCTTCATGGAAATTTCGATCAGCTTCTCGCAGAGCTCCGGATAGCTGATTCCGAGCACCGCCGCCTCCTGCGGGATCAGGCTGGTCGGCGTCATCCCCGGAAGCGTGTTCGCCTCCAGAACAAACAGCTCCCCGTTTTCCCGCATGAGAAAATCCAGCCTGCAGTAATCGGTGATTCCGAGAGATGCCGCAGCACGCACCGCCGTCTCCTGCATCTCCTTTGTCTTTTCTTCCGGCAGATCCGCCGGGCACGTTTCAACCGTAGAGCCCGCCGAATATTTATTCTTGTAGTCGTAGAAACCGCACTTCGGCGCGATCTCGATCACGGGGTACGCCTCACCGTCGATGACCGCCACTGAAAACTCACGGCCGGCGATAAACTCCTCGATCACAGCTTCGCCCTCAAGGTTAAATGCGGTATTCATCGCATCCTGATACTCCTTCAGATCGTGCGCGACGGTCACGCCGACACTGGATCCTCCGCAGCAAGGCTTGACGATAACCGGCCAGGAAAGCCCTTTCTTCTCCGGGTCCGGATAAACCGTTTTTCCGTTCCTGCTCTCCAGATCGGAAAGAACCACCGAAAATCCTTTCGGCGTCGGGATGTGGTGCGCGAGAAACGCCTGCTTCGACATCGTCTTATCCATGGCGAGGGCGCTGCTGAGATGTCCGGTCCCGGTATAAGGGATGCCGAACAGATCAAACGCGGCCTGAACCTTGCCGTCCTCTCCGTTTGCGCCGTGCAGCGCGAGAAATACCACATCCGCCTTCAGACAGATCGCGAGAACATTCGGTCCGAAGAATCCGCGGCGGGTCCGCTGCGTCTCCTCCAGAAGCGGACTTGCCGCGCGGATCGCGTCCGCCTCGCCGTCCACATCATATTTTTCCGGAAAAAGATCATCGAAATCCACATCCTGTTTCCCGAAATAGACATCCAGAAGGATCGCCCTGTGACCGCGCTCCCGAAGCGCTCTGCACACACCGGTTCCGGAAACAATCGACACATCTCTCTCCGTACTCGTACCGGCACAGAGCACAACAATATTCATCGGTTTCTTCATGATTCAGTTTTCCTCTTCCTGTATAAGATTCTGTTTATCAGCCGGCGGTAATGGTTCCGGTCGGCTTCGGTCCGACGACCTGATCGACGCTGTAGTACACGACGACCGGGTAGCCGATCTCCATCACATCGAAAATCTTTCCCGCCGCGTCATGGGGTGTGTTGACGCATCCGTGGGATCCGTTCGTCTTATAGATGGTGCCGCCGTACTCCGATCTCCAGCTGGCGTCATGGATGCCGCAGCCGTCATTAAACGGAAGCCAGTAATCGACCTTGACGCCGGAGGACTCGAATGTCGCGTTGGCCTCCTTCGCATCGATCGCCCAGACCGATCCGGACGGCGTACAGGTGCCGCGCGCCTCATTTCCGGTGACGACCGGTGTGTCGGCGATCAGCTGCCCGTCCTTATAGCACCACATGCGCTGGAGCGAAATGTTCACCTCGCAGTACGTGTTTCCGATATCATTCGTCGACCGGTCCACACCCTTATAGCGGTAAACCGGTTCGATCGTCTCCGTCTTCCCGGCCTTGAGATCGGTCAGAAGCTGCTGCGTCGTCGCATCGCGCGAGATCAGCCAGCCGTAATCGCCGCCCGCTGCAAGCTGAATCGTCTCGCCGGTTGACGTCGTGAACTGGTGGGAAAGACCGAACGTATCCGTCTCACGCGCCATCTGAACAACCCAGTCAGAGACCGCATTCTCGTCGAGAGCATAACTCCCGTTCTCATCCTTCTTGATCCAGGAGCGGATCACCGAACGGTCAACGACCTTCGTGCGGTCCTTAAAATCGTACGTAATGTTCGCACTCAGCATCGTGTTCAGCGTGTCGCACTCCTTCTGGAGCTCCTCGCTGTCCGCGGTCGTCTCCGGCTCCTCATAGAGCCCCGCATCCTCCAGATTCAGTTTTGTCTCTCCGTTTTTGATCGCATTTTCAATCGCGGTTTTCGTCTCGTCGCGTTTGAGTTTCGTTCCCGCTTCCGCGTCGACGACCGTAAAAGTATCGCCGCTCTCGTCAATATGCGCATCCTGAGGCTCAACAATATTCGATTCCTGGAAGCAGTTCAGACCGTCCATGATTGAATCAACCGTCGTCTCATCATACGTAAAGCCCGTACTGACCGAAAGATTCTTGTCCTTCGCCAGTTCGATGAGCCAGAGCTTTTTATTCTGCTCCGCAAGAAGCCGGTCGATGCTGCCGTCGTCCGCGTACTGCATATAAAGCTGATCGCCCGTGATCTTCTCCGTGCTGCCGCCGCGCTCCTCCAGTGTCAGCGTGTACTCCCGGATTTTATCCTGCAGCGCAAAACGCACTTCATCCGCTGTTTTATCCGACGCGTCCACTCCGTTGATCGTCGTGTGCGGAAGGAACCGCTTCGAATAATACCAGTTCCCGATAAAGAAAATCGCAACGAGCGCGCCGATCAGAATCACGAGCAGAACGATAATCAAAATCAGATTTTTCGATTTCTTACTTTTCATAATTTGCTAATTGCACTCCTGTCCGATCATTGTAATATGGTTCCGATTCTTCGTCAAGAAACCTCCCACGAACACCGGCCGGATGCCCCGCACGGAAGTACGAGTCCGGTGGACCTGACCGGAAGTCCGATCTCCGATGACTCAACCCGGCCACCCCGGTCCGCAAGAGCCGTCCGCATCATATAAGCAAGAACAGACGGCGCCAGCCCCGTCGTGTAAGAATTGACCAGAAAAAAGAGCGGCTGATCAGAGAGCAGCTTCGCGGCGAGACCGATCAGTTCAAAAATGCAGTCCTCTATCTTCCAGATCTCTCCCTTCGGTCCGCGTCCGTAGGACGGCGGATCCATGATCACCGCCTCGTACTGCCGGCCTCTCCGGATCTCCCGTTCCACAAATCTGGTACAGTCATCGACGAGCCACCGGACCGGACGGTCTGACAGCCCGGAACACTCCGCGTTTTCCTTTGCCCAGTGCACCATTCCCTTCGACGCGTCGACATGGGTTACCTGCGCGCCCGCGGCAGCCGCCGCCAGCGTCGCGCCGCCGGTGTAGGCAAACAGATTCAGCACGCGGACCGGGCGGTCCGCTCTCCGGATCAGATCCGAGAACCAGTCCCAGTTCACAGCCTGCTCCGGAAACAATCCCGTGTGTTTGAAGCTGAACGGCTTTAACTGGAAGGTAAGATCCCGATAACGGATCGTCCACTGCTCGGGGAGATCAAAAAACTCCCACTCTCCGCCGCCCTTTCTGCTTCTGTGGTAGTGCGCGTTCGGGTGCTTCCAGTGAGGATCTTTCTTCTTCGTATTCCAGATCACCTGCGGATCCGGCCGGATCAGCGTATAATCTCCCCATCGCTCCAGCTTTTCGCCCGAGGATGTATCCAGCACCTCATAGTCGTTCCATTGATCGGCGGTCCACATATCCACTCCTTCACCAGCCGTGCGGCTGAACACAAAATTCCCGGGAGCATCCTCTAAAGACGCACCCGGGATCACAAAGCAGGATACGGGAGTCGAACCCGCCTCTCCAGCTTGGGAAGCTGGCGTTCTACCGATGAACTAATCCTGCACGGTACATGTGGCCACACCCTTATGCGATCGGTCACATTTGTTATCATATTACAACTGCGTTTAGAGGTCAAGAATTTTTCGGTTTTCCGATTTTATTTTTCTGATTTAATTTGTATAAAATTTCAACATCGTCTGTTTCTGTTTGCTTTTCATAAACTTCCGGTATATGATAGATGCGTTTTGGAAATTTGTCTGTTTAACACCGATCTGGGAAAATGATCCGACAGGTACAGGAGGCACTGCATGGATACGCTGGAACTGATTCGAAGTCTTGCTATTATTATTATCTTTGCGAAATTCTTCGGTCTGATCGCCCGAAAACTTCACGCGCCGCAGGTTGCGGGTGAAATTGCAGCGGGCCTGATTATCGGGCCGAGCCTTCTTAACTGGGTGCAGGATACGGATATCATCAAGGCGCTGGCGGAGATCGGCGTGATCATGCTGATGTTCAGCGCCGGCCTCGGAACGAACCTCAGGCAGCTGCGCAAAACCGGTGCGAAAGCCACGGTCATCGCATGCTGCGGCGTCTTCATTCCCCTTGTGCTCGGCACGGTTCTTTACATGGGCTTTTACGGATGGGCTTCGGTCGGCACGGAACAGTTCTACCGCGCACTTTTCATCGGAACGATCATGACGGCAACGAGCGTATCGATCACCGTTCAAGCGCTGCGGGAGCTGGGAAAGCTGACCGGACTGGTCGGAACCACGATTGTAGGGGCGGCGATCATTGACGACGTCATCGGCATTCTTGTTCTGACCTTCGTCATCGGCCTGAAGGATCCGTCCTCGAACATCGGTCTGGTCGCTCTGCGCACCGCCCTGTTCTTCGCGTTCTCGGTCGGCGTCGGCTATCTCTGCTACAAGCTGTTCAAGGCATTGGACAAACGGTATCCTCACACGAGACGAATTCCGATCGCAGGGCTGGCGCTCTGCTTCGGTCTTTCCTATATCGCGGACAAATATTTCGGCGTCGCGGATATCACCGGCGCATACGTCGCCGGCGTCATTCTCTGCTCGCTGGATGACTCGGATTATATCGCGAGAAAAATGGACATCAACAGCTATATGCTGTTCGGACCGGTTTTCTTCTGCTCTATCGGGCTGCAGACGAACGTCCGCACACTGGATATGAGCATTTTGTGGTTCTCGATCGCCTTCGTGATCGTCGCGATGGTCGGCAAGATCATCGGATGCGGCGGCGCGGCAAAGCTGCTCGGCTTCACCGGCGAAGACAGCATGAAGATCGGCGCCGGCATGATGACGCGCGGCGAAGTGGCCCTGATCGTATCGCAAAAAGGGCTGCAGGTCGGAATGCTGGATTCCAAATATTTCACATCGGTCATCCTTCTGATCATTATCAGTTCGATTCTGACGCCGATTGTTCTGAAATCGCTTTACGCAAAGCGCGACGAAGCGGATTATACCGATTTTCATCATCCGGTAAAGGCACCGCTTCGCGGCGCAAAATCTTAATTCTGCCATTACCCAATATCTGGTTTTTTACTGCAAAAAGGGCCGGCGCCGCGCGCGCCGGTCCCTTTTTATCAAACAAACTTCAGCTGATCTGCCACCGCACGTGGCTTCCTCTGTCATTTCTGCTCACGATCAGCTGATCCTCCATCTCCTGCCTCAGCTCCGACACGTGGGAGATGATCCCGATCAGTTTTGATCCGCCGGCCATCTTTCTCAACGTGCGGACCGCCTGCTCCAGGGACCGGTCGTCCAGGGTCCCGAACCCTTCATCAATAAACATCATGTCCAGATGGATCGACGAGCGTCCCGCCGTAATCTGGTCCGCCATGCCGAGCGCCAGCGACAGAGCGGCGATGAACGACTCGCCGCCGGACAGCGTCCGTATCTCCCGCTCTTTTCCGGTCACGTAGGAGTAAACCATCAGGTCAAGTCCGCGGTTTCTTCCTTCTCCCGCCCGGTCGATGTCCACCATGCGCAGCTCGAACTGGCCCATCGACATCTCGCGGAACCGCGCGTTCGCGCTGACAAGGATCTGCTCCAGATAGTACCGCTGGGCAAACGTCTCGACATCCATCCTGGATCCGGAAACCTTCCCCGCCAGCACCGAATACAGATGGGAAAGTCGCTCCTCAAGACGGATGGACTGCGCGCCTTCCTTCAGCTTTTCCTGAAGCGTATGAAGCGCTGCCTGATCCGCCTGCCAGATCCGGTCCGCCTCCGTCTCCTCCTGCGCAGCCGTCTGATACGTTGCCTCTGTCCTCCGGCGCGCCTCCTCCAGGGCTGAAAGATCCGGCTTCTTCTGATCTCCGATCGCCCGCACCGCCGCTTCCTTCAGACGCTCCGCGCCGCTTCGCGTCTCGCGGAAAACGCCGATGGCTTCCCTCAGAAGGCGGCATTCCTCTTTTTCATCCGGGAACTGCCGTGTGACGCGCATCCAGTCTTCCTCCTGCAGGCCACGGCTCTTCATCGCCTCAAGATAGGCTTCCGTCTCCTGATCGTACCGTTTCTTCAGATCCGGCAGCTCGCCGCGCCGATCCGCAAGACGCGCGGCAGTCCGGTCCGCTGCGGTTTTCAGACTTTTTTCTTCCTCAAGAGCCGACTGATAGTTTCTCTGCGCCCGCGCGGAATCATCCTCCGCCGCATTCTGCGCGCGGTCCGCTTCTTCTTCGGTGCGGAAATCCAGCTCGGCCTTTTTTACGTTTTCCAGAACCGCGGCGCTTCGTTCCGCCGCAGTATTCGCCACATCGGCCGCATCCCGCAGCTTTGCCGCCTCATCCGTAAGGGCCTCGATTTTTTCTCTGCACTTCTCCGCTTCCGACCGTGCTTTTTGTCTCTCCTCCTCAGCCTTTTCCAGACGCTCCGTCTCCCGGCGCACCGCGTCCGCCGTTTCCGCGGCCAGAGCCTTCCCCTCCGAAAGCCGCGCGGAAACCTCTTCGGGATCCGCCGCTTCTGTGAAATTCGTTACCGTCTTGCCTCCAGCGAACTCATCCGCATCAGAAAGCAGCTCCGCCGCTCCCGCGCTGAGCGCCTTTGCCCGCTCTTCCCACGCTGCTTTCGCCGACCCGGCTTCCTCGGAGAGTTTTCTCTGCGCCTCTCCCAGTTCGTCCACCTGCTTCTCGAGACGGTCCAGCTCCTCCTCCGTGACGGGTGTTTCGCCTTTCCGAAGGGATGCGGGATGCGGATGACTGACCGATCCGCAGACAGGACACGGGGCTCCCTCGGTCAGATCCGAAGCCATCACACCGGCGATGTTATCGTAGAACGCGCTCCGTTTTTCCCGGTATCCCAGCAGCGCGCCGCTGTATTTTTCTCCCGCGTCCCGATACTTCTTCTGCAGATCCTCTGCTCTCCTCTTTGCTTCCCCGGCTTTCCGTGCATCCTGCATCAGCTCGTCCGCGCGCCGGATAATCCGCTCTCCCAGATCCAGACGAACCCGGATCTTTTCCAGCTCAAGCGGTACGCCGGAAAGTTCCTTCTCTCTGGTCTGCGCCGCGCTCTCTTTCTCTTTGAGCTGTTCCAGCTGTTCTCCTGCCTGCTTTGCCAGCTTCTCCGCGTCCAGCGCCCCGCGTCTGTACTCCTCCGCGTTTTTTTCCGCAGCACGGATCTCACGAAGAGCCGCCCGCGCGCGGTCTGCTTTTTCCTTCACGGCAGTCAGATCGGCCAGCGCCTGATCTCTCTTTCTCCCCAGCAGTCTGCTCCGATCTTCGGCGTCTGCCAGCCTGCTTTGAACTTCCGGAAGCGCCTGTTCCAGCTCCCCGATCGTCTTTTTCGTCCCGTCAAGTTTTTCCTTTGCCGCATCCGCCGTCCGCTTCACCGCGAAGATTTCAAAGGACTTTCCGATGGTCTCCAGGAGCCGCTGTTTCCCGGCGATTTCATCTGCCTGCTCATCGCAGCGCTTCAGCGTCTGTTCCGCCTCCTCCAGCTGACGATACGCGGAAACAAGACTCTCCGCCCGGGTCAGCGCCTCTCTCGCCCCGTCTCTCTGATCCACAGCCGCTTTAAGACGCTGCTGCGCCTTCTCCCTTTCAGCCTGCAGATCTCTCACCAGAACTGCGAGATTCTCCGAAAAATCCGAGAGCCGCGTCACGGCGAAGCGGTCCATCCCGCGGATCTCCTCTCTCTCCTCCCGCATCTGCGCAGCGGGTCCGTCGTCTCCTTCCGGAATCACCGTCTGCAGGACCGCCTGCCGGCAGACTTCGAGAAGACCCATGTTCCGGCTGCGCGTCCCACGCAGCCTTTCGGCCGTTTCCTCTGTGATTTTATGGTAAATCCCGGTATTAAAGAGCCGGCTGAACATCTTCTTTCGTTCGTCCGTGCCGCTCCGGAGCAGATCCATAAATTTGCCCTGCTCGATCATGGCGACCTGCGTAAACTGCTCCTTCGACAGTCCCACGATGTCCGCGATCTTCCGGTTGATTTCGGCCATGCTCTGCGCGACGGGCGTTCCCTCCTCCGAATTCTCATCCGGAAGAAGCAGCATCGTGACCGATTCCGATTCGACCCGGATTCCCTCCGGATTTGTTTTGCTCTTCCGAAGAAGCTTCCGCTCGTGCTGGGGGACCCGCGTCACAACGAAATAACGCTCCGTTTCCCCCTCGCGCTCCGAAAATTTCAGCTCAACGAACGGCTTCACGTCCTTTCCGACGTACTGACTCTGGAAATCCATGCCGGCCTTGCCGTTTTTTCCCGTCTTGTCCGCCGCTTTTCCGTACAGTGCGAACACAATCGCCTCAAAAATCGTGGTTTTCCCGGATCCGGTATCTCCTGTCACAAGGAACAGATTCTGGTTCGGCATCGTGAAGTCAATCACCGTGCGCTCTCCGTACGATCCGAACGCCTCCATCGTCAGTCGAATTGGTCTCATAATCATTCACCGCCATAAAACAGACAGAAGGCGCATCACGCCTCCTTTACGCTGTTGACAATTTCCTTTAAAAGCGAAAGTTCCTCCTTATCCGTTTCCTCCGGAAGGAAGGCTCTGCAAAGACGGTAAGGATCCGTCTCCTTCTGCGGGACAGCCTGCGGCCCCGCGTCATGCCCGGCCGGCGGCGGAGTCATCCTTCGGATCTCCAGCAGATTCGGAAACGCGGTCCGAAGCCGGTCCTGCAGATCCGTCATCCCGGTAACGGCAAGCCCCGTCAGCTCCACACGGACATAATCATCCGTCGGCTGCGAGAGAACCTCCTCCGGCGTCCCGCGGATCACACGCATCCTTCGAAGCGGATGAAGGGGAATCGGCTTTACGAGGACCGTCCCCTTCTCTCTTAACTCCACCTCCAGAATCGCCTTCTGCTGATCCGCCTCCCCGAAGGAACACGCGGCCGGCGTTCCGCAGTACCGGTAATAATCACTGCCGACGCGCATCGGCTTGTGAATATGTCCCAGCGCCGCGTAATCAAAGCGCGCGAGAACGTCCGCTCCGACCTGATCAATGTTTCCTACCGTCACGATCTCGGATTCCATCCGCTCGACTGCATTTGCGTCGCTCCCCTTCGGGAGATAAAACTGATGGCTCACAAGAACGTTCCGCTCCGACTCATCGACCGATTCCCCTGCCAGCAGGCGGCGCAGCGATTCGTCGTAGGAGCAGCTGTTTCCCTTTTCATCCGTCCCGACGATGGGCCGCACCATCGAAGGACGCACGAACGGAAGAAGATAAAAATTGACCGGACCGTACCGGTCGCAGATCGTGCGCCGGAAAATACGCTCCCCCTCCTTCATCGGCGGAACGCCGATCAGATCGATCCGCTCGCCCGCCAGAATGTTTCGGTAAAGATTCACGCGGGAAGGACTGTCGTGATTGCCGCTGATCATCATCACCGCGGTATCCGGCAGAGCGCGGACCAGTCCCGTCAGAAACGAGTCGAACAATTCCACCGCCTCCGCCGACGGGACCGCCCGGTCGTACAGATCCCCGGCGATCACAACCGCGTCCGGCCTGCGCTCCGCCGCCGCTTCTATGATTTCATTTAAAACAAACCGCTGATCTTCGGTCATGTCCCGGTTGTACAGCTTCAAACCGATATGAAGATCCGATAAATGAAAAAACCTCATGAGTTCCCGATCAAACCCTCCGCCTGTTTTTATTGTCCGAACGCGATGCGGTGCAGAGCCTCCCGGCTGCAGCGGAAATTCGGAACCGCCAGACGCTTCGGCTGGGATGCGATGCACTCAAATGTGCGGTTCATCACCTCATCCGGGATCTCCCAGTTCCCGCAGACCGCCTTATAAAAATCGTGCAGCTCCTCAAGGCTGCCAAAGCCCGCGAGGGAAAGGAGCGCACCGCGGTCCTTCTCGTCCGCCTCCCGCAGATATCCCTCCTGGAAATAGCCGATCGCAGCGCCGTGCGGCATATGCAGATCGTACGTCAGAATGTAGGAGAGGCCGTGAGGAATCGCCGTCCCGGTGTGCGCGATCGCCATGCCGGCGCAGCAGGATGCGTAGAGCATCCGGTCATAATCCTTCTGGTCCGGTTTCTTTCTCCCGAGAAGAACGTCTTTTGTCATCTCCCAGGCTCTCAGGCCCTCCCGCACAAACATCCGGCTGAAATCGGTGGCATTCACGTTGATCCAGCTCTCAAACATATGCCCCATCGCGTCGATCGACGTGTTCCGAAGAACCGCGTCCGAAGCGGTCGCCAGGTACTTCCCGTCAAGGAGTGCAAGATCAGCAAAAATCCGATGGGGAAGCGACATTTTTGTCTTCTTGTCATGACGCGTAAGAACCGATGCGCCTGTCACCTCCGAACCGGTTCCGCATGTCGTCGGAATCAGAACGAGGGGGACGGATGAGCTGTCCGCGTCCGCGCGATACAGATCCTCCCAGGTGTAGTCCGTATGGCGGATCAGCATCCCGATCGCCTTGGCAGCGTCCATCGGCGACCCGCCGCCGATTCCGATCACAAAATCATCGCCGGCTTTTCTCCCGGTTTCCGCCGCCTTCATCACGGTCTCAACCGATGGATTTTCTTCAATTTCATCGAACAAGTCGAACGGAATGCCGCTCTCCGACAGTGCCGCCAGGACATCCGCCTGCGATCCGTTTGCCTTCGCGGAGCGGCGGCCGGTCACGATCAGCGCCCGGCTTCCCAGCGCCCCGATCTCCTTCGCGTGACTGTGCACACATCCCTCTTCCTGGTACACCTGAAACGGCATAAAAAATTTCATAGCATGAAGCCTCCTGAATAAGATTGATTGTCTGTATGAGCGGTTGTCTTAATAACCTGACCCTATTATAATGGCACGGCATCGCGCCGCGCAAGGCGGGGAAAATGCAGGATGTTCTTGCAGAACCATATTCGTCTCATGTACAATGGAAAACGGTACAGAAAATCACGAACAGACAGGAAACCAATATGAAACGCAACGAAAACCGACGTCCGGACCGATCGGATCCGGACAGAGACAAAAGTCTGAATGATTCTATAAAACGACTGGCTCATCGCATCGAGCGCGGAGTGGAATTCGGGATGGCTGTCATCGTAATCATCGCAGTCGCGCTGGAGATCTTCCACCTCATCCCGATGATCGGAGAACTGGCGCACGCGCCGTCCGGCGCGGGGCTCTACGATCAATTTCTGGGATACGTCCTTGACATCGTCATCGGCGTCGAATTTTTCCGGCTGCTCGCCGCTCCGGATCTCAAAGTCGTGCTTGAAGTCATGATGTTCGCCGTGACCCGTCATATGATCGTCGAGGATACAACCTCCCTCGAAAATCTGCTGACCATCATCGGCATCGGCATCCTCGCCTACCTTCAGTACTTCCTTTCGACTTCCGAAAAGAAGCATTCCTTCTTCCTTCATCTGAAGAAGCGGTACGGCACAGGCAGAAAGGATTTCTCCTCTGAAAAGACAGATCCGGACAGCGGGAACGAAGATGAAGACTGATCATCGCAGGAACAGCGGGGCCTTCCCGGCCCCGTTAATTTGACGCGTTCGAAGAGGAGGACGTTCCCTCCTGGCCGGACGCCTCTTCTTTCTGATACTCATCCTGCGTGACGAGATTTCCGGAATCATCCATAACCATGAGGCCGCTCAGATCCTGCGCCCCGACGGTCGTCTCGAAAAACGTGACGGATACGTCCGCCGTCACCGGACCGTTCTGCAGATTTGACGACCCGTCCGCGTCCTGAAGCGTCATATTTCCGATCAGCAGCCGGTACTTGCAGCCGTACAGCTGGCTGATCACGCTCTCCGCCGCAGACAGATTCGCGGCGGTAAAGGTCAGGTCAATATCTCTGCGGACCGTCGTGCCCTGCATATACGGATCCTTGAAATCAAAATTGAACGACGTTGTGCCGCTGACAATCGTGTTCAGCTCGTTGATCTCATTCGTCAGATTATCGTACGTCGCGATCTCTCCGACGGAAACCGCCTCATTATTCGCCAGGGCATCCTGCATCTTTTTGATCTGGGCCGCCTTCGCCTGCTCCTGCGCGATCTGCGCCTCAACATCCGTCTTGTCGTACGACGCCAGCTCATCCTGCAGCGGAATATAGGCGACGCGCCAGTAAAACAGCGCGATCAGAAGCGCCGCACCGATCAGAAGCAGAACGAGTTCTCTTTTTGTAAACGCACGGTTCAGCTTCAATTTCCCATCCCCTCCGTTTCCGTCTGCAGCTTCCGCTCCGCCAGCTGATCCGACAGCGACTGCTCGTTTTCTTCCTCCGTTTTATCGGTACCCGATGGCGATTTAAACGTCACGACAATCTGCGCGGTCACGGTGCCGTCGTTTTCCTCGTTCGTCGCGGTTGACGGCGAAACGTACGAGACGATATCCGACTGGCGCAGTGCGGAGACGACGCCGGCGACTTCCGAGAGCGTCGTCCGGTCGATGATCAGCGTCGCGGTATTGTCCTCGATCGAGATGCTCTGGATTCCGGAACCGACGACGACATATTGGTCAATCACTTCCATCATTTTCGCGCGGTCCTGGCGCGCGCTCTCCTCGCTGGTCAGATCTCCGTCCCCGTAGTGAACGTACTGCGAATTGACGTCGTTGTAGACGTTATTTTCGTCCTGCAGCTGTTTCAGCGTATTCTGCTCCCGGTTATACGCGGCCTCGGCGGAATTTACCTTCTGGATCTGATCGATCACCAGAAATTTCGTCGCGACCGCAAGCACGGCGATAAAAAGGCCGAACACGACCAGTTCAAATACAGTCCGCGTCGGGTCCTTCTCCTGCGGCATAAGATTGATTGCGTTTTTCTTCGGATCATTCGACCTCGGTCCGCGTATCCCGATCGAAACCCGTTTTTTTAAATCCGGCAAGATCCCGTCCCTCCTTCATAGCAGCATCACCATCTTTGCGGCGTCTCGCCCTGTCACGGCAGAAGCACCGATCCTGCTGCCGCGCCGATCCTTGTCCGGTCCTCACGCGCCACAGCCGATCCCTCCATCAGATCCGCCAGATCCACCAGCGGCAGTTCGATGTTGTTTCTCAATTCATCCATGAGCCCCGAAAAGCAGCTGCCTCCTCCGCAGTAATACACACGGTCCAGATTGTTATCCGGATTGTTGAAGCTGTAGAAGTTCAGCACGCGCATTACCTGCATCGCCATATTTCCATAAAGCGTTTCCAGATCCTCCGTATCCGCCGCAGCGCTCGCATCCGGAGAGTAGCCCTGCCGCGTCATGACCGAGTGCTCATCCATCCCGGAGGCGTTCGCAATTGCCGCGATCACCTGATCGCATCCCGGTTCGAGCGACCGCGTCACCTCGTAGATCCCCCGCCGGTAAAAATGAACCTCGAGCGATCCGTGCCCAAGATCGAGAATCACATAATCCTTCTCCCCCGGCGTCATGCCGTGCCTCACTTCGAAATTTCGCAGCAGTCTTCCGTAACAGAGCTCCTCCGGAACGATCGCCATAAGCTTCAGGCGGGCCCTGCGGAACATCTGCCGGTACTCATCCAGCATTTTTTTCTTCGCGGCGACGAGCAGCAGATCCAGATTCTTCTCTTCTTTTCCGAGAACGGCATAATCGTAAAAATAGGCGCCGATGTCTTCGGTGATGAATTCGTGAAACTCATACGGAATATTGACCGCCAGCTGCTTTACCGTCATCTTCGGCATCGTCGACCGGCGGATATAGCATCCGTCCGCGGGAAGCGAGACCGCGCAGTGTTTTGTATGAATCCCGTTCGCCAGCAGCTGCTCGCCGATAAAATCCGCCATCGCTCCGTACGAGATGATCCGGCCGTCCTTCACGAGATGGTCCGGCATCTTCACGCACACCGCATCAGACGGAAGACCGTCCTCGCAGAGCGCTATTTTCAGATATCCGGATCCGATATCAAAACCGAGCATTTTCTGATTTGCCATATTTCCACCTCATTCTCAAACAATCATCCGGCGCTCATGCGATTCCGATCAGACCTTTGTACCACGAAAGGAACGGACCGCCGAAAAGAAGACACACATAAGCGGAAACCGATATCGCCGGTCCGAACGGGATCTTCTTTTTCTTAAGAAAAACCGTCATCAAAAGGCCGGTCACACACGCCAGAATCAGATGAAACAGTCCGACCCAGGGGCCTAGATACAGTCCGGTGACGAACAGCAGCTTGATATCTCCGCCGCCCATCCCCTCAACCTTCCAGATCCGTTCGAAGATCAGATCGATCACGAGGACGCCTCCGCCGATGAGCAGACCGCCGAACAGTCCAGAGAGCGCGCAGGTCTTCGGGTCGCCGGACAGAAAAATGTACGGAACCCACCAGATCAGCATCGCGGCCAGAAACCCGTCCGGAATCACCATCGCTTCCAGATCCACAAGGGAAAGCCCCAGAAGGATCGCGGCAAGCACCATACATGTGATCGTCTCCCCGCAGAAGCCGAATCGGAGAAATGCGCAAAGATACGCCGCGCCCAGAAGGAGCTCCGTCACGATTGCATCCGCGGGAATCTTCGCGCCGCAGTAGCGGCATCTTCCCTTCAGAAACAGATAGCTGAAAACCGGCACGAGATCCGCGGCGTTCAGCACACGGCCGCACGCGCCGCAGTGGCTCCTGCCCTTCAGAATACTCTCATGGTGCACCGTACGCCATGCGAGACAGTCGATGAAACTGCCGAAGACCGTTCCGAGCACGAACGAAAGGACAGCGCCCCATATGATCAGCGTCAGCGGAAAATCATTCATACTTCGTTACCCATATCAAAATTATTGCGTCTCAGAACAGATTGTACATCGTAAACATCGGAAGATAAATCGAGATGACGATAAAGCCCGCAAAAAACGCGAGAAAAATCAGGATCGTCGGTTCCAGCCGGTTCAGCGCCTGCTTTGTCAGATGATCCGCTTCGTTGTCGAAATAATCTCCGATAACGCGGAGCGTATCATCGAGATCTCCCGTCTCCTCGCCGATTCCCGTCATCTGACGGAGCGTGTCCGGAAATTCTTCCACCTGCCGGATGCATTCCCTCAGAGAACGGCCGGCCTCAATCTTTCCCCGCATCTCGCGGACCTCTTCGCGCAGCACCGCGTTGCTCAGAATATTCGCGGTCACTTCGATCGCGCGGTTCACCGTGAGGCCCGAACCGAGCATGACGGACATCGTATCCGCGAACTGCGCCGCGCCCAGTGCGACGTTGATCTTTCCGAGCACCGGCAGCTTCAGGTCGATCCGCCCCTTCACGAACGCGCCCCTCTCCGTCCGGAAATACACACGGAATCCGATCACCGCGCCGAGGATCACAACGATCATCAGAATCCACCATCTCGCGAAAAAGTCTGACATGGCGATCATCGCCCGTGTGAGCGCGGGCAGCTGCCCGTCCATCGAAGAAAATACCTGTGCCAGCGTCGGGATCACCTTCGCCATCACGATGATCAGAACGACGGCTGCGACGACCAGAACGAAAACCGGATACGTCATCGCCTGCTGAAGCTTTTCGCGGTTCTTCGCGGATTTATCGTAATAATGGTGCATGCGCGTGAAGGTATCCTCCAGCGTTCCCGACTCCTCACCGGCACGGATCGACTCCGTGAACGTCAGGGGAAACACCCCTTTCCCGTTCCGCTCGAACGCGGAGGCGACGGTGCTTCCCTCCGAGACATCCTCCGAGACGCCGGAAAGGATCTCCGCAACCTTTTTATTCTCCGTCTGCTCCGCGATCATCCCGACACAGCGCGCGATCGGCATGCCTGCCCGCAGCATGATCTCAAACTGTGAACAGAGGATTGCAAGATCGCCGTCCTTCAATTTCGGCTTCCGGCTGATTTCCATTGTTAAAACCGAACCGTTCTGTTCCTTCACCGGATTGATCGAA
>ONLT01000105.1 GCA_900318755.1 uncultured Eubacteriales bacterium
CCTCCGCATTCCATTTCTGTGCATCGCTTCCGTTGAAAGAATACAGCTGAATGTTCTGCTGATTCACCGCATTTCCGCCGCTGAGATTCAGCGCAAGATAAGGATTCGCCGCCGAAAGGAAGCTCACTGTGCCGTCGGTATTTCTGACAGCGATCCATTTCTGCGCGCGGCTCCCGTCCAGTTGATACTGCCGGACATCGGAGGCGTCCGCGGGATTTCCTTCTTTCACATCCGCCACTTTCCCGGAACGTGCGTGTTCCAGTATGACATAGCCTTTTTCATCGTGAGAGACCGTCCATATCTGCGCCTCGCTGTTATCCTTCGCGCCGAGCTGAATGCCGGCGCCATCGGAAGCGGAGTGATCTGCCGATTCCATCGCAAACTTCTGATCGGCCGCGGAAGAAATGATATATTGTCCGTCACTGAGCGCGTCCCGGTTCCCGGGCGCCATAGAATCGACCTCCGTGCTGCTGTACAGGGCAGGAAGGCTGCACGCTCTGGCGATTCCGGCCGCGTCGGCGGCGCCGAGCTTTTGCAGATTCTCTTCCGAGCTCAGGAACTTTCTGTAATCACCGGAGTTGTCAATAAAGCAATGCTCAACGATGATTCCCGGAATCCCCGCAGCTTTTGAATTGCGAATGACACTATAATAATCCGCAAGTGATCCGTCTGGATATTGACTGCCATTTTTAGAATCGCGTATGAGAATTCCCTGACCGTGTTTCGAAATTCCGAGGCCCGTCAGCTGGTTCTCGATCTCCCGGGCGAGCGCCTCGCCCTCGGAACTGATCTCAGGCTTCCAGTTTCTGTTCGGATAATATACCTCCGCCCCCTTGGCTCCGCCATTTGAAGCATTCAGATGCAGGCATACAAACAGACTGGCGTGATTCGCCACGGCAATATTGACCCTCTCTTCCAGTCCGACAAACTTGTCCGTCGTTCTGGTCATGACAACCTTGACATGATAGTTTTTTTCCAGCTCTTCTCTGCAGTAATTCGCGATTTTCAGATTTAATGTTTTTTCATCGCTTCCGAATCCGACAGCTCCGCTGTCATGTCCGCCGTGTCCCGGATCAAGACAGATGATCTTCTGCGGAGAAATCTTCCCGACCGGTGCAGCTCCGCGCAGCGCGAAGCCCCCGTCCGTCAGGTCAGACCGGGCGCCTGCCGATTCGGTCCCATCCTGCACTTCAGACACAGCCTGCACAACAGACTGCACGATGGAATCCTCATCCGTCGAATCCGTTTCGGCTACGCCTTCAATGGAAGAATCTGCTTCAATGGAAGAATCTGCATCCGCTTCCCCGTTTACCAGATCATCAACATTTTCCACCTCATTCAGACTGACAAGGTCCTCGTAACCGTCATAGGGCTGATCCACACCGAACCGGATGTCCATGCCAAGTTCAGAGAACCGCAGATAATATTCCTTTTCATTCAGGGTGTAACGGACTCCGTCAACGTGATACTCACCGGCATCCGCTGCCGTAAAGTCTCTGCTGAACGTATACAGTTCACCCTTCTGCCCGGTGCATTCAATACCTGCCCCGGTCCCGTCATCTCTGCTGTACTCCAGCTTCAGATTTTCCAGATTCTCCGTTCCGTCGCCATACGAAAAAACGAACTGTTCCGCTGCCGGCGTCTGGAGATACGGCGCGGTCACAAGAAAATAGTTGACCTTCGAATACTCTCCTTCCGCATCATCCGTCTCGGATATACTGCTGACGCTTTCACCGCCTGCGGCTGCGTCGGCTTTCACATCCGCTCCGGTCATGCCGGCCACGATCAGCGCGCAAAGCAAAAGTGAAAGGATTGATTTTTTTCTGTTTACTAACGTAATATTCTCCCCTCATTTTTTCTGCCGGACTGCTGCGGACATCCGGCCCGCAGCAGCCCGATTATCAATACGGATAAACCAGTTCTTCCTTGAGCGCGCGGACCTTCTCGTCGCCGTGAAGGACTCGGACAAGCTCCAGTGCAAAATCAAACGCCGCGCCGGGGCCGTGTCCGGTCGTGACATTTCCGTCCGTAACCGCCGGAACTTCCTGTACGTCCGCACCGGTCAGACGGTCCTCAAGTCCGGGATAGACAACCGCCTTTCTGCCCTCCAGAAAACCGAGCGCGCCGAAATAGCGCGGAGCCGCACAGATCGCCGCGACGCGCCTGCCGCTGCTGAAGTTCTTCTTGAGAAGATGACGCAGGCCCTCGTGATTCTCCAGATGTTCCGTTCCGACGCCGCCGCCCGGAAGAACGAGCAGATCCGCGTCGGAAAAATCGACCTCGTCAAATTTTTCGTCCGCGCGGATCATGATGTCGTGCGCTCCGAGAATTTTCTTCGAATCCATGATCGAGACAGTCGTCACGTCATCGCCCGCTCTTCTGAGTACATCGACGGCCGTGAGCGCCTCGACCTCCTCAAGTCCGTCCGCCATAAAAATATAAACATTCGCCATTTTTTCTGCTCCTTTCGTTCCTTCTGCGGAAATCTCCGTGTTCCCGCCTGACTGCTACAGTTTCTTTGCCTTTTCACCGCAGGCCGTGAGCGCCTCGATCACCGCGCTCCGCATGCCGCGTTCCTCCAGCACACGGACCCCCTCGATGGTCGTGCCGCCCGGCGAGCAGACCATGTCTTTGAGCTCGCCCGGATGCTTCCCTGTCTCGAGCATCAGCTTCGCGCTTCCAAGCACCGTCTGCGCAGCCATCCTGTACGCCGATTCGCGCGGCATGCCCTGAAGCACCGCCGCATCCGCAAGCGCCTCCATAAACATGAACACATAGGCCGGCGAACTGCCGCCGAGCGAGGTCGCCGCATCAATCAGCGGCTCCGGCAGGATCTCCGTCCGGCCGCAGCTCTCAAAAATTTTCCGGACCGCCGCCAGATCTTCATCCGTCACCGCGTCGTTCCGGCAGAGCGTGGTCATCCCCTCGCCCACAAGCGCCGGTGTGTTCGGCATCGTCCGCACAATTTTCACGGTCTTTCCGAACCGGTCCGCGAACCAGGAAAGCGTCCTTCCCGCGGCGAGCGAGACGACAACGGTGCGGTCATCGACCGCATCCCGGATCTCCGCGACCACATCCTCCATCACCGCCGGTTTCACTGCGAGAACGAGCACGTCTGCGAATAACGCGACCTTCCGGTTGTTCCGCGTCGCCGCAATCCCGAACTCGCCGCGCACGCGCGTGAGCGTCGCTTCCGTCCTCGCCGATCCCATCAGATCCTCCGCCTTCACCAGGCCGCTTTTCTCCACGCCGCCGATGATCGCGGAAGCCATATTTCCACATCCGATAAATCCAAGTTTCATAGGCAATTCTCCTGAAAACGAACCGCTAAAATTGCAATGACTGCAGTTTCATTATAAAATATACAGGTAAAAAAGCAACCGACGAATTCGGAGGAGGAAGTATGCGGAACCCTGCAGTGTCCTGCGAGACATGCGCCTATTTCGTCTACGACGAGGAGTACGAGGCGTATCTGTGTGACATCGATATCGACGAAGATGATTACGGGAGAATGATGAACGACTCCCATTTTTCCTGTCCATATTACCGGAACGGCGACGAATACGCGGTCGTCCGGAAACAGAACTGATTCCTCGAAAAAGACAGAACAGATATCATGGAAAAACGGAGGAAATGCCATGCGAGAACAGATATTGATTTTCAATGCCGACGACAGTGAAACAAAAAGCCGTCTGCGGCGCGCTCTGATGCCCCTGCGCGTGCGCGTCCGCGCCGTCGGAGAGACAGATTACACAAAAACCATCGGCGAGATCGCCGGCCTGACGCCCGCTCCCGGGAAGAATTCTGTTTCTTCCGATCCGGACGGAAATCCTGCCGCGCTCTCCGATCCGATGATGGTGTTTGTCGGATTTTCATCGGCGCGCCTCGACGCGGCGCTGCGATCCTTAAGAAAAAACTCCGTAAGCATCCCGTACAAGGCGGTTCTCACCGAATCAAACGCCGGCTGGACCCCGCACGCGCTGCTCGCGGAGCTGAAAAAAGAACACGCGATGACGCACCGGGAGAAATGACCCCGGAAGAAACCGGGTGATCATTTATCCGACGGCGCGATCACATCCGCCAGCGAATTGTCCTGAACAAATGTATTCGCGTTGTAGAGAAACAGCACATCCGTGATCGAATTGTTTTCGATCAGTGTGTCGATGCTGTCATAGTAATAGCGCGGATCGACGATCGTGATCGTCTGATAGTACGGAAGCAGGAACGGAACGAAACAGTTCGCGAACGAATCCTTGATCACCAGCAGATTTTTATCGTTTGCGACCGTCGTGGAGATCGTGATCCGCGTGTGGTTCCCGCCGAAGAATACCTGGTACTTATCCTTCTGCTTCAGCGCTTCGCTGCTGTAGACCGACGTCGTTTTCACACCGGTATCCGCGTACTCGACGATGTATTCCTGCTCGCCGCCCTTCGGCTGATAAACCGTGACCGTGTCATCCGTCCCGTGGTACCCGCTCTTCGAAGCAAGCGTCCCCTGAAAGTCAGCCGCGACCGTATAGACGTCGTAATCCGCCGCGGGCTGATCGATTCCGAGCGTACCGGTCAGCGCCTCGAATCCGTACCTTGCTCCGAGACTTGTCCAGTGATGATCGGTCTTGTAATAAATATACTCGGAGGCGTGCTGCTTCAGCGCCCCGGTCAGATCGACGAACCTGACCGAATCGCCCGCCATCGACTGAATCTTCGCGAGATCCTCAGCCTGGCTGCGGACCGGAGCGTCCTTCGGCAGATACTGACTCTGCACAGAAAATGCATTCGGAACCATGCAGAATGTCGTACTCAGCCCGGAATGGTTCGCGGCGAACTCCGAGACCGCCTGCATATTTTTCTGCACACCGTCCCAGTCCGGCTCGTTGGGCTTCTCCAGAAGATGCCCCTTTTTCCCGAGAAACACGCCGTTCGACTCTCTCTTTCCGGAGGCGCGCTCAAGGCCGAGCTTGATCGAAATCCACGCGTCGCGCGCAAAAAACTGATCCGCGTAGTAATTCTCAAATTCCTTCATAAAGCTGCCCGACTGGATCCCCGCCCAGGTCAGATGCGGCTTCTGGGTGAGCATGCGGTTCTCCTGATCCGAAAATTTCCGATCCGGGATCACAAGATTCAGAACCGTGACCAGCACAAGGCTCACGATGAAAAACGCAGTCATCACACGCCGGAAATGATCTCTTCTCCGGCGCTGCATCCTTCTTTTTTTGTTTCTTTGTTCTTTCAGATCCATCGCAGAACTCCCACCGTCAGAACCGGAAATACAGGAACGGATTGTACGTCGCATTCACAAGAAACGCGATTGAGCAGACGAAGGCGGCGGCGTAAACACCGGTCACGAAAACCCGCTTCCAGCGCTCCTTTGCGACGATGCATCGGTTCATCTCCGCCGTCACGCCCGGTCCCGAACAGACCGCGCCGATCACCAGAACAAGGAGATAATTGTACAGGTAGTAGACGCCGGCCGATCCGGACGCCGCCGATCCTCCCCCGAACATGACGCGAATATACCGGGCGGCGGCGGACAGCGACGGAGCCGAGAAGATCACCCACCCGATCACGATAAAAAACAGCGCGTATAGATGGCGGACCGCCGACGGAAGCCGCTCGATCACCGGACGCAGAACGTATTTTTCCAGTACGAGCAGAACGCCGTAATACAGGCCCCAGACAACGAAGTTCCAGGCCGCGCCGTGCCAGAATCCCGTCAGAATCCAGACGATGAAAAGATTCCGGATCGCCTTAGCGGTGCCGACGCGGTTGCCTCCGAGCGGAATGTACACGTACTCCCTGAACCATGTGCTCAGCGAGATGTGCCATCTTCTCCAGAACTCCGTGATGCTCGACGAGATGTAGGGATGATCAAAGTTCATCATAAACGTAAATCCGAACATCTTCCCGAGTCCGATGGCCATGTCCGAATATCCGCTGAAATCGAAGTAAATCTGCAGCGTGTACGCGATCGCGCCGATCCACGCGGCGAGTGTCGAGAACTGATCGGCCGGCAGCGCCGAGATCGCCGTATACGCCATTCCGATGTTGTTCGCCAGAAGGACCTTCTTCGCCAGACCCTTCAGGAAAAACTTCACGCCCTGACCGAATCCCTCTCTCGTCACCTTCCGGTCGGTAAGCTGTTTCTCGATATCCGCGTAGCGGACAATCGGGCCCGCGATCAGCTGCGGGAACATCGTGATATAAAGGCCGAAATTAATCAGGTTCTTCTGGACATCTACAGTTCCGCGGTACACATCGATGATATAAGAGAGCGTCTGGAATGTATAGAAGGAAATGCCGATCGGCAGCGCGAGGGGCGTATATTTGATCGTGAACGGCAGAATCCGGTTTAAATTTTCGAGCAGAAACCCGTAATATTTAAAAAACCCGAGAATTCCCAGGTTCACGCCGACCGCGAGCCAGAAGATAAACCGGAGCTGCGCCGTCTTTCCGCGCCGCCGGTAAAAATCGATTTCCACGCCGCTGATGTAATTGTAAAGAATGCTGAATACCATCAGCAGAACATAGACCGGCTCGCCCCACGCATAAAATATGAGACTGCAGATCAGAAGAACCACATTTTTCGCCTTTTTCGGCACGAAAAAATAGGCGAGCAGCGTCAGAGGAAGAAATACGAACAGGAAAAAGATGCTGCTGAAAATCATCGCTATGAACCCCTATCTCACAAGCTTTTACGAAACGCCTCGTCCTCTTCCGCCGCCTTTTCATTCACGACGAGCAGGGCGTAATTTCCCTTTACATCAATCACCGCGTCCTTCAGAAGCTTTGTCTGGTTCACCCCGTACCCCTCAAAACTCTGAGTCTGCGTGTCAATCCGCGTCTGCATCGCGTCCTTCAGCGCGTTTTCCTGCGCAGAATCCTTCATGCGGACAATGAGAATTTCATCGACGTCCATATTGGAATTTCCCAGATAAAATGCCACGCCCTCGTAGTCATTCGCGTTCAGTCCGTAATACTTTTTCAGCTTCTGGCTGTCCGCCTGCGTCACATTGGTCAGATCCGCCGCGGCAGTCACCTTCGCCGCTACGGTTTCAACCGGCGTGCTGCTCGTCTTTCCCCCGGAAAGCAGGTGCGCGATAAAAACAATCAGCAGCGCGATCAGTATAAAATTGACGACCTTCAGATTGTCCTCGATTTTTTCTCTCATCATCAGCGTTCCTCAGACGAAATGATCACAGGTCAAGGGAGTCCGCAAGCATCTGCCCCCAGAAGGGATAAAAGTCCTTTTTAAAATGAACTCCGTCCGGTTCGTACAGGTCTGCGTGATCCGTGCAGAGACTCGTTGTGTCGATATAGGTAAAGCCGTTGTCTTCGCACATTTTCTTAACCGCGGCATTATAGGAATCTACATTTTTCAGCGCCTGATATTCCGCCTCGGAAAGTGCTTTGTCATTGACCGGCATAATAGAAATCACGTACAGCTTTGTATCGGGCGCCTTTGACTGAAGCTCCTTCAGCACGGCAAGATATTCCGAAGCGTATCCTTCCGCGCCGTTTCCGAGGTTGCTCTGCAGATCGTTGCTTCCGACGCCGATAAACAGGTTCTCCGGACCTTTTGCCGCAATCTGGCCGATGTTTTCCTTCAGATTGTTGATCGTCCAGCCGTTATGGGCCATGACCTTATCTTCGCTCAGGAATTCGAATTCCGAGAACGACGCGATCCGTGAATCTCCGAACAGAAGACTCGTGTCAAACTGCGCCCAAAGCGAAAGTTTGCCGGAAGCGATCGCTTCCGCTCTCGCTTTTTTCCGCACGCTGGTTACATTCTGATTGATCGTTTCAATGCTGCGGTTCTCCATTTTCTGAAGATATGCGGTTCCCTGCGCGACCGCCTGCGCCTGTGCGCGGCTCTCCCTGCGTCCCGCGGCGGAAACGGCGAGGATGATCGCGACGATGACGGCCGCGGCGGCAGCAGCTGCCGCGGTTCTCTTTTTCCGGCGCGCCTCATCAGCACGTCCGCCCTGTTTCTGGCTCATTCGGCCTCCCGATTGTTTCCGGATTTCTCCGGACACAAAAAATTCACACACTTACATTTTTGTATGATAGTACAAGTTTTGTACCAGGTCAAATACAATCGTGCACGCCTTCTCCGTTGAAGGCGGGGATGAAGCTTTCCTTCGCAGTTTTCCCCTCCTGCACAAATGCATGCTCAACGCCCAGACCGATGGCATAATCGACCAGCGCGTCGTATTCCCGGGCCGTCACCCGCCGCGCCAGCTCCGGAAAACAGCCATCCAGACGGGAAAACGGCGTGTACTGATTCATCAGGCTCAGCCAGACGCGGTCTCCGTACCGCCCGTACACATACTTCACAATGTCCTTCGCCGCCCGCACCTGCCCCGGCAGCAAAAGGTGCCGGACGATCACTCCCTTTTTCATGAGACCGTTCTGATCAAATTCGGACTCGGAGATCTGGCGGACCATCTCCTCCAGCGCCGCCTCCGCTACTTCCGGATAATCGCGCGCTCCGCTGTATTTCTCTGCGGCGGCGCCGTCTCTGTATTTAAAATCGGTGAGATAAATATCGACAATTCCCTCGAGGGTCCGGAGCGTCGGAACGCTCTCGTAACCGCCGCAGTTGTAGACGATCGGGAGGTGCAGTCCGTCACGCCGGGCTTTCTGAACCGCTTCAACAATCGCCGGCGTATACTGCGTCGGCGTCACAAGATTGATGTTGTTTGCCCCCTGCTCCTGAAGTTCAAGAAAAATTTCCGAGAGCCGGCGGATGTCGACCGGAACACCCGTCTTTCCGTGGGACAGCGTGTAATTCTGACAATAGACGCAGCGAAGCGGACAGCCGGAGAAAAAAACGGCGCCCGAGCCGCTCGTTCCGGAAATACACGGCTCCTCCCAGAAATGGAGCGCCGCGCGGCCGATATAGATATCGGAAGGGACACCGCAGAAACCGCTGATTCCGGCGGCGCGGTCCGCCCCGCAATTTCTCGGACAAAGCCGGCAGCCCCTCCGACTGCGGCCCGGCATGCTGCATGAAACGGAATCCGTCATCCTTTTCCCCGCTTTCTGGCTGAATACAAAAAGACAATGAAACGAAGATGCTCTTACGTCCCATTGTCTTTAGCTCCCCGAGTAGGGCTCGAACCTACAACCCTTCGGTTAACAGCCGAATGCTCTACCATTGAGCTATCGAGGATTATTCTTTTTCCGGCTGCTTCTACCGGCTCCTGCCGGTCCTCAACGTGCCTTCAAAACCGCATATACAAACTGTACCATCTCCGAACCCACCTGGTCAAGCCCTCGACCTATTAGTAACGGTCAGCTCCATGCATCACTGCACTTCCACCTCCGTCCTATCAACCTGATCGTCTCTCAGGGGTCTTACTACTTACGTATGGGATATCTCATCTCGAGGGGGGCTTCACGCTTAGATGCCTTCAGCGTTTATCCCTTCCGGGCACGGCTACTCGGCTGTACA
>ONLT01000011.1 GCA_900318755.1 uncultured Eubacteriales bacterium
GGAACCCAGGCCGTCTTCAATGTCATTCTCGGCCGGTATAAGATGATGACGCAGGAGACGAAGGACGTACTTCTCGGCAAGTACGGCCAGACGACGAAGCCGGTGAACAAAGAGCTTCAGGACCGCGCGGTGAAGGAGACCGGCGAGCAGCCGATCACGTACCGTTACGCGGATGATCTGCAGCCGGCGCTTCCGAAATACGAGAAGGAACTCGGCGCTTATAAGCAGCAGGATGAGGATGTGCTCAGCTACGCGCTGTTCCCGCAGGTCGCGATGGATTATTTCAAATATCGCGAGGCACAGCAGACGGGAATTGACGACGCGAAGGCGGATAAAGAGAACAAGGCTTATCCGGTCTGACAAGTCTGATCAGCTGAAAATCAAAGCGGAAGCCGCACCCCATGCCAGGCATGGCGGTGCGGCTTCCGCTTTGATTTTCAGGTGATTCGGAAAATTCTGCCCCGCAGCGTGCAGGGTTTCCAGGGTCACTTCGCTTTCTGCAATTCTTTGCTGCGGCGCCGCAGAAGCTTTCCGCGGATCCGCCTCACTGCGATGGTCGCCCAGTTGAAGAACCGCGTCAGGTACCGGAAAACCGGCTCGCAGACGATGGAGAACATAACGAACAGCATGACGCATCGCATCGACATCCCCGTGATCCCGAAGAGGTCCTTCAGGAAAATCAGACTGAAGAGCAGAGCGGCGACGCATCCGATCCAGATCGCCCATTTGTATTTGTCCATCGGCTTGCTGATCTGGTAGAGAATCATAAAGCCGACGATTCCCAAAAGGATCGTGGAGGCGGTTGAGATATCGATCGTGCTCACATCGAACACTTCGCCGAATATGACCATCGAGCCCACGACGAACGCGTCGGTGAGGCCTGCGGGCAGCGCCTTCAGAAGAATGTTCGAGATAAAATGGCCGTGAATCAGATTCTGGTTCGGCACCTGCGAGAGGAAGAACGCCGGGATGCCGATGGTGAACATGCTGATCAGCGAGATCTGGGACGGCCGCAGCGGATAGCTGAGCGCGTACCAGATGGAGAGCAGCGAGATCAGCAGCGAGAAGATGTTCTTGACCAGGAACAGGCTTCCGGACCGCTCCATGTTGTTGACGACCTGACGGCCCTCCATGACCACGTCCGGCATTCTCGCAAAATCCGACTCGAGAAGGACCAGCTGCGAAGCCTGTGCCGCGGCGTCGCTTCCGGACGCCATAGCGACCGAGCAATCCGCGTCCTTCAGGGCGAGCACGTCGTTGACGCCGTCGCCGGTCATGGCGACGGTGCGGCCCGCTTTTTTCAGACACCGCACAAACTGGCGCTTCTGATTGGGCGTCACCCGCCCGAACACCGTATAATGCTGAACCGCCTGATAAATATCTTTTTCCGTCTTCAGCGTGGAGGCGTCGATGTAATTTTCCGCGTTCTTGATGCAGGCCCGTTTCGCCACCTCGGATACGGTGACGGGGTTGTCTCCGGAGATGACCTTGATGTCAACGCCCTGGTCCGCGAAGAACCGGAATGTCTCCGGCGCGTCCTTGCGGATCGGATTCGACATCAGCACGAGGCACAGCGGATCCACCGGCTCCTTTAAGGGACCGCCGTCCGGAATTCCGCGGTACTTCCCGAAGACGAGCACACGGTATCCCTTTGCGGACTGTTCTTCGATCTCGTCTTTATATTCCGCGTATTCGCTGCGAAGAACAAATTCCGGCGCACCGAGCACGTACGCTCCGTCGCGGAAGGTCACGCTGCTGTACTTATTCGCGGAGGAGAAGCCGGTCACCGCCGCCGCAGTGCGGTCTCCGGATTTGCTGAAGTGCTCCTTGAGGGCCGCCATCGTGATGTTGTCCTTCGACTGGGCCGCCGCGAAGTCGGAGAGCAGCTCGTCGACGGGCGCCATCGATGCCTCGTCGTATCCCGGGAGGCGGACGACGCCGGAGACCTTCATGGTGTTCTCGGTGATGGTTCCGGTCTTATCGACGCAGAGCACGTCGACGCGGGCGAGGGTCTCGATGCATTTCATATCGTGCACCAGTACCTTTTTCATCGCCAGCTTCACCGCGCTGACCGCCAGCGTCACGCTGGAGAGGAGGAACAGTCCCTCCGGGATCATGCCGATGACGGCGGCGACCATGGATGTGACGGCGTCCTTCAGCGTCGATTGGTTGACGTAGTAAGCCTGGTAAAACAGGATAATGCCGATCGGGATGATGATGATGCCGAGCACCACGACGAGGCGGTTCAGGGAGCGGACCATCTCGGACTGTTCGCCTTCCTTGCTGGCTTTCGCCTGGATGGTCAGCTTCGAGATATAGGAATCCGGGCCGACCTTCTCGAGACGCGCATAGCAGCTTCCCGATACGATGTAGCTTCCCGACATCAGGTGATCCCCCGGCCGCTTGATGATTTCGTCGGACTCACCGGTCAGCAGCGATTCGTTGACCGCCACCTCGCCCTCGGCGACGACGGCGTCCGCACAGATCTGATTGCCGGCGCTAAACAGGACGATGTCATCCAGAACCAGGTGGTCCGAGGGAACCGATTTCACCCGCCCGTCCCGGACGACACGGCATTTCGGCGCGTTCATGACCGACAGGTTATCCAGCACCTTTTTCGCGTTCAGCTCCTGAATGATGCCGATCAGTGTATTCGCGATAATAACCGGAAGGAACGTCAGGTCCTTGAAGGATCCGACGATCACAAGCAGAATCGACAGAAACAGAAACAGGAAATTAAAATAGGTAAGCAGATTGCTGCGGATGATTTCCCGCGTCGATTTGGAAGGCGGTTCGACGGAATAATTGTCCCAGCCGTTCCTGCGGTACTCGCGGACCTGCTCCTGTGTGAGGCCGAGATGAACGTCCGCCTTGTACCGTTTCATCGGTCTTCTGATTCGTTCTTCTTCGGTGTTGTTTTTCTTCATGAAATCTCCTCGTATCTGAATTTGGTTCAGTCCGGGTTCACTTCGCGGATTCCGGTGATATCCGGCTCCGCGATCAGCGAATAGTTCGTGTGATAGATGACAAAGCCCGGGTTCGCCCCGGCCGGCTTCTTCAGATTTCGGCGGCGCGTGTAGTCGATCTCGACCTTAGGGGCCAGACGGCCCTTTGAGTAGTAGGCGGCGAGTCTGCCCGCCTCCTCGAAGACCGCGTCCGGGAGCTCGTCGTTTCCGCATTTGACGATCACGTGGGAACCGGGCATCTTCTTCGCGTGGAACCACCAGTCGTTGGCGGATCCGATGGAGAATGTAACCTGCTCGTTCTGAATGTTGTTCTTCCCGACGTACATGTCGTGGCCGTCGGACGAAAGAAAGTGGAGGGGCGGCGCCGAGACGGAATGCTTCTTCCGGTTTCCGGCGCGCTTCGCCTTTACATATCCGGCCGCCTCAAGTTCTTCGCGGATCTGCAGGAGATCTTCCTCCGACTCCGCGAGGTCCAGCGAGGTCTGAATGCTCTCAAGATGGGCGGCGTCCGAGCGCGTCTTCACAATCCGCTTCGAGAGATCCTCCGCCGTGCGCTTCATTTTCGTGTACTTCGCGAAATAGTACTGGGCATTCTCCGAGGTGGTTTTTGTGGGATCGAGCGGAATGCGGACCGGCTCGTCCGTGTAATAGTTGACCGCCTCCAGAACCTTCGCGCCCTCCGGAAGGCCGTAGCCGAAGGTGTTGATAAGCTCGCCGCGGATGCGGTATTTTTCGCGTCCCTCCGTATCGCGCAGCTGCTTTTCCTGAATGCTGAGTTTCTTCGACTCGCGCTCGGTCAGGATCGACACGATTTTCCGGAGGTCGGTGGAACGCTGGTGAATTCTTGTCTGGCGTTCCTTCTGTGCATAATAGGTGCGGAGCATCGCAGACGCAGTCTCAAAGGGCGTGAAGTGCATTCCCTCAAAGGAACAAAGCCGGACCGCGGAAAATTCGCACGGGATCTTTCCTTTATAATAGATCACCGGTGAGAAACTGCCGGACTTCACATCCTCCATCAGACTTTCAAAGGTATGAAACAGATGAAACGCGGCTGCGTCGGACAGCCCGTCCGCGGGATCCGCAGGCGGGATCGAGGCGCGGGCGCAGATCTCATCCGCCATCACCGGAGAAATTCCGGTGAGGGACGTGTAAATCGCCCGTCCGATCGAATCGTTTTTCGCAAGGACGGTCTTATTAAAGGACTCCCGGCTGACAGTCAGGGGATCAAGCTTGTGCTGCGTCTCCGGGATGAAATAGTGCCGGCCGGGAAGTACCTCCCGCACGGAACTGACATAGGACGGAACGCGCTTGATCGAGTCGATGACGGTCTCGTTCTGATCCAGCAGAATGATGTTGCTGTATTTTCCCATCAGCTCGATGAGGAGCGTCCTCGTCACGAGATCGCCCAGCTCATCCCTGTGAAGAATGCCGATGCGGATGATCCGCTCAAGGCCCGGCTGGGTAATCGACCGGATCGTTCCGCCGCCCGCATGCTTTCGAAGAAGCATGCAGAAGTTCGGCGCGGTATCAGGCGCCTGGCGGTTTTCGTCCGTGGAATAGATCAGCGGGAGAGAGGCGTTGGCGGACATGAGCAGCCGGCGCGTCTCGCCGCGGCTCTTGATTGTCAGCAGAAGCTCGTCGCTCTCGGGCTGGATGATTTTCGCAATTTTGCCGCCGGTGAGACTTTCGTCCAGTTCCTTCCGGATCGCGGCGACCGTGATGCCATCAAATGCCATGTAAATACTCCCTTCTTAACGAACCATTATAACCAATCTCCTGTGATTTTACCAGACTGCAGACACGGTTTGCGGCGATTCCGGGGGCGATTCCGGCACGTACTGTGCGTTGTGACAGAAGCGGAGCTCTGCTATAATACAGAGGATATGAAAAGAGTTGATTTTGACAAAGGTTCCATCGTAAAAAATATCCTGCAGGCCTCATTTCCGATGCTCGTCGCGCAGATGCTGAATCTGCTCTACAACATTGTGGACCGCATCTTCATCGCCAGGATTCCGGGAGAGGGCACGGCCGCCATCGGCGGCGTCGGGCTCTGCTTTTCCGTGATCCTGATGATCACCGCGTTCACAAATCTGTTCGGACAGGGAGGATCGCCGCTGTTCGCGATCGAGCGCGGGAGGAAGCGCGACGGCGATGCCCGGAAGATCATGGGGCTCGTCTGGTTCCTGATCACCGCAGCGTCGGTGATTCTGACGGCGGCCCTTCTTATTTTCGCGGAACCGCTCCTGCACCTCGTCGGCGCATCGGATGCGGAGATGAAATACAGCCTTCCCTACATGCGCATCTACGCCCTCGGGACCTTCTGTTCGATGACCTCGGTGGGACTGAATCCCTTTATCAACGCGCAGGGCTATTTCCGCGCCGGAATGATTTCCGTCGTGATCGGGGCGGCCGCGAACATCGCGCTGGATCCTGTTTTTATCTTCACGCTTCATATGGGCGTATCCGGCGCGGCGCTGGCGACCATTCTCTCCCAGATGCTTTCCGCCCTCTATACGCTTCATTTTCTGATGAGGTCGGCGGAGCTCACGCTGGCGATGCCGGATCTTCAGACGATCCGGAGAAGCGGAAAACAGATCGGATCGATCTGCTCCCTCGGAACCGCGCCGTTTATCATGTACTTCACGAACAGCATGGTGGCGGTCGTCAACAACACGCTGCTCGCGAAGCTCGGCAGCGATCTTTATGTATCGTCCATGACCGTAATCTCCAGCGTGCGTCAGATTGTGGATACGCCGGTTATGGCGGTCGGGGAGGGCAGCTCGCCGATCATCAGCTACAACTACGGCGCCGGGAAGCCGGACCGCGTCGTGAGGGCGGCCGGCGTGATGCTTCTGCTGCAGATCGGCTACTGCAGCGCCATGTGGATTTTTATTCTGAAGGCGCCGCACGTTCTGGCCGGCATTTTTACGTCGGATTACCGGCTGCTGGACGTGACCGCCCGCGCGATGCGGATTTATTTTAACGCCTTTGCGTTTATGGCGCTGCAGTACACCGGGCAGACGGTCTTTAAATCGCTGAACAAGAAGAAACGGGCCATCTTCTTCTCCCTTCTCCGGAAGGCGGTGATCGTGATTCCGCTGGCGTATCTGCTCCCGTACCGCTTCGGGATGGGGACGGACGGCGTATTCATGGCGGAGCCCGTCTCCAATGTGATCGGCGGCAGCGCGTGCTTTCTCACGATGCTGTGCACGATTCTTCCGGAGATGAAGCGGATGAAGGAAGGCGCGGCCTAAGCGGTCACATTCTGATCAGCTGATACCGCCGCGTCCCGAGACCGATTTTCTCCCCGTGCTCCAGTGTTTCCTTCCAGCAGATGTTGGGGTTTGAGTCGAGAAAATGATCGTGGTGGTGCTGCCAGTCCGGCTTTGCCAGATTATCACCAAGCTGGCTGTTCCGGATCGGCTCCGCCGAAAGACAGAGATCCGCGCATGCCTGATCGAGGGCCACCGGATCGAAGGATGCGAGCATCCCGATGTCCGGAAGAATCGGCGCGTCGTTTTCCGCGTGGCAGTCGCAGTTCGGCGAGACGTCCGTGATCAGGCTGATGTGGAAGCAGGGCCTCCCGTCGCAGACCGCCTGCGAGTACTCGGCGATCCGGCGGTCCAGCAGCTGATTGGCGTCCCAGCTGTCATTTTCGATGGCATCGAAGGAGCAGGCGCCGATGCAGCGTCCGCAGCCCTTGCAGAGCTCCTGGTCGATGTACGCCTTCCCGCTGTCGTAAGAGATCGCGTTGGAGCCGCACTCCCTCGCACACCGTCCGCAGCACCGGCAGAGCTCTTCGTTGACGTGGGGCTTTCCGCTCATGTGCTGCTGCATTTTCCCGGCGCGTGAGCCGCATCCCATCCCGATGTTTTTCAGCGCGCCGCCGAAGCCCGTCGCCTCATGGCCTTTGAAATGAGTCAGCGAGAGGAACACGTCCGCGTCCATGACAGCGCGGCCGATGTACGCGGTTTTGCAGTACTCTCCGTTCCGCACCGGCACTTCAATATCATCCGTTCCGCGAAGGCCGTCGGCGATGATCACGGGACATCCGGTCGTCATGAAATTAAAGCCGTTCACCTCCGCGTTGTAGAGATGATCGATCGCGTTCTTCCGGTACCCGGGGTAAAGTGTGTTGCAGTCTGTGAGAAACGGTTTTCCGCCCAGCTCCTTCACGACGTCCGCGACCGCCTTCGCATAATTCGGCCGGAGATAGGCGATGTTGCCGAGCTCTCCGAAATGCATCTTGATCGCCACCAGTTTGCCTTCCATGTCTATGGATCCGACGCCGGCTCTTCTCATCAGCTTCTGGAGCTTCGCCGGCAGCGGCACATCACGGGTCCGGAAATCCGTAAAGTATACATTCGCCTGATCCATTCGATTTTCCTCCTTTTGTTCGTCTGGACGCTTTATTGTGCTGGTTTTATTGTACCATGGAAGACGGTGGAAATGCGCGATTTTCGGGTCCTTTTCATTTGACGCATCTTTTGCGATGGCTTATAATATCTGTGCTGTATGCAGATTGGAGAAAAGTATGATCTTTAGTATGACCGGGTTCGGCCGCGGGGAGGCCGCCGAAGCCAACCATAAGATTACCGTTGAATTAAAATCAGTCAACCACAGGTATCTGGATTTTAACATCAAGATGCCGAAGCATTTCAACCCGCTCGATGCCTTCATCCGGAGCGTGCTGAAGGATTATGCCGCGAGAGGGAAAATTGACGTTTATATCACGGACGAGGACAGCTCGGACGACGCGACGCTCCTGAAATACAGCAGGGGTCTTGCAAAGCAGTATCACGATTATGCGCAGCAGATCGCGGACGAGTTCGGGATGGTCAATGATCTGACCGTCTCGCGGCTGATGCATTTTCCGGATCTCTTCCGGGCGGAGGAGGGCGCTTACGACGAGGAGCAGCTGAAGCGGCTGCTTGAGACGGCGCTCCGCCAGGCCGGGGATCAGTTCCGGGCGGCGAGAAACCGCGAGGGCGAGACGCTCCGGTCCGACATCGGGAAAAAGCTCGATCACATGAACGAAAACGTCACGGCGATCGAGATGAGAGAACCGGAGATTCTGAACGATTACAAGACGAAGATCACAGAAAAGGTTGCCGAGCTGCTGGGCGATACGCAGATCGACGAGAGCCGGATCGCCGCGGAGGTGGTCATCTATGCGGACAAGATCTGCACGGACGAGGAGACCGTGCGTCTGCGCAGCCACATCGAAAACATGAAGAAGGAGCTCGCGCGCGGCGGCGCGATCGGACGGAAGCTGGATTTTCTCGCGCAGGAGATGAACCGCGAGGCGAATACCATTCTTTCCAAGTCCAACGATCTCGTTACGTCGAACATGGCCATCGATCTAAAAACGGAAATCGAGAAGATCCGCGAGCAGATCCAGAACATTGAATGATGAGGTGGCGGATTGTCATTGTTGATCAACATCGGATTCGGCAACTGTGTAAATGAGGATAAGGTGCTGGCGGTGGTGAACCCGCTTGGCGCTCCGGTCAAGCGTCTTGTGGCCGCAAGCCGCGATGAGGGACTTCTGATCGATGCGTCGCAGGGAAGAAAAACGAAGGCGGTCATCATTATGACGGACGGCCGCGTCGTGCTCTCGGCGCTGCAGCCGGAGACCATCATGAAGCGCTTTAATTCCTTCGGAACAGACGAGGAGGCGGAAGGAAAATGACAAAGGGAGTACTGACGATCGTGTCGGGATTTGCGGGCTCCGGCAAGGGGACCGTGATGAAGCGGCTGCTTTCCCGCCACGAGGGGTATGCGCTCTCGATCTCCGCGACAACGAGAAAGCCGAGAAACGGCGAGCGCGACGGAGTCGAATATTTCTTCAAGACAAAAGAAGCATTTGAAAAAATGATCGAAGAGCACGCGTTCCTCGAGTACGCCAGCTACGTCGGAAATTATTACGGGACGCCGGCGTCTTACGTCGACGAGCAGCTCAATCTCGGGAAGGACGTGATTCTGGAGATCGAGGTACAGGGTGCGCTGCAGGTGAAAAAGCAGCGCCCGGATGCGCTTCTCGTGTTTCTGACCCCGCAGTCCGGGCAGGAGCTGGAGCGAAGGCTCCGGGGCCGCGGGACGGAGACGGACGAGGTGATCCGCTCCCGCATGAAGCGTGCGGGCGAGGAGTCGAAGCTGATGAGCTCCTACGACTACATTCTGGTCAATGACGACGTCGACCGCGCGGTGGAGGAGCTTCACGGTCTCATCCGGTCTCAGCACCTGGCGGCGTCGAGAAACAGCGGGCTGATCGAACGGATCAGCCGCGAGCTCGCCGTCTATCAGTGACGATGCGGGCCCGCCGTCTGTCAGCAACGAAAACGAATTACAATTAATAAGGAGGAACTGCAATATGATGATTCATCCTTCCTATAAGGAAATGATCAGTAAAATCAACGAGGGTCAGGATATGGACGAGGCGCCTCTCGTAACGAGCCGCTACTCGATCGTAATCGCGGCGGCGAAACGCGCGCGCCAGATCATCGCAGGGGATGAACCGCTGGTTCCGGCGGAGCCGAACGATAAGCCGCTTTCCACAGCGGTCCGCGAGCTTTACGAGGACAAGGTGCACATCCTCCGGAAGGAAGAAGAGTAATCCATGAACAGGATTCTGTTTGTGTCGCTCGGATGCGACAAGAACCTTGTTGATACGGAGCATATGCTGGGAGCGCTTCCGGAAGGAGAATTCGCCGCGACGGACGACGAAGCGGAAGCGGATATTATCGTTGTGAACACCTGCTGTTTCATCGACGACGCGAAGGAGGAGAGTATCAACACGATTCTCGAACTCGCGCCGTACCGCACAAAGGGAAAGTGCCGGGCGCTGATCGTCGCGGGATGTATGGCGCAGCGGTACCGGGAGGAAATCCTCCGGGAGATCCCGGAAGTGGACGCAATTGTCGGAACGGGGAGCTTCGGAAGTCTGAATGAGGCGATCCGGGCCGCGTTTGACGGCAAAAGCGGAGTCTTTCTGGATGATCCGGACGCGCCGGCGCCGGAAGCGGCACAGGAACAGCCGGGAAAACGCGTCATCACCACCGGCGGCCACTACGAGTATCTGAAAATCGCGGAGGGCTGCGACAAGCACTGCACGTACTGTGTGATTCCCTCGCTTCGCGGCGCGTACCGCAGCGTCCCGATGGAGACGCTCGTCGCGGAGGCGCAGGGCCTCGCCGACGAGGGCGTGCAGGAGCTGATTCTTATCGCGGAGGAGACGACGCGATACGGCGTCGACCTGTACGGGAAGAAGTCGCTGCATACTCTTCTGGACCGGCTTTGCGCCATCGACGGCATCCGCTGGATCCGGATCCTGTACTGCTACCCGGAGGAAATTTACCCGGAGCTGATCGGGACGATCCAGCGCCAGCCGAAGATCTGCCATTATCTCGACCTTCCGATCCAGCACTCCGAGGATGAAATCCTCAGGCGGATGGGCCGGAAGACTTCCCATGACGATCTGGTGAGAATCATCGGGACGCTCCGGAGCGAGATTCCGGACATCGCGCTGCGCACGACGCTGATCAGCGGGTTTCCCGGGGAGACCGAAGAACAGCACAGAAATCTTCTGGCGTTCGTGCGGGAGATGAAATTTGACCGGCTGGGCGTGTTTCCCTATTCCCGGGAGGAGGGGACCCCGGCAGCCGGGATGGACGGACAGATCGCGGACGACGTGAAGCGGCGGCGCCGCGATGAGATCATGGAAGCCCAGCAGGCGGTATCGCAGGAAAACGGACAGAAGCGGATCGGCACTGTCATGGAGGTTGAGATCGAAGGATATATGGCATCGGACGAGGTCTACGCGGGAAGAACGTATGCGGATACGCCAGGCGTGGACGGCTACTGCTTCGTGAAGTCAGGCCGTATGCTTGAATCCGGGGACTTTGTGAAGGCGACGATCACCGGCGCGACAGAATACGATCTCGTCGGGGAAGCTGAAGACGAAGAAGGAGAAGAGGAATGAATCTGCCGAACAAGCTCACGATGCTCCGCATGGTGATGATCCCGTTTTTCGTTATTTTTATGGCCGTGCCCTTCGCAGCCGGCCGTTACATCGCACTCGCGATCTTCATCGCCGCGAGCCTTACGGACACGGCGGACGGGTACATCGCGCGGAAGTATCATCTGATCACCGATTTCGGAAAATTTATGGATCCGCTGGCGGACAAGCTGCTTGTCTGCTCCGCGATGATCTGCCTCGTCCATACGAACGAGATTCCGTACTGGGTTGTGATCATCATCATCGCGAGAGAGTTTATTATCAGCGGATTCCGCCTTGTCGCAGCGGACAACGGCATCGTGATCGCGGCGAGCTGGTGGGGCAAGAGCAAAACCGTCTGCCAGATGGCCATGATCATTGTGGTTCTGCTGAATTTCAATTTTCCGTTCTGGCACGTTCTCGAGACGGTTCTGATCTACGCCGCGCTGATCCTGACGGTTGCATCGCTGATTGACTACATCGTCAAAAACAAACAGGTGCTGGGAACCGACCGCTGAGGAGCTGCCATGACGGAAGAAGAAAAGCTGGTGGGAATTCTGAAGGAGCGCGGTCTGATCATTACGACCGTCGAGTCGCTGACCGGTGGGATGATCGCGTCGACGATCGTCAATGTTCCGGGCGCGTCGGATGTGTTCCGCCGGGGGTACATCACCTATTGCGACGAGGCGAAGCACGATCTCGTCGGGGTGTCGCTGAGGACACTGGAAAAGTATACCGCGGTGAGCGCCGAGACCGCGAGGGAGATGGCGGAAGGCGGCGTCCGGACCGCTGTCTGCGATGCGGCGCTGTCGGCGACCGGGATTGCCGGTCCGGACGGAGGAACGGAAGAAAAGCCGGTGGGGCTGGTCTACATCGGCTTTTCGATTCATAACCGGACAACAGTGAAAAAGCTTCTGCTTGACGGATCCCGGCTGGAGATCCGTCAGGGAACCGTGCGGGAAGCGCTCAGGCTTGCGGTGCGGGAGCTTTCAAAAGAGAACGGATCTTTGTGAAACTTACAGACGGAGCAGTTCCGGATCGCGGAGCTGACAAAAAGGAAAGAGGGACGTTTATGGTTAAGGCAAATGAAAATTATCTGAGACTGCAGGGAAGCTACCTGTTCTCGACGATCGCGAGAAAGGTCTCGGAGTACACTGCGGCGCACAAGGATCAGGCGGATCATATCATCCGGCTGGGAATCGGCGATGTGACGCAGCCGCTGGCTCCGAAGATCATTGAGACGCTTCACGGCGCGGTTGATGAGATGGCGGATGCGGCCACGTTTCACGGATACGCTCCGGATCTCGGGTATCAGTTCCTCCGCGACGCGATCGCGAAGGAGTACACGGACAGAGGATGCGAGATCCGTCCGGATGAGATTTTTGTGTCGGACGGCGCGAAGAGCGACTCCGGGAACATTCAGGAGATCTTCAGCGAGGACGCGAAGGTCGCCGTCTGCGACCCGGTTTATCCCGTCTACGTGGATTCAAACGTGATGGCAGGCCGTTCCGGCGACTGGGATCCGGCGAAGAACTGCTACAAAAACTTCATTTACATGCCGTGCACGGCGGACAATGATTTCATCGCGGAGATTCCGAAGGAGCAGCCGGATCTGATCTACCTGTGCTTCCCGAACAACCCGACCGGCGCCGCGATCACGAAGGACCGCCTGCAGGAGTGGGTTGATTACGCGAACCGGGTCGGCGCCGTCATCCTTTACGATGCGGCCTATGAGGCATATATTTCCGATCCGTCCCTCCCGCATTCCATCTACGAGTGCGACGGCGCGAGAACCTGCGCGATCGAGATCCGCAGCTTTTCCAAGAACGCCGGATTCACAGGTGTCCGCCTCGGCTTCACCGTCATCCCGACCGATCTGAAGGCGGAGGGCGGCGTATCTATGCATGATCTCTGGGCGAGACGGCACGGAACGAAGTACAACGGCGCACCGTACATTGTCCAGAAGGCCGGCGCGTCTGTCTATACGCCGGAGGGCAGAAAGCAGATCGAAGGACAGGTCGCGTATTACATGCGCAATGCGAAATGCATCTACGACGGCTTAAAGGACGCGGGATACACCGTTTACGGAGGTGTCAACGCGCCGTATATCTGGCTGAAGACGCCGGATCATATGACATCCTGGGAGTTTTTCGATTATCTTCTCTCGGAGCTGAACATCGTCGGAACGCCGGGCTCCGGATTCG
The DNA here is from genome assembly GCA_900318755.1 of uncultured Eubacteriales bacterium. Classification (GTDB taxonomy): domain Bacteria; phylum Bacillota; class Clostridia; order Lachnospirales; family Lachnospiraceae; genus CADBRN01. Next base: position 13,167 of record ONLT01000011.1, read on the forward strand.
GACCGTGCGGCGAAGGATATTTTCGGCTGACCGCATTCGGTTCCTACGAGAATACGAAAGAGGCCATCGACCGCATCGTGTCGAAGGGCTGACCGGACCGCAAGAATAGAAGGAGTGTTCCCAATGCAGAAAATTGAAATGAAAACGCCGCTTGTTGAGATGGACGGGGACGAGATGACGCGGATTATCTGGCAGATTCTGAAGGAAGAGCTGATCACGCCGTTCATCGACCTGAAGAGCGAGTACTATGATCTCGGTCTGAAGCACCGCGACGAGACGGGCGACCAGGTGACGGTTGACGCAGCAAACGCGACGAAGAAATATAAGGTCGCGGTCAAGTGCGCTACCATCACGCCGAACGCCGCGCGTGTCAAAGAGTACAACCTGAAGGAGATGTGGAAGAGCCCCAACGGGACGATCCGTGCGATGCTGGACGGCACCGTGTTCCGCACGCCGATCACGGTGAAGGGAATCGAGCCCACCGTCAGCTGCTGGAAAAAGCCGATCACGATCGCCCGTCACGCGTACGGCGATGTCTACCGCAACGTGGAGATGCGGATTGACCGCCCGGGACGTGTCCTGATGCAGTTCATCCCGGATGACGGGACAGAAGGGCAGGAGGTCGTTGTCCACCAGTTCAGGGGACCGGGCATCGTTCAGGCACAGCACAACCTTGACGATTCCATCACGAGTTTCGCTAAGAGCTGCTTTGAGTACGCACTCTCGGAGAAGAAGGATCTCTGGTTCGCGTCCAAGGATACGATTTCCAAGCAGTATGACCATCGGTTCAAGGACATTTTCAACGAACTGTATGAGAACACGTACAAGCCGTACTTCGAAAAAGCCGGCATCACCTATTTTTACACGCTGATCGATGACGCGGTCGCCCGCATCATGAAGTCGGAGGGCGGTTTTATCTGGGCGTGCAAGAATTACGACGGGGACGTGATGAGCGATATGATCTCGTCCGCCAACGGATCCCTGGCGATGATGACGTCCGTTCTCGTCTCCCCGCACGGATATTACGAGTATGAGGCGGCGCACGGAACCGTGCAGCGCCACTATTACAAATATCTGAACGGAGAGGAGACGTCCACCAACTCCGTCGCGACGATTTTCGCCTGGAGCGGAGCGCTTCGCAAGAGAGGCGAGATGGATCGGATTCCGGCGCTGATGGATTACGCGGACGCCCTCGAGAAGGCGACCATCGACACCATCGAATCCGGAAAAATGACGAAGGATCTGATCCGCATCACAAAACTGGAAAATCCGACGGCGCTCAACACCCGCGACTTTATCCTCGCGATCCGCGAGCGTCTGGAGACGCTTCTTTAAAAAATCCCCCGCGGTTCCGTCATGGAATCGCGGGGAACTTCATTTTTTTACAGATCGATCCCTTATGAGTCGGCGACCTCCTCCCAGTGGGCGTAAAGCTTCTCCAGCTCCGCCTCCGCGGCCGAACGCTCTTTTGCGAGTTCCTGACACCTGGCGACGTCGGTTCCGGTTTCGGGCCGCTCAAATTCCGCATCGATCGCGCGGACCCGCTCCTCAAGCTTTGCGATCTTCTCCTCGGTGGCGCGGATCTCATTTTCAATCTTTCGTTTCTCCGCCTGAATCTGTTTCTGATTCTGCCACGCGGCTTTCGACGAGGAAACTTTCTCCGCTGCCGACGGACCGTCCGGCACGGCCTTTGAGAGTTCCTCTTTCTTTTCCAGGTAATAATCGTAATTTCCTATATAATTGA
>ONLT01000054.1 GCA_900318755.1 uncultured Eubacteriales bacterium
ATTCCAGGGCAGATAGAAGGGCCGCCGTTCAGGCGGCCCGGATCTGCTTTTCCTCATCTCTTCTGACTACGCTAACAATATAGCACTCGCTGTTAGCACTGTCAAGCATTGAGTGCTAATTTCTGAAAATATTTTTCCCGTGCCGGAATTCAGTCGGGAAGTGTTCCGTGAAAAACGGATGAATGTTCAGCTTCGGCGGCTTCAATACCCCGGATGAATGTTCTGCTTCGGCGGCTTCAGTACCCCGGATGAATGCTCTGTTTCGGCGGCTTCAGTACCATCAAACATCGCAAAGCGGATATGCGATGGTATGTCTGGTCTGGAATTAACCCGCTAATGAAAAAAAGAAGTTTGTGATGGCACGCGTGACGGGAAATTTACCATCGGATGATGAGTAAGATGTTTGCGACGGTAAGCCGGGAGGGAAATATGCCATCTGATGAAGAAAAAGAAGCTTGCAATGGCACGTCCGGCCGGAAATTTACCATTTGATAATTAAAAAGAAATTTGTGATGGTACGCCCGGCGGAAAATTTACCATCGGAAACAAGATAATGCGTTCGCGATGGCACACCAGGCTGGAAATTTACCATCGGATAATGAAAAGGAAGTTTGCAATGGTACGCGGGACGGGAAATATGCCATCTGATGAAGAAAAAGATGTTTGCGACGGTAAGTCGGGCGGGAAATATGCCATCTGATGAAGAAAAAGAAGCTTGTAATGGCACGTCCGGCTGAAAATTTACCATCGGATAATTAAAAAGAAGTTTGCGATGGTACGCCCGGCCAAAAATGTGCCATCTGATGATGAGAAAGATGTTTACGATGGTACGCCAAGCCGAAAATGTGCCATCTGATGATGAGAAAGATGTTTGCGATGGCACACCCGGCTGGAAATTTACCATCGGATAATGAAAAGGAAGTTTGTGATGGCACGCGTGACGGGAAATTTACCATCTGATGAAAAGAAAGATGTTTGCGACGGCACGCCGGGCGGGAAATGTGCCATCTGATGAAGAGAAAGAAGTTTGCAATGGTACTCCGAGCCGAAAATTTACCATCAGATTATGAAAAGGAATTTTACGATGGCACGACGGGCTGAAAATTTACCATCAGATGACGAAAAGGAAGTTTGCGATGGCACACGACCCGATAATTTCCCATCAGGCGACAGATCAGCAAAAATGAGTACTGGCAGGAACGATGATTGTCTTCCCAAACCAAAAAACGGCGTCGTCCCTTCGTCTCAGATTCTAACAGTTCACGAACAGCAGCCACTGATGGCCAATGAACAAATCTTAGCGCGACGGACCGATGCCGATTTTGATATGTTTGATAGGAGATATGAGAAGTTTTCGTTGATTAAAGCACCTTGTACCCCTTCGCGGTCAGGCTGTCGCGCACATCCTCCCAGTCGTTGACGTTCAGAATTGCGACCGGCTCGCTGGAGCTGCGGATATAGCAGACGTAGAGGTAATTGATGTTTTCGCGGATTCCGCGGACCGTATCCAACAGCTTTGAGAGACTTCCGACACTCTCGGAGATGCACACCCCCAGAACGATGCTGATTTTGCAGATATAGCCGGCGTCCTGAAGGATTTTGAGCGCCTGCTCCGGGTCCGAGCAGAGAAGACGGATGATGCCGTACTCCGCGCTGTCATTCGAGATGACATTGTAAAAGTCGATGCCTTCCTTCGCGACGAGCGTGATAATCTTCTCAAGAGATCCGACCTTATTCTCCGCGAAAATAGATATTTGTTTCAGCATAATGTGAATCCTTAATTTCTGCGTATTCTATAAGCATTTTTTATAACCGGACTGGCATAACCGGACTGGCATAACCGAACTGGCATAACCGGGCTGGCATAACCGGAGAATTGCTCCGCGCCTCATGGCGCTTCCGCAATTCTCCCCTCCATTCGCATTCCGCCTCCATGAGCATTCCCGCCTGCTTTCGCAGGCTCCATGCTCATGGAGGGGCGCCTCTGACATCGATGCTCGTCGGATTCAGACCTCGGTCTGTCCGACGGGCAGCATCCTCTCTGGTATAACCGGAATGGTATAACCGGAGAATTGCTCCGCGCCTTATGGCGCTTCCGCAATTCTCCCCTCCATTCGCATTCCCGCCTGCTTTCGCAGGCTCCATGCTCATGGAGGGGCGCCTCTGACATCGATGCCCGTCGGATTCAGACCTCCGGTCTTTCCGACTTGCATCGACGTCAGAGGCTGGTTATACCAGGTTATTTCTTTTCAGATATTCTACGATGATGTCCGCACAGCGGTCGATGCCGTATTTGCTGGAGTCGAGGATGATGTCGTAGTTGTCGAAGTCGCCCCAGTATTTCCCTGTGTTTTTCTCGTAATAGGTGCCGCGCTCCTTGTCGACCGCACGGACGCGTTTCTCCGCGTCCTCCAGCGACAGATTCTCCTTTTTTGCGATGCGCGCGATGCGGTCTTTCCGGTCCGCAAACACATAAATATTGATGACGTTCGGCTGATCCTTCAGTACTTCGGACGCACCCCGGCCCACAATGATGCAGGGCTCCTTCGCAAGCTCGCGGATCAGATCATTCTGCTGCTTCATATCCTCTTTGTTCTGGACATTGCGGCAGATGTAATCCTTGCCGTAAACCGGCAGGTCGTACAGCTCCGAAAGCCTGTTCACAATGGCGCTTGTTCCGGAACCGTATCGTCTGCTGACTGTCAGCACTGAATTCAGGGCACTCATACTGCTACCTCCTGCTTCTCCAGATGACGTGCTTTATGCTTCGTCGATTGCTTTTCCGATATCGTGGCGATAATACTTGTTGTCAAAATCAATCCAGTCGACCGCCTTGTACGCGTTGGCGCGAGCCTGCTTCAGGTCCTTCCCGAGCGCCGTCACGCCGAGGACGCGGCCACCGTTCGTGACGACCTCGCCGTTCTCGTTAAAAGCGGTTCCTGCGTGGAACACATAATATCCGTCTTTATCCTTAAAGTTTTCGAGACCGCGGATCGGATATCCCTTCTGATAGGATACCGGGTATCCGTCCGACGCGAGGACAACACAGACGCAGGCATCGTTCCGGAACTTCAGATCAATCTGATCGAGTGTTCCGTCGATGCATGCCTCGCACACATCGATCAGGTCGTTTTCCATGCGCGGGAGCACGACCTGCGCCTCCGGATCGCCGAATCTGGCATTGTACTCCAGTACCTTCGGCCCGTCCTTTGTCAGCATCAGCCCGAAAAAGATGACGCCCTTGAAGGGGCGGCCTTCCTTCGCCATCGCGTCGACCGTCGGCTGGAAAATGTGTTTCTGGCAGAATTCGTCAATTTCCTTCGTGTAGAACGGAGTCGGAGAGAAATTGCCCATGCCGCCGGTGTTCAGCCCCTGATCTCCGTCCTTCGCGCGCTTGTGATCCTGCGCGGAAGCCATCGTTTTGACGATTTTTCCGTCGACGAACGAGAGAACCGACACCTCGCGGCCGGTCATGAATTCCTCGATGACCATCTTGTTCCCGGCGCTTCCGAATTTTTTATCCTGCATGATCTGCTTTACGCCGGCATCTGCCGCCGCCTCATCCTCGCAGATCAGGACGCCCTTGCCCAGAGCAAGTCCGTCCGCCTTCAGCACGATCGGATACTTTGCGGTTTTCAGATACGCCAGCGCATCCTGCGGATCGGAAAACGTCCGGTAATCCGCGGTGGGAATTCCGTACTTCTTCATCAGATCCTTGGAAAACGCCTTCGATCCCTCCAGGATCGCCGCGTTCTTCCGCGGTCCGAACACCCGCAGGCCTTCCGCCTCGAACACATCGACAATTCCGCCCACCAGCGGATCGTCCATGCCAACGATCGTCAGATCAATTGCGTGCTCCTTCGCAAATCCGACGAGCCGGTCAAATTCCATCGCACCGATCGGCACGCACTCTGCGATTTCTGCGATGCCGGCGTTGCCCGGCGCGCAGTAGATCTTGTCGACTTTCGGGCTTTGCGCCGCCTTCCAGGCGAGCGCGTGCTCTCTTCCGCCGCTTCCGATAATCAGAATTTTCATAATTCGTTTGCTCCCTTCACAGATCCGGTCTTCTCCGGCCGTTGTATCAGCGGATTTCCACTCTGCCGTTCTTTACATGCACGCGGCCGTTTGCGATCAGATTGATCGCTTCCGGCATGATCACCCATTCCGCCTGCTCCATGACCCGGCGCTGCAGCTTCTCGGGCGTGTCGCCCTGCTTCACCTCGACCGCCTTCTGCAGGATAATCGGTCCGGAATCCGTCCCGGTATCGACAAAATGGACCGTCGCGCCGGTCACGCGGACCCCGCGCTCCAGCGCGGCCTCGTGCACGCGGAGCCCGTAATAGCCGGTTCCGCAGAAGGACGGGATCAGTGCCGGATGGATGTTGATGATCCGGTTTTCGTACGCCTTCACCATCTTCTCCGGAATAATCACGAGGCAGCCCGCCAGCACGATCAGGTCCGGTTCAAAGCGGTTCACACTCTCCAGCAGCGCGTCGTTGAACGCTTCGCGGTTCTCATACTGCTTCGGTGAAACCACCAGGGCCTCGATTCCGTGCTTTTTCGCCCGCGTCAGGGCGTAGGCGCCGGGATTGTTGCTGATCACGGCGGAGATCTTTGCGTTTGTGATCTCCCCGCTGTCGATCGCGTCTATAATTGCCTGAAGATTTGTGCCGCCTCCCGAGACGAGCACAACCATTTTCATCATAGCCTAACCCTCATTTCCGTTATCGCATGGATGCCCATCAAAGAAACGTCAGTCCTCGAGGCTCACGCCCTTTTCGCCCTTCTCGATGTGACCGATCTCATAGGGGTACTCTCCCGCTTTCCGGATCGCCTCCATCGCAGTCTCCCGGTCCTTCGGATCCACGGCGAGCACCATTCCGATTCCCATGTTGAAGGTATTGTACATGATATGCTCCTCAATTTTGCCCGTTTCCTGCAGGAGTTCGAAGATACGCGGAATCGGGTAGCTGCTCTTCGAGATCACGGCGCGCGTGCCATCTTTGAGCATGCGCGGAACGTTCTCGTAGAATCCGCCGCCCGTAATATGGCTGCAGGCGCGGATCTGCACGCCCGCTTCGCGGACCGCCGAAAGCGCCTTTACATAGATCTTCGTCGGGCGGAGCAGAACGTCGCCGAGCTTCGCGTCAAGCGACTCGTAATAGGTGCCGAGGGATTCCGGCGTCATGTCGAATACCTTGCGCACGAGGGAATATCCGTTGCTGTGAATGCCGGAGGACGCGATTCCGATCAGCGTATCGCCGTCCGCCAGGTTCTCCCCCGTGATCATATCCTTCTCATCGACAATTCCGACCGCAAAGCCCGCCAGATCGTACTCATCCTCCGCGTAAAAGCCGGGCATCTCCGCCGTCTCGCCGCCGATCAGCGCCGCCCCCGCCTGAACGCATCCCTCGGATACGCCCTTGACGATCTCCGCGATTTTCTCCGGCGTATTCTTTCCGCAGGCGATGTAATCGAGGAAAAACAGCGGCTCGCCGCCCGCGCAGGCGATGTCGTTGACGCACATCGCGACGCAGTCGATTCCCACCGTGTCGTGGCGGTCCATCAGAAATGCGACCTTCAGCTTCGTTCCTACGCCGTCCGTGCCGGAAACAAGCGTCGGCTTTTCCATCTCTTTGTACTTCTCCATGGAAAACGCGCCTGAAAATCCGCCAAGTCCGCCGAGCATCTCCGGACGCGCCGTGCGCGCCACATACTTCTTCATCAGTTCAACCGAACGATATCCGGCCTCAATATCAACTCCAGCACTCCTGTAATCCATAAGAAATCCTTTCTTCCTGATGATGCCGAACGTGATGGACGGCTGTTAATCTGCGTAATGCTTATATCCGACTTTCTGAAGTCTCGCGTCCTTCTCTTCCACCTGCGACTTCAGCTCCTCCGCGTACGCCTTTACCTTCTTCAGCATCTCCGGATCCGAGGTCGCGAGGATCTTCGCCGCCAGGACCGCCGCGTTCGCGCCGCCGTTGATAGCGACCGTCGCCACCGGAATGCCGGTCGGCATCTGAACGATGGAATACAGAGAATCACGACCGCCAAGAGACGTCGTGTGCATCGGGACCCCGATCACCGGCATCGGGAAAATCGCCGCGCACATGCCCGGCAGATGCGCCGCCATGCCCGCGCCCGCGATGATGACCTTGTACCCCTTCTCCTCCGCCGTCTTCGCGTATTCGAAGAACACATCCGGCTCCCGGTGCGCGGAAATGATCACCATGTCATAATCAATTCCGAATTTTTCCAGTACATCGGCAGCCCGTGCCATTACCGGCATATCCGAATCGCTGCCCATTACGATACCAACTTTTGCCATAATGCGTCTCCTTTATTCTTTATGCGTTTCCGGACCGCGCCGGAAAAATCATCCCAAAACCGCTGGAAACACGTATATTTTCAGGGCCTTCATCCATCATACACGGATTGCCGGACAATGTAAAGAAGTCAGATTCCCTCCAGCGGACCGTTCAGAACCTCCGTTCCGGGCAGCACGAACCGGCCGTTTTCAAGCAGCCGGACCGTGCTTCCGTCCCGGCGGACGACCGTAATGCTGCCGAGCTCCTCATAGGGAATCGTCACATCTGTGTGGCACCCGAAATACGCCTTCTCCGGATCGGTCTTCCGGAGGGCGGAGCGCTCGTTGTCGCGGGCGATGATTTCCTTTCCGTCCGGATTGAACACCGCCATGTCCTCCTGGAAGCTGTAGCACGTATCGCCGAACGCGAAATGCGGTCCCGTCTTTTCCGCGATCAGGATCGGAAGACGGTCCGCGATTTTATAATCGTGAGCCATCCGGTACGCCGTCGTATTCGTCCCGATCGCAAACTCGCCGATCGGAACGGTTTCATGGTGATACAGGATATTCGCCTCGATAAATTTCCGGTTTTCCTCCTCCGAGCTGAAATTTCCGCAGCTGTAATCGCTGACCATACCGTCACGCAGCCGTATCTTCAGATCGCGGTACCCGAATTCTTCGAGATAGACCTGCTTCACATGAAGCAGACCGTCTGTCCCGGATAAAACCGGCGATGTAAACACCTCGCCGACCGGGATGTTGACGTCCGCGACGCAGTTCTCGAAATTCGTCTGGTGATCCGGATCGTCGAGCGGATGGAGACGGATCGTAAGGTCCGTTTCGTTCCCGTCTTTTCCCAGCACGCGGACGCTTTCTCCCTGATCGAGGGCGTCGATCAGGTACTGCTGAATCTGACGGTATTTCTCTGAATCGAGATTGTTGATCCGGATCGTCTCGCGGAAAATCGCCTCAAAATCCTCCCCGATGTCCGCGACCGGATAGGCGATGATCGTGAAGCTCCGCTCCTCCCCGGGAATGTAGCGGTTGACGATGCGCCCGGACTCCGTCTGATACCGCGCCGAGAGCTTTTCCTGGGCGGACGAAAGGCGAAGCGCGTCCCCGTTCGCCGTCGGTGTGAACGGCAGCTCGCCGAATACATCCATGCACGCCGGGCCGCCGTGAACGGCAGCCAGCTCCTTCTCGCTTTCGTAGGCGAGCCGTTTTGCGGAGAGCATCTGCGTCACATAATGCCCGTCCAGCCAGAGGGCCCGGTCGTCCTTGTGATCGAACTCGTACTGGCGGTTCGGCACCGCTCCGTACCAGCCGATTCTCCCGTGGGCGCTCCGGTCCTGCAGATGGAACGCGCTGCGGTACAGGATGCTGTCAAGCCCCATCTCCGCAAACTGCAGAATCGCCGACCGTACGATCCGCTCAAAGCCGAGACGGTAACGGATGTTCACCGTCTTCTTTTTCGAGAGATCCTTCTTCTCCGCGAGGAAGCCGTCGCGGTACCCGCGGACCCACGTCGCCGCCGCCGCGTCGATCTCATCCTGCGGAAGCGACGCAAGAAACTCCGCCGTCCTGCGCTCGTTGTCCGTGACGTACTCTCCGAACCGGTAGAGATACCGGGGATCCGAAAGATCCTCCTTCAGAATCCGGTCCTTCGCGAAGGAGAGCGACGGATCCAGCATCTCCCTGACGCGCTGTGCGGTGAGGTCCCGGCAGTAATCGCAGAGATACCAGTAGATCATCGAGCGCAGCCCCGATGCAGGCGGAACCGCCGGTTTCCCGCCGGCGTCCTCCGCGGCCTCTTCGAAGAGACTGCAGCACTCGAGAAACAGCTCCATCAGGATCAGCAGGTCAAACGGGCGGTTCTCGAACGCGCAGACGATCGCTCCCCGCAGTTCGTCATAAAGAACGCTCATCGCGGCTCCGCCCGCTCCGAATACCTTTTTCGCGTATGTCGGATTCCCGAAGCAGACCGGGTAATTTTCCGGCAGAATCTCCTCATACAGCTTCCGGTTTCTCTCCTCCAGCCTGCTGATGGACCAGCCGCGGTCCAGTCCCGCCGCAATTTCGCCGCGGAGCTTTTCCGCCTGCAGAAGGAATCCGGCCTCGCCGCAAAAAAAGTCCGGCGCGAAAAGATTGTCCGCTCCTCCCGCCGCGATTTCTTTTACGCGTCCGAGCGCGAGGGCGTACCGTTCCTGCTCAAAATCAGTTAATTCTCTGTAATTCAATGATTCGTTCTTCTCCTCTGCCCGTTCAGCCGTCAATCAGGCTTCCCGCGGCCACATTCTCATCCAGAATTTTCTTCATATAATCCCAGATCGCAGCCGAACCTTCCGGTGTTTTTTCGTTCCGCTTCTCCGTCTGGGACCGGCGGATGCCGTGCTCCTTCCAGTCGCCGCCGTGATTGGAATGATTCAGCAGCATCGGCTGGAAATTGTCCATGACATGCGCGAACTTCGCCTCCGGCGTCTCGTACGCCTCGAATTCCTCCCAGATCGACCGGAGCTTTTCATTCTGATCATCCGGAAGCAGCCCGAAGAGCCGGTCCGCCGCCGCCTTTTCCCTCGCCTTCTCGGATTTTTTCGCCTCGGCGTCATACGCGTAGGTGTCGCCCGCGTCGATCTCGACGATGTCGTGAATCAGCGTCATCAGCATCGTCTTCGCCACGTCGATCTTCCGGTTCGAGTACTCCGAGAGGAGGTACGTCATGACAGCGAGATGCCACGCGTGCTCCGCGTCGTCTTCCCTGCGCCCGCCGTTCGAGAGATGCGTCTGACGGAGGATATTCTTCTCCTTGTCAATCTCCAGTATAAAATCCAGCTGTTTTTTGAAACGTTCCTGATCCATATTTATCTCCGTCCCCCTCACGGCATTCCGAGAAAGAACACACCGAGCCAGATAATGCTCATGATGCCGGCAAAAATCGTGCCGAGCGCGGTGATCAGATAATTGGTTCCGCGGTCTGAGATCGCCCGGATTCCGAGATAAAATCCGTACATCGCCACGAGCATCGCGAAAAGACCGATCGCGCCCAGAAGCGCTCCGCCGTTTCCCTTCATCGCGCAGGAGATGATCACGTCCGCCACGAGAAGGCCGAGGGACACCGTCGACAGGATCAGCGATTCCTTCGCCGCCGGCGCCACCTTTTTAATAAATGTATATTTGTTTTTTGCCATTGCCGCGCTTCCCTGTTTCTTCAGAACAACTTTGCGTAAATTTCCCGGTACTCATCCGCGCCGTACTGATCATAGTACGATTTCAGCGCATCCTTCAGACCGCCCTCGAGAATCATCTTCCCGCTGTAGGGGTGTGTGCTCAGGTGTTCGATGACGTCCGCCATGGTGACGATGGCGTTCGTGGGGAACCCGTAGGTCTCGCGGATCTCGGAGAGAGCGCTCTTTTTGGCCTTCCCCTGCTCCATGCGGTTCAGAGACACCATCAGGCCTTTGATCCGGACGTCCGCCTGCGCGCGCAGAATCGGAACCGTCTCCTCCATCGACTTGCCCGAGGTCGTCACATCCTCGATGATCATGACCCGGTCGCCGTCCGAGAGGCCGCTTCCCAGCAGAATTCCCGTGTCGCCGTGATCCTTCGCCTCTTTCCGGTTCGAACAGTACCGCACATCGACGCCGTACAGACGGCTGATCGCCATCGTCGTCGCGACCGAAAGCGGAATGCCCTTGTACGCCGGTCCGAAGAGCACATCAAAATCGAGTCCGTAGCAATCGTGGATCGCCCGCGCGTAATACTCGCCCAGCTTCTGAAGCTGCGAGCCGGTGACATAGGCGCCCGCGTTCATGAAAAACGGCGATTTTCTTCCGCTCTTCAGCGTGAACTCCCCGAATTTCAGCACGCCCGAATCCAGCATAAATTCGATAAATTCCTGTTTGTAGCCTTCCATCTGATTTCTCCTTATTCTGCGGGCGGTTTATTCCGCGACCGCTCCGATCAACTCGTTGACATCCTCCGTCCCGGTCCGCCGCATATAGTCCTCCAGCTCCGCAAGGATCCGCACCGTCGCCGCGGGATCGACAAAATTCGCAGTTCCGACCGATACGGCCGTCGCGCCCGCCAGCATGAACTCCGCGGCGTCCTCCCCGGTCATGATCCCGCCCATGCCGATCACCGGGATGCGGACCGCGTGGGAGGCCTGATAGACCATGCGGACCGCAACCGGTTTGATCGCCGGTCCGGACATGCCGCCCGTCTTGTTGGCCAGTACGAATTTTCTGCGGCTGACATCGATTTTCATCCCCGTGATCGTGTTGATCAGAGAAATTCCGTCCGCGCCGCCGGCCTCCGCCGCGCGCGCCATGTCCTCGATGCTGGTGACGTTCGGGCTGAGTTTCATGATGACCGGCTGCTTCGCGTGCCTTCTGACGGCCCGCGTGATCGATTCGACCGCCTTCGGATCCGTTCCGAAGGCGATGCCTCCCTCCTTTACATTCGGGCAGGAGATGTTGATCTCGAGCAGATCCACGGGCTCATCCGCCAGCCGTTCCACGACCTCGCAGTATTCCTCCTCCGTGTGGCCGCAGACATTGACCATGATCCGCGTATCAAACCGGGAGAGAAACGGAATATCTCTCTCGCAGAACCGGTCGATTCCCGGGTTCTGAAGTCCGACCGCGTTCAGCATGCCGCCGTACACCTCCGCCACGCGCGGCGTCGGGTTTCCCTCCCAGGGATGGCTCGCGACGCCCTTCGTCACGACCGCGCCCAGACGGGAGAGATCCACAAACTCGCTGAATTCCTGACCGGAACCGAACGTTCCGGACGCCGTCATCACGGGATTCTTCAATGTGACTCCGGCAAGATTAACTTTCATATTCATAATGCTCACCCGTTCTTTCAGAACTCGATCTCATCGGCCCGGAAAACCGGACCGTCCTTGCATACCCGCCGGTTTTTTACATTGGAATGTCCGTCCGTCTCCTTCGTGCGGCACACACAGGCGAGGCAGGCGCCGATTCCGCACGCCATACGCTCCTCCATCGAGACCCAGCACGGAATCTCCCGCTCCTGCGCGTACCGCGCCAGAGCCGCCAGCATCGGCTTCGGCCCGCAGGCAAAAATCACATCCGCGTGCAGCTTCTCCGCGCGGATCGCGTCGAGCACGGTTCCCTTCGTTCCGACGCTCCCGTCCTCCGTCGCGATCACGACGCGCCCGAGGGGCTCAAACTCCCGCGCCAGAAAACTGTTCCTGTCACGGTAGCCGAGAATGATGTCCGTGTTCTCCGCTCTTCCGCGCAGATCGAGAAGCTCGCCCGCCGCCTGAAGAAGCGGAGGAATTCCGACGCCGCCGCCGACCAGGAATACATGACCGTCGCCCGCCTCTGTGAGCGGAAATCCGTTTCCGAGCGGCCCAAGAAGAGAAAGCGCGCTTCCCGGCTTCATGCGGGAAAGTTCACCGGTGCCTGTTTTATCGCCGCTCACACGATAGATGAGACGCAGAATTCCCTGCGTCGGATCCGCGCTGCAGATGCTGATCGGGCGCGGCAGAAGCCGCGCGGGATCCTGCAGATAAAGATCGACAAACTGGCCGGCGGACGCCGCCGCGGCGGCGTTCGGAGCCTTTACTCTCAGATCAAATATTCCGGGGCAGATTTCCTCCTGTGAAAGGATCGTCCCCTCTTCCTTCTTTCGCATAGCTTTGCCTCCGGGTCATGTTCAGCGCTTCGCCAGCGCGTTTCTGATATCTTCCTTCATCGCGAGAACGGCCGCTCTGGACGCGTCC
>ONLT01000088.1 GCA_900318755.1 uncultured Eubacteriales bacterium
CATGGTAGCGGTTTCCGAGGGACTTCACTACGCGGACGGAACGTTCGTATCCGAGGCGAAGACCTCCGCGACGGACGGATTCGGCCACGCTCAGCTGGGCGGTCTCGCTGCTCATCTGGCAAATGTCGTCAAGGAGAAGATCGGCGCGAAGGTTCGTCCGATCGAGCTCAGCCTGATGCAGAGATGCGCGGCTCACTGCGCTTCCGAGACGGATATCGAGGAGTCCTACGCTTCCGGTAAGGCGGCGGTCGAGAACGCGGTGGCAGGAATCACCGACAAGATGGTCGGATTCAAGGTTTCCCGCGAGGGAGGATACAAGTGCGAGACCGAGCTTCTTCCGCTGACCGATGTGGCGAACACCGAGAAGAAGGTTCCGCTTGAGTGGATTAACAAAGAGCACAACAATGTCACAAAAGACATGGTTGACTATGTGATGCCGCTCATCCAGGGCGAGCCGGACATCCCGAAGGAGGATTCTCTTCCGAGATTTGCAAAACTGAAAAAGGTTCTGGCTAAATAATTATAATCTATAACCGAGCAGAAATAACATTCCGCCGCGGACCGGTATTATTCCGGAACCCGCGGCGGAATTGTTATGTCCGGATTATTATAGTTTTCGTCTTTATCCGCAATTGTACCGCTGCGCGTTCTGTGGTACTTTAATGCAGGATGGAAACGGGGATCAGCAAGATCCCGAATTCAGATCGTACAGGGGACAACATTATGGCTATGGTAAAGGAAAAAGGGTTTTACAGTAATTTCTTCTCGATGTGGATCGTGCTTGTTCTCCAGAATGTCGTCACGCTGAGCGTCAACCTGGCGGACAACATGATGCTGGGCGCGTACAGCGAGACGTCTCTCTCCGGCGTTGCGGCCGTGAATCAGGTGCAGTTTATCTATCAATATCTGCTGCTGGCGGTCGGTGAAGGAATTGTCATCATCGGAAGTCAGTATTTCGGAAAGAAAAACACGGATCCGATCCGGAAACTGTCCGGACTGGCGCTCCGCATCGCACTGGTGATGGCGGTCATTCTGTTTGCGATCATGTCGATCTTCCCGCATCTGGTCCTGTCGGCTTTCACGACCGATGAGGCGATCATCCGGGAAGGGATGCGGTACGTGACCGTGATCCGGTTCACCTATTTCTTCTTCGCGGTGACACAGATTCTGCTCGCGACGCTCCGGAGCACCGGCGTCGTCAACATTGCGCTGTATCTTTCCGTGATCACGCTGCTGATCAACTGCTCGATCAACTACACCCTGATCTACGGCCATTTCGGCGCGCCGCGGATGGGCGTCGTGGGAGCGGCGATCGGAACGCTCGTCGCGCGGATCATCGAGACGACGATTGTGATCATCTATATGATCCGGAAGGAGAAAAACATCCACCTGAAAGCCGCGGATGTGGTGCGGGGGACAGATCCGGTGCTCGCGCAGGACTACGTGAAGGTGATCATCCCGATGCTCATCATCAACGCGCTGTGGGGATTCAACAACGCGGTGCAGAACGCGATTCTCGGCCATATGACGGCCCGCGCGATCGCCGCGAACAGTGTCGCGACCACGCTGTTCCTGATGGTCAAATCCACAGGGCAGGGCTCCGCGTCGACCGCTTCCTTCATCGTCGGACACGCGATCGGCGAGGGCAAGAAGGATCAGCTCCGCGATTATGCGAAAACACTTCAGATTCTCTTTCTGCTGATCGGAATCGCATCCGGACTGATTCTCTATCTGATCCGCGTCCCGATCCTGAACGTTTATAATCTGACGCCGGAGACGAAGGAGATGGCGAACCGCTTCCTGATCATTCTCTCGGTTGTCTGCGTGGGCATGTCGTATCAGATGCCGACGAACGCCGGCATTATCCGCGGCGGCGGCGATACGAAGTACTGCATGATCGTTGATCTGGTCAGTATCTGGGGCATTGTTATCCCGATATCCTTTATCATGGCGTTTGTCGTGAAGGCGTCCCCGGAGATCGTCGTCATCTGCCTGAACGCGGACCAGATCTTCAAGGGAATCCCCGCGTTCATCAAGTGCAACTACGGACATTGGGCGAAAAAGCTCACACGCGACGACGCGGACGGGGAAGGCGAGGCAGCGGCAGGCTGATATCTTCCGCTTAAGAACACGGATACTGAAAAACCCTCCCGGGAGGATGACCAAAAATCATCCGCCCGGGAGGGATCCTGTTCCGCTTCAACGAGGAAATCCACACACCCGTCACCGGGAATTGTGAAGCAGCCCTCTAAAACGGCTTTCCGGAACCAGAACCCGTCCCGGTACGCCTCCGCCATCTTATCAGGGCGAATATCTTTTAAGTGCACATGTCCGATTCTCGGACCGAACTCACGGGCCGCGGCAGCGGTGTCTTCCTTTGCAAAGGTGAAGTGGCCGGTATCAAAGCAAAGGAAAACAGATTCAGAGCCCGGTTCAGAACGACCGGATCTGTCGGAAACTTTCCTCCGATCTCTGTACCCTGAAATCCGGCAAGCGCCGCCTCTGAAATCATCTGTTCGAATGTCAGTTCTCCGCCGAGCTGCGGCATATCATCGTTTGTCCATCCGATCGGCGCGATTCCAAGTTTTACATTATTAAACACGTTTTTTCTCCTGTGAACCAAA
>ONLT01000095.1 GCA_900318755.1 uncultured Eubacteriales bacterium
TTGTTGGAGAAAAGAGAACCCCGAGAGGGGACGGAAACACTCTTCTACTGCCGTGACTTCCATTCCGTTTGTTGGAGAAAAGAGAACCCCGAGAGGGGACGGAAACGGTGTAGTTTACTTTTGCCAGTGTTTCGGATTCCTTAGTTGGAGAAAAGAGAACCCCGAGAGGGGACGGAAACTCATTTCGTCAGAGTAGATATCTGCTAGTATTCCTGTTGGAGAAAAGAGAACCCCGAGAGGGGACGGAAACACACAACATCGCCTACTGTCCAGCTATCTGAATCAGTAGTTGGAGAAAAGAGAACCCCGAGAGGGGACGGAAACGGTTTCCTTCATTTTGATGTTCATTGTGTAAGTTGTCATAATGTTGGAGAAAAGAGAACCCCGAGAGGGGACGGAAACTCACATACCGTTTCTTTGCTATTCCCGTTCGGCTCAGTTGGAGAAAAGAGAACCCCGAGAGGGGACGGAAACGAATCAACAGTTCAATCATTGTTCCTTCCGGTAAACCGTTGGAGAAAAGAGAACCCCGAGAGGGGACGGAAACTAGACCTTCTGGCCTTCTTTGTTGGTATAATTGTCGATAGAGAGAAGAGAACCCCGCAAGGGGACGGATACTCATCCTTCGCCGTTGTGATACAAAATTGTGTCAGAGTCAGAGAGAAGAGAACCCCGCAAGGGGACGAGAAGATCTATTGTCGCAGCCTGTCCTGTATATTGAAGGGAGTGAAAATTGTGTCGTGTCTGTATGTGACGGAACAGGGGTCAAAAATTATGTCGTCCGGCGGAAGGATAATTGTCGCCTGCAAGGATGGTTCAACGAGATCGGTTCCGGTTGAGACGTTGGAATCAATTATGATTTTCGGCGGAATCGAATTGACGGCGAAAGCGCAGGAGGAGTGTCTGGAAAGAGGAATCAGTGTCACATTTCTTTCGACGCGGGGACATTATTTCGGGCGGTTGCAGTCTACCGGTCATATGAATGCACTTCGCCTGAAAAAACAGATCCAGCTTTCAGAGAACAAAGAAGAAAGCCTCAAGATCACGAAAAAGATACTGGAAGCAAAGGTTCATAACCAGATCGTTCTGGCCAGGCGATATTCCAGAAACTATCCGGACGCTGACAATCGATCGCTGATAAACAATATGTCAATTAATGGAAGAAAAATCGAAAGCTCGGATACACTTGAACAGGCAATTGGATACGAAGGGATCGCGGCGCGTGATTATTTTAAAGTGCTGTCCAATCTTATTGATACAGAGTTCAAATTTTCCGGAAGAAACAGAAGACCTCCGAAAGACCCGTTTAATTCTATGATAAGCCTCGGTTATACGATCCTTCTTTATGAAATTTACGCGGAGATAGAAGCCAGAAGTATGAGTCCCTATTTCGGATTTATTCATCAGATCAAGGAAAATCACCCTGCTCTGGCAAGCGATCTGTTAGAGGAGTGGCGCGCGGTAATTGTAGACGCGACGGTACTAAGCCTGATACAGGGACATGAGGTGCATGCATCTGATTTTGAACGGGATTCGGAAACGGGAGCAGTTATGCTGAATCGAACGGCGCTTTCGGCACTGATCAGAAAGCTCGAAAATAAAATGCGGACCGACACGCAATACATCGATTATCTGGATCGTCCGGTCATGTTTCGCAGAGCAATCTGGTGGCAGGTGAAAACATTGGCCGGCTGTATTGATCAGGGCGATTTTGACAGTTATAAACCGCTGAGGATTCGCTGATGATGAGAGCAAGTGATGGCTCGGCCATATTTACAGTATTGATAATCTACGATATCACAGACAATAAGCACCGTCTGAAGATTTCCAAATTGTTGGATTCCTATGGAACGCGGGTTCAGAAGTCCTGTTATGAGGCAAAATTGACCTCGGTGCAGTATCAGAAGCTTCTGAGGGACATCAAAAAAAATCTTATGGAAGAGGATAATATCCGAATTTATAAAATTAACGGCTGCGATGAAATCGTTTCATTTGGAACAAAGGATTATACTGAAGATACAGAAGTGATCATTATTTGAAAGATCATAGCGGAGGATTTGAACTTTGAACGAAACGATCCTTTTTTCTCCTGTTGGCGGAACGGATCCCATGTCACAAAACAATTATCACGACGGGTCAATGCTCCATATCTGCAGGGTATATCAACCGACCAGAGTCATTCTGTATATGTCGAAGGAAATTCTGCAGAATCATGAAAAGGACAATCGCTATATTTATTGTCTGGATAAGCTTGCAAAAATGCAGAACCGCAGGATGAATTACGACATCATCGAGCGGAAAGATCTGAAAAAGGTATATGACTTCGACTATTTTTATCAGGATTTTAGAGAGATTATCGAAAAGATACTATCCGGGATGGATGAAACCGATGAACTGCTTCTGAATATTTCTTCCGGTACGCCGGCTATGAAAAGCGGACTTGCGGTGCTTCAGACCATCGAGGAATATCCGTGCCGGCTGATTCAGGTAGTTACGCCGGTTCGCAGCATGAACGAACATAACCATGAAGGCTATGATGTGGCAGGCCTCTGGGAAGTGAACGAAGATAACCGGCCGGATTGTGAGAATCGCTGCAGAGAGGTAAAGTGTCCCTCGCTGTCGCTGATCAAGCAGGAAGAGATCATCAAGAAGCATATTCGTGCGTATAATTACAGTGCAGCCCTTGAGGTTGCAGATTCTCTTCCAAAAGAAGCCACAGAACATTATCGCAATCTGATTCGGGCTGCGTTTTACCGTGCACAGATGGATTTGAAAAAAATGCGTTCCGTGTCGGAACATTCTGAGGAATATATGCTCTTTATTCCTGTCAAGGATGACGGGATTCGGCCTGAACTGGAATATGCGCTGAATATTGAAATCAAGATGAAGAGGAAGGAATATGCGGATTTCCTTCGTGCTCTGACGCCGCTTCTTGTAAATATTCTGGAGATTGTATTGTATAAAAAATGCGGAATCAGGATCGATGATTTTTGTTCAAAGAGTGGAGGCATCCGAAAATGGGATAAAAGCCGGCTGAGGGGCTCGGAGGTATTTCGTGTATTGGATGAAGCCTATCGGGAAAGGTACAGAGGCAGTGATGGGCTCCGGACCGGCGGACCGGTTTCATCGGATCAACTGGTCATTCTGATTGACCGTTTTACACAGGACAACAAAATAAGAAGACTGACGGAAGAATTGCGCAGGGTTGAGGAAAAAGTCAGAAACGTAGCGGCACATGAGATCGTTTCGATCTCGGATGAGCAGATAGAAAAAACGACCGGATTTCGCGCAGAGCAGATTATGGATAAGATCCATGAGCTGTTTCAATACACTGGTTTTTCAATCCCGGATACCGTATGGAAGTCCTATGACAAGATGAATGAATACATCATACGTCATATCTGAATACCTTCCGCTGCACCGTGATTGTTTTAGTAAGGAAAGAGATCAGACATGGAAGACATTATGAAAATGGCGGAGATCTCGCTGAATCTTTTGAAAAAGCCGTTTCATCGCATTCTTCTCGGCAGGCCGTGGGATGAAAAGGATGAGATGTGCCTGATGGAATATGATGTACTTTCCATTTCCGTCCTGCTGTACATCTTCAGTGATGCGGACGGACGGGAAAAAATCAGATCGGGCCTGAACCATCTGTTTGGCATCGAAGATCCGCAGGGGGCGATTCTGTTCTTCCTGAGTACAAAAGTGAACGCCCCGTATGAAGGGGAAAAGCTGTTCCGGCGGGTGGACTTCTGCGTCGGTTTTTTCCGGGAACTGGAGAAGGAATCCCCTGAGACAGAGGGAGTGGCGGCCGTTATGCATCAGGTTCAGGAATGCGTGCTGCTGGCTGTCATGAAGGGTTCGGATGATGTCAATCTGAATGCAGCTGTCCTGATTTTGAGCAGTTATCTAACCTGCCGCCTGTCGCAGATTCGGGGAATCGGGGTGAAGGATGAAACGAAGCAATTTATCCACTACCCATCATTTTCAAAACTGTCGGAGATTTTCAAGTCCTACGGAATGGAAGTGGAAGAATTCGTTCCGTTTGAAGATCAGCGGCTCAATGATATTGCCATGCCGATCTATACGTCCTTTCGGAACGAGATTGAAAAAGACTGCCTGGTTTCTTTTACCGAAAAAAATAAAGATCCGCAGCGCCTGATTGCTTACACAGAATGGGAGTATGCAGTGGCGGTCGGCCAGATTTATCAGATGAACCGGCATATCGAAGAAGGCGATCTGGCGGATTTCTATCTCCGCCCGTCCCAAATGACCGAGCTGAAACAGGCGGTCGGAGAGATTTATAATCTGGAGGAAGAAGCGGAGGAAGTGGCCGATCTGTCGCCGTTTGAAGAAAAGGGTACCACGCTGCGGGATGTTGTGACGCACGCGCTTCTCCAATACTTCATGTATCTCTCCGCCTCCGACGGGTTTTATGCGAGAAAGGAAGCGCAGGCGGTCGGGGAGACGCTGGGGATTCATTTTACGCCGCCGCAGATGGGTCAGTATGTGAGGGAAAACAACATTTACTCCGCAAGCTTCGATGAAAAAGTACCGGAGCTCCTGAAAGGTCTTGTGCGGCTGGACAACGGTCTGGAGGGGGATGGATATGCTCGTTCAGAAGGGTACGGGGAAAGACTGGTCGGGCTGATGGAAAAGGCCGGCGAACTGTTTCTTCAGATCGACGGCAGCATGAACGATGATGAGAAGAGGGATCTGGGTACTTATATCTCCACGATGCGGAATTATCTAAATAAAAATTTGAAAAATGGAAGAGATCATAACAGTAGAATCGGAATATGAACAGCTGAAAACAAAACTGAGAATGCTGCGGGCGGAAGTCAGTGCGCTGACTGCCCGGCGCGACGAGCTGCTTTTACGCGAGTGCCCGCGAATCAAGGCGGAATACGATGCCCGCATCGGCGCGATGGAGCTCCGCGTTTTTTATGCGCAAAATAAACTATATGAGCTGAAAAGGGCGATCGAGATCCTGCAGGCTGCCCGGAATCGTCAGGAAGAAAAGAGCAGTGATGAGGCGGCGGAGCAGGCGCATGAAGAATATGAGGCATACGAAGAAGATCTGAAACAGAAAGCGGAAGATATCAAAAATTCCGGCGCATACCGGGAGCGGGAAGAGGAAGAAGACCGCAGATGGAGGACCGGGCCAAATGGCGCGGCAGAAGACGGCATCGGGTCAGAGGGCGGGACGGAGGACTCTGAACCATTCGAAGAGAAGCAGAGTATCGGAGAGGATGCAGGAGAGGATACGGGAGCCGGAGAAGATAAAGACGCGGAAGAAGGAACTCATGGGAGAGGAGATGAAACGGCAGCCAATCCGGATGAGACGGACGGGACGGCGAAGAAATTTTCATCCCGCGCGGAGGAACTTCGGTACTACTATCGTCTGCTGGTCAAACGACTACATCCGGACGCCAACCCGAATCAGACGGCGGAAGAGGCCGAGCTGCTGCGGAAGACCATGGGGGCGTACAAGGACGGGGATCTTGATCAGTTGAAGGAGATCTGCCAGACGCTGAAGGACAGCAGGCCGGAGGAGGAATTTACGGATACGCCGGAGGATCTGGCTGAAATGGAGGAAATCATCGCAGATCTGGAAAAGAAGAGGACGGTACTTCAGACGGAGATCGGGCAGATTGAGCAGGATTATCCGTACCGATGGAAGACGCTTCTGGAGAATGAGGAAGAAGTTGCTGCCATACAGAAAAATCTGGCCGATCAGCTGGATGTATATGAGAGACAGTATCAGGAACTGATGGAGCGTTTTGAAAATCTCAAGAAGGGGAAGGATCCGGCATGAAAGCAGGCGCATTTGATGATTCCGAAAACAGCCGTGAACCGAAAGAGAACGGGCTGCAGACTGCGGCCGGACAGGAGCTGGAAGCGTTTTCAACGGGGAACTTTACCGCACTGAAGTATGGAAATGACGGACCGGCGCTCCAGCCCTTTTCAAGGAGCATTTTTCTGCTGAAAACGAACGCTGCCGGCTGTAATCATGTGGAGAACATTGAACAATATCTGACGGAAGTTGAAATCGGACAGAAACTGACGCTGCTTCGCGAGCCGCGCAATCCGGTGGACAAGCGCGCCATACTGATCATGAACAGAGAGCAGAAACTCGGTTACATTCCAAGACGTCAGAACGAGATCCTGTCACGGCTCATGGATGCAGGAAAATATCTGTACGCGACGGCAGATGATAAGATTACGGATCGGCAAGACAGCGAATTTTTTCATTCGGCGCTGACGGTCAGCGTGTATATGCAGGATTAATCTGATGAAACCAGTCGGTTTTTATACAGGCCGGAGTCGGCGCTTGAAATGTTTTGTTCACGACGTCCGTTATTTTTGAAAGACAGGGGGGGAGGTATTATGTCAAACAAAGGCCACAGCGATCCGAACATATTCGGCGGCTATAATCATTACGATGAACATGGAAAGAAAATCGGACACAGCGAGCGTAATGCGTTCGGCGGGTACACAAATTATGATGAGAAGGGGCGTCGTGTAGGTTCCAGCGATCCGAACATCTGGGGCGGATATACGCAGCGTGATAATCATGGCCGCAAGGTAGGAGAGAGTGATCCCAACATGTTTGGCGGATACACCCATCGCGATGCGAAGGGAAACAGAATTGGAGAGAGCGATCCGAATCTGACCGGCGGATACAGAAACTCAGACAATAAACAGGGCTGTTATATTGCCACCTGCATATATGGTTCCTATGACTGCCCGGAGGTCTGGACCCTGCGCCGCTTCCGGGACGATACCCTGCGAAAAACGGCGCCGGGAAGAATGTTTATCCGGGCATATTATGCAATCAGCCCGTCTCTCGTAAGGAGCTGCGGGGATAAAACGTGGTTCCGGAACGGATGGAGGCGGTTCCTTGACAAGATCGTGCGGCAGCTGAAACAAAAAGGCGTTTCGGACAGACCGTATCAGGACCGCTGTTGATAAGAAATAAAACATTCGCCAAAGAGGCAGCTTCCGGATATAATAGAAAAAGATCGGTTTTTATTATAAGGAGCGAGGCGTGGGAAGGTTATTCGACAACCTGCCGAGAAGGTTTTTCAATCCGCTGGCGGCAATCGCCAGCGGCGGAAATCAACAGGAGTTTTATGCGGAGTGCATTCTGACGATCAATAATCTGTTCGCAGACAGAACGCAGATTGGCAGAGAGGATCTTAAGGATGAGATTGTCGGTCTTCTTCTGGCGGATCATATTCAGGCCATCGACGAGACGGACATGCAGGCGGCTGCCGGAAAGGGGCCGGACACGTTCCTTCTGTCAGGGGGCGGCAGGACGTCGGGAGAGCGGGAGCAGGGCCAGTCTCCGGAAGAGCGGATGGCGAATCATATCATCAGTTACCTCGCGGATGAGGAAGTCGGCTGGATTGAGGAAGGGATCGATTCGAGAACCTACAGCCGCACCTATATGATCACCGAGCAGGGGATGATTCTGGCGGATTATATTCAGCGGGCCTCCTCCATGAAGCTCGATGAGATGTCCAACTATCTTTACAACACATATCTGGCGCTGGATGATTTCACCAGGCACAGAAAAGAGCGGGTTAAAAACAATCCGTACACCATGGTGATTGTGAATGCGTATACGAACATTAAATCCCTTGCTTCTTCTTTAAAAATGCTCCGCCGTTCAATCAAACGGATTGTGCAGAAGGTTACGGGAAAGCTGACTTTTCAGGAGCTGATGGACAACCTCGGCGACTATATTGACGGTGATTTTATCGGCGAGTTTACGAGGCTGGTGGACAGTGAGAATGCATCGCTGTTCCGCGGTCCGATCACGGCGATGCTGAAGCGGCTGCTGAATTCCCCGGAAATCGAAGAGGTTTTTATTCTGGACTGCATGAAAGCCGCAAAAGAGGAGCATCTGACCCGGGAGGCGGCGAGAGTACGGGTTTACGAGCAGGTTACGTTTGTCGAGGACTTTCTGACAGACGGCTACCCGGCCATTGTCCGGGACATCCGGAATCAGATGGTCGAGTACATTATGCCGGTTCGTCTGAAGCTGAAAATGACGATGAACATCGCCGATAATGCGCAGGAGGTGATCGGTCAGTTTATCCGGAAGCTCTCGGGCTATGCTGCCGGGGAGGATACGCCGGAGGCCGCCCTTGCTGCGTTTTCCATTCTGGAAAATTATTATATTTCGGCAGGATCCGTGAAAAACGGAGCCAGGAGGCATGAGAAAATTCAGAATCAGGCTGCGGAGCAGACGCTGCTTTCCAGGGAGGAGATTCTGGAGGAGCAGGAGAAAATCCGGCGGATGAACGACGTGCCCTACACGAAGGATAAGATGCGGAATTATGCGGAGAAATACAAGATCAATGGCATGGTGCGCGCGTCGGACCTTCCGCTCGCAACGAAAGAGGACGCGCTTGCCGATATCGCGGCGGCAGCCTTTGCGCCGGCGAACCGTATGGACGTGCACGTGGATGACCACTACATCCGGAACGGCCGGATCCGGCTCCGCGATTTCACGCTGACCGATCAGACGGAAACGGAGGATAAAGATGGACGATAATCTGACGTTTGAGCAGTGGTATCCGGATCTTTCCGCAAAAGAGCAGGAAATGATGCGGCGCGGCATCCGGATTCTCCTGTCGCGGACGTTTCTGATCCGGTCGAAGGAACGGGAGCTGTACGGCTTTTTTGCGAGAAATGAAGAGCATATGGAGACGTGGTTCGCCCCGATGGGATACACGATGTTTCTGGACCGGGATTACGGAATCATCATGCTGCGCGACCGGCAGGAGGAGAAGGTGGATGCGCAGGAAACGGCAGGCATCAATAAGAAAATCTTTACGATCCGGGAAAGTGTGATTTACTGTGCGCTTGCGTGGATCTTTATGGAGCGGATGAGCGGAAGTATGGACCGCTCGATTCTGATCCGGCCGGATGAACTCACGAAAACGCTGGAACAGTTCGGAATCGGTGCCGGATTCCGGACGGAATTTAACAAGACGCAGATTGAAGATGCCCTGAAAACACTGCATCGCTTTTCTTTGGTTGATACCAGGGGAACCCTCGGCGATGAGGACTGTGTGCTCGTTTTGTACCCGACGCTGCTTTTCGGTCTGGATTTAAAGGCGATGGAAGAACTGGTGCGACAGAAACAGGAGAGTTACCTGAATTATTACTCGAAAGCGCCGGCGGCGGAGGGGGATCCGGAAACCGGAGATGATCAGGAAGCGGAGGAAGACGATCCGGAAACCGGAGACGATCAGGAAGCGGAGGATTTTGAATGAATCAGCGGCAGACGATGAAACGGACCAGAACGCTGGAGGATGTACTGATCACGAACTGGGCAGTCTACACCTGCACCCATTTTCAAATCAGAAATTCCGCGCTGATCACGGGAGCAAATGAATCCGGGAAATCGACGATCATCGATGCGCTGACCTATGCGATGTTCGGTATCACGGATTTTAATATTCAGGCCGGCGCCGGAGAGGATGAACGTTCCGTCATCGCGTACGTGAAGGGCGATACGAAGGACAACGAGGACCGTTTTCTGCGGGGTGATCAGGATGTAACCAGTTATATTGCCGTGGATCTGTATAATCCGGCAGACGGCACCTATCTGACGGAGGGGGTCTGCATTGAGCTGTACAAAGGGGATACACAGACCCGGTCCAGGTGGTTTGTCGTACCGGGGGCGAAGATCAGCGACATTAACTTTTATACAAAAAACGGGAACACGGTTTCGTTTACCGCGAGGCAGGATCTTCGGTTTCGGGGAAAACCGCTGAATTTTTACAAGCGGGAGGAAGGAATCGCGGTGTTTCTGCGGATGAGCGGCCTGAGACTCGGACAGGGCGGGGTCCGCGAACTGCGCGGAAAGGTCAGGCGGCTGCTTGCCTGCGGAAAGAAAAAGATGGACATTGACCGGTTTGTCAGGGAGTCGATCTTTGAAGAGGACAAAACAGCCCAGAATTCGCTTGACAACATCCTCCAGCATAAGGCGGAATTTGAGAAACTGGCGGAAGATTTAAGAAAACTGAATGAAGAGAAGGAGCTGCTTCAGCGGATAGAGGAGCAGTATCTGCGTGTTCTGAAACTGGATGCGGAGGCGGTCCGACGCAGCATTGCGCAGAAAAAGTTCCTCTATATGCGGCAGAAACAGGCGGACGACGGGCTCGAGACGGGCATCAGCGATCTGAAGAGCCGCATGCGGGTTCTGGAGAAAAAAGAGACACAGGCGCAGAAACTCTTTGATGCCGCAGATACGGAGTTTATCCGGGCATCCACCGCGATGCATGAGGGCCAGAGGCCTGTTGAGGAGCTGAAGGACAAGCTGCGCAGAGACGAAGAGAGCCGGATCGCAATGGAGGACTCGATCCGGGCGCTCCGCGGTCTGAAAAAGAAAGCGGAGACGCTTTTTGGCGGGCAGGACGATCTGTCCGTTTCGGATGAGCTGTATGAAGTCATCAGCCACGCGGGAGAGGCCTCCGCGGATGAAGCCGAAATCATCCGCGCTCTGCAGGAACTGGAACACAAGCGGGAAGCCATGCACCGCAATTTCCAGCGCCGAAAGGAGGAAACCGGCTACGCGCTGCGCGACGTCAGAAGAGAGCTGGAAAGGCTGAACAGAGAGATCCGGACCCTTCAGCAGAACAAAAAGGTGCTTCCGGACGGGATGGAGGAGGAGCTCGCTGTTCTGAAAAAGGAAGCGGAACGCGCCGGAATCCATACGGAGCTGCGTTTCTTATGCGACCTTGTCAATGAAATTGATCCGAAGTGGCAGACCGCAGCGGAAACTTTTCTCGGCGGAAGACGCTTCAACGTCATCGCGGAGCCGCAGGCTGTCCCGGGGCTGCTTCGGATCGTGGATGAGAAGAATCTGTACAAAATTTATCTGGTGCTGACCAACAAGATGGACGACATTCCGTCGAAGGCGCCGGAGGGCTCCCTCGCGGCGCGGTTTCAGGCGGCCAATCTGTATGCGAGAAAGTACATCAACTACACCTGCGGAAATCTGAAGTGCGTGGAGACGAGGCAGGAATTGAATGACAATCCGAGGGGAGCGATCACACCCGGCGGTATGCTGGCCAGGGGAATCGTGGGCAGTAAAATGAAGCCGGTGCGGGACCTTGTTTTCGGAAAAGATGCGGTTCTGCAGCTGCTTGAGAAAAAGAAAAAAGAGCGGGATGAAAAGCAGGCGAAGGAAACTTCTCTGAAGGAACGGGCCGACCGATTCGCCGGGCTCGCTAAGCGGGCATATGAGACGAGCTTCGCACCGGAGTATTATGATACGACGGCGCCTGTGATGCTGCTGAAGCTGCGGGAGGAGATTGCGGAGACGAAGCGGAATATCCGGGCGCTGGAGAACAACCCGTCGGCGAAGCGCCTGCTGGATATGTATCTGGCGGCTTCGGAGAAGAGGGAGCAGGCTCAGAAAAATCTGACCGATATCCAGAGCGAACGGAAGTCCGACGCCCGGTCGATGCAGGAGCGGTCGGAAAAACTCAGAGACGGGAGACGCAGCGAGCAGGCGCTGCGGGAAGCCTATGAGACGGCGGCAGCGCTCCATCCGGAGGAGAAGACGGCGGCGGACGCACTTTATGAAAAACAGAAGAACAACGCCGAGGGGAGCCTTCAGAGAGCGATTCAGGAAGTGAATAAACAGCTCGGAGAGGCGACAAACGGCATGCTGGAGGCGATGTTCCGGTACAATGCCACCCATGCGGGCTTTGTTGCGGACAAAAGCGGCGCGAAAAATTACATTGCCCGGCTGGATGAGCTGCGCACGAAAGACATCGAAGAGACCAGAAACAAGATCGAGGCGAAGGCACGGACCATTTCCGACACCTTCATGCGCGATTTTGTGGAAGTGATCTATTCCAGAATCCGCAGCATGCGGGATCAGAAGGATGCCATCAATGCCATGCTGAAGGCTCATAAGTTCGGAGATAAAAATTATTCTCTGATAATGAAGGCCAGAAGCAGTGCGGACATGAAGGCGTTTTTCGCGGTTGCACAGAAAATCGACGAGCTCGGATCGGCCGATAATCTGGAGCTGTATCTGAACATGAACAGCAATTTCCTCCGGGAGCAGGGAATCGCCGATGCGTTTGAAACCTTCCGGGATACCGTTCTGAACGCGGATGATGTCACCGAGTACACGGATTACCGGAATTATTATACATATGATTTCTTCATCAACGACGGACAGCACACGGCTTATCTGTCCCGATCGCAGGGCATCTATTCGGGCGGCGGAAAGCAGACCCCGTATTTCATTCTGCTGACGGCCGCGCTGATGACGAGTTACCGCAGCGACACCTGCTGCCTGCGGATCGCGTTTATCGATGAGGCCTTCGCCGCCATGGATGAGGACCGGATCCGCAGCATGATCGACTATTTCAATGACAACGGACTGCAGGTGATCTACGCGGCGCCGGATAAGACCATGCACAACATCGCACCGTACGTGGATACTACGGTGACGGTCGTTAAGAAAAACCGGAAGGCGGAAGTCATTGATATGCAGGCGGGAATTACAGAATGACCGGAGGACGGAGAAAATCGTTATGCATGCGGGAGTTGAGGAATGAAAACAGGATGGAAACCGGATAACTGGCAGAAACAGCTGCTCACCCGGATTCTGGACGCCTATGAGCGGACGGGAACCTATCGGGGTGAGTCGCAGCGGAATCAGAACATTCGCATTCCCGTGGAAGAAATTTTTCCCGCATACGACCGGGATGATGTGAATCTGGAGGAGCTGGGAGCGTTTGAACAGTCCATGAAGCTGCTGGAGGGGCGTTCGCCGGTTCAGATCCTGTACAGGGACAGGAAAACCCGCAATGAATTCCGGGAGTTTCTGGTGCCGGCGCGCTCTGTCGAGCCGGCGCTTTATGAGCTCGCCGGAAGGAAACCCAGAAGAGAGATTCATGCCGGTCAGGTAGGCGTATACGAACGGTACCGGGGGAAGAATCCGATTCTTGACGCATTCATCGACGACCAGGAGGCGCTGCTTTTGGCGGACAAAAATGCCTGGTTTGAACCGGAACCGGCGGACGAAGTGATGCGGACGGTGGATTTTATCACCCGGAATACCGGCAACATTCTCTGCCGGGAACTTTCGATTGCGCTGTTCGGAAACACGAAATACCTTGAAAAGCACGGGATTCTTTCAAAGGCGCTCCGTGTTCTGAAAAAGTACGGGACCTGTGATTTCGGGGAGGCGGATTTCGACTCGAAAAAAGAATATGAGGATGCTGTTCTGGCGGAATATGCGGTTTATGAAAATCCGACTTATGTGAATTTCAACGGAAACGGGATCCTCGTGTTTTACAACGGAACGAGACTGGAACTCAAATCCGGTGTGCCGATCGCCGTCCGGTCGGACCGGCTTTCGGATATTGAAACAATCCGGGTCGATTCGGACACGGTTCTGACCATCGAAAATCTGACCTCTTATAACCGGGTTCAGACGGAAGCGTTTCAGATGTATCTTGCCGGGTATCACAATCACGCGCGGCAGGAATTTCTGGTGCGCATGCATGATCAGAATCCGGGGATCCGTCACTGGCTTCATTTTGGCGATCTTGATCCGGACGGATTCTGCATTCTGGAAAATCTCCGGAATAAAACCGGCATCGATTTCAGGAGCTATCGGATGGAACCGGAAAGCCTGAAGAGGTATCATGCCTTTACCAAAAGTCTGAATGAGAACGACCGGACGAAAGCCGGGAATCTGATTCGGGCGGGAAAACATACGGAAATTCTGCGCTATATGCTGGAACACAATGAAAAACTGGAGCAGGAGATCATCAGCTGGAAGGAAATGAATGCCGAAGGTACCGATGTGTAACCTGCGAAGAGAGGAAATGTGCGATGAATCAGAGCAGCCCGGAGAACCGGGAAAATTCAGATACCACGAATCAGAGCGGCCCGGAAAACCGGGAAAATCCATACACGAATCCTGCCCCCGGCGGAGGGTATGACTGGGACCCTGCGGGAAAAAGACTGGCCGTTCTGTGCCGGATTCTATCCTTTGTCTGCATGCCGGTACTCTGGGTGATTCTGGTTCTTCTTGTTCTGCGGAAGACATTTATGCAGGGAATTGTGACGCCCGGCGGACTTTTCTGGCTTTGTCTTTCCGTGTTGATTCTGCTGTACGGAGTCCTTGTCTTTATCAACAATTTGTTTGTGTCGCTTTCGCGCAGACTTTCCGCGGAGGGCCGGCATGATTTTCTTCTTTACCGCTGTCATCATGTCTTCCGAAAAAATAAAAAGAGAAGAGCGGAATCACTCCTCGTCATGGCGGAACTCGACCTTCAGATGCATCGTCTCCGCGCGGCGGAAGATGCGCTGCTCGCGGTTGATACGGAGGCGCTGACAGTCAGACAGCTGAAGTACTATAACTTTTTACGGATGGCGCTGGAGCTCTTTGCAAAGAACGGCCCGGAAAATGAAAATGCGCCGGCGCGGGATGAAGCCGGGAATGGGCACGAGTTTGCCTCCGCGCAGGAGTGGTATATCCGCTTTGCCGGGATAAAAGAGAATTCGGACAGATTTCCGGATGATAAAGTCATCCGGTCCTGGCTTTGCATGGATGAACCGGACAGAGAGAAGGTTCGCGGAGAGATCGTGAAGGCAGCGGCGCATGCCGCAGAAGAGCCGGAAGCGCCCGCCGCGGCGCCTCTGATTTTCTGGACGATGCTGGCTCACTGCGTTTTCTATCTTGCAGCGGCGAACTGTCTTGGCGCGGGGTGGCACCTTCGGTCGGATTACAATATGATTGCATCGTTTCTGGCGGGCGTTTTTGTGATTGCGCTGGGAGGCTGGGTCCTGTATCTGGTCCTGCGGGTTTCGAAACGGGAAAACGGTCCGGCAAAGGGCGGAAGGCTGGCGCGTCACGTCATCGCCGGTATTGCATGGATGGTATTCATCACATCGGTGGCAGGACTGATCCTGCTGAGAATACTTTTATCCGGCGCGGAGCGCGTCATTGCACGGAACATCGTGGATCCTTACACAAATAAAAAATATGATTATATCGCGATGGATCCGGCATATGGCGGAACGGAGTATTTCCGGGCGATGGATCCTGTGTTCATGGAAGAGTGGTCTGAGGCCGCGGCATATGATCAGAAAACCGATGGAGAGGGAGCTGTGGCCGGATCGGATGATTCGTTCCCGGAAGGCGTATCTTCTTCAGCCAATCCGGCCGGAGCGGATTCAGACGCGATCCGGGGTACTTCCGGCTCCGGGCAGAGCGCTGCATCTGACGGGACGGACGGAGGTGCCGGCGCATCTGATGCAACAGACGGCTGGTTCGATGCGCAAAATGCGATGCAGCGTGTCTTTTCCTATCTGGAGGACTCCGGAGAGTATCCGGATCTTGCCATTTCGTTCAGCGCCAATGCGAAGGGCGATGTGTATGCGCTTATTTCCAGCGGATCTGAAAATAAAGACGGAAATGAGGTCTCGTTTGAGCTGCGCCTGTATGACAACGGCGAACGTGATGCGGGCGGCGGAACGGAACGGGAGATCGTGCTGGAAAAGGTCTATCCGTCAGGCGGTTATGATACGGAGCTTCTCGGGTTCTATCTTGTAAATACGGAGACCGGTGAGGTCACGGATGAGCACAAAACAAGCTGGTAGAGTGATCCCGCGGATCTGCAGGAAGCAGATCCGCGGAGGTAAAAGATGATTGGTGTCAGGCCTTGCCTGCTGCCGTCAAAAACACACTTATCTTTTTGCGATGGCACGCGATGGAAGCCTGCTGCCATCAAAAACACACTTATCTTTTTGCGATGGCACGTGATGGAAGCCTGCTGCCATCATTAAAATACTTTTCTTTTTATGATGGCACGGAATTGTTTTGAATTACCATTAGAAACATGCTTTTCTCAGTTGATGGCATAAAAAGTATCTTAAATTACCATTGTAATGAAAAATAAACAATTGAATGGTAAAATAATACAAAAAAGTACCATCAACATTTTTAATTATCATCGCGATGGTATTCGCCGGTAAAAATTTGCCATCCACAATTCTTTTTAAAAATTTTGACGGTACGGGTGTCTTAATTTTACCATCTGAAAATAAAATTCAGAAA
>ONLT01000151.1 GCA_900318755.1 uncultured Eubacteriales bacterium
AATATTTCTTCAATCTATCACCTCCATTCGACTTTCCCTGACATCTATCTCACAGCCACAACTCCCCAACATCTAACTCGGCAACTCGACTTATTGACATCTAACTTGGCAACTCAACTCTCACACTTTTTGACCGGATTTGCCCTTTGATAAGTTACCGCAGAGCGTTTGGTCTGGCTGATTCCGAATTTGCCCGATTGCCCGAAAACCGCAGTAATACCGGGCTTTCGCGACTATTTTCCTTCGACCCTTGACATCAATGCTACGGTCTCCACATGCTGCGTGTTCACAAAGAGATCCACGCACCGGATCCGTTCGATCCGATAGCCGCCCTCGCGAAACGCCTCCAGATCCCGCGCAAGACTCGTCGGCTTGCAGGATATGTAGACGATCCGGTCCACGCCGTAGGCGATAATTTTCGGCAGCGCTTTCGGATGGATTCCGTCTCTCGGCGGATCCAGAACAATCACATCCGGCTTCTCTGTCAGATCATCCAGGACCTTCAGGACGTCGCCCGCGATGAACGAACAGTTCGCAAGCCCGTTCGCAGCGGCGTTTTCTCTTGCCGCGCCAACCGCCTCATCGACGATCTCCACGCCGACGACCTCCTTCGCCACCGGCGCCAGCACCTGGGCGATCGTTCCGGTTCCCGTATAGAGGTCGTACACAGTCTTCCCTCTCACGTCCCCGAGGAAATCCATCGCCGTCCGGTACAGCACCTCCGCTCCTCTCGTATTCGTCTGAAAAAACGAGAACGGCGTGATCCGGAACGACAGGCCGAGAAGCTGCTCAAAGAAATACTCCCGTCCGAACAGAAGATCCGTCCGGTCATTTCGGATGACATCGGCCACCGAATCATTGACCGTATGAAGAATTCCAACGATGGTGCCCTTGAGATCAAGTGCCTGCAGCCGCTCCAGGAACACACAGAGTACCTCGTTCTCCGTCTCTCCGTCCGGCAGATCCTGCGATGTTGTGACGAGATCGACGAGAATCTCTCCTGTCTTCGCGGCGCGCCGCACCAGCAGATGGCGGAGCCAGCCCTCGTGCGTCACCTTGTGAAAATGAGGAATTCCGCGTTCCCGGAAGAAATCCAGCACGCATTTTACGATCGCGTTGAAATCCGGATGCACCAGGATACAGTCATCCGCGGTCAGAATATCGTAGGTGCTGTTCTTCCTGTGAAGGCCGAGAGTCAGCGGACCGTCCTTCACTGCGTTTCCAAACGCATACTCCATCTTGTTTCGGTACCCGTACTCATCCGGGCTCGGGAGAATTCCCTCGAAGATATCCTCCGCGCGCTTCCCGGGAACCGGCGGATTCATGGAGACAGCCGGCGCCAGGAGCTCCCGGATCTCATCTTCCTTCAGCTTCAGCTGATCCTCATATTCCATCGTCTGGTACAGACATCCGCCGCACGACGGAAAATTCCGGCAGAGCGGCGGCCGTTTTTCAAGCCGCGACTTCTCCGTCACCTCAAGAAGCTGCGCCTCCGTTCTTCCGGCTTTTTTCTTGTGAATCCGGGCGCGCACGCGCTGCCCCGGAATCGTATTTTTCACAATCACATCCCGGTCATCCACGCGAAGATGTCCCTTGTTCGGAAACGTCACGCGCTCAATTTTTCCCTCGACAATGTCACCTTTTTTCATAACACCTTCCGCCATTTGCAGTGAAATCCTACGCCTTCATTTTTACAGCAAAACAGAGCCGATGCACGGTTTTCAAGCACCCCGGCATCCGGCTCTGTCCCAATTCGATATTCAGCGGATTTTACTTTTTCTCCGGATCCTCATCCTCGTCTTCGAAGTAATCGTCAAAATCATCTTCGTAATCGTCGTCATCAAAGTCCTCAAGATAATCCGGGGTCAGATAACGATAAACCGCGTACGCGATTCCGGCGATCGCCGCGACCGCTCCGATAATCGCGAGGATCCAAAGAATTCTTTTGCCTGCCTTATCCTCTTTCATCTTCTCATTCTGCTCCTTGATGATTCTGTTCTGCTCTTTGATCTCGCTCACAAGATCCTGAAACTTATCCTGTACTTTGTTCATAGCAACCACACCAACCTTCTATAGAATATTGTACGCCAGTCCCGGAACCCGGTAAATTCTTTCATTATCATACCACAGAACAGCCGTATTTTCCACCGATTTCCATCCGCATCGGGACTCCCGTCGGGACTCTGAACCTTTCTATCTCCTGTTGTCGTCCCG
Source organism: uncultured Eubacteriales bacterium (assembly GCA_900318755.1). GTDB lineage: Bacteria > Bacillota > Clostridia > Lachnospirales > Lachnospiraceae > CADBRN01. The sequence continues at coordinate 2,215 of ONLT01000151.1, forward strand.
TCTGATGAAGTTCGTCACACAGGTGCTCTCGGTCTCCGGATACGGCACGCCGCTCTTTTTTCCCGCCTCAAAGCAGCGCATCATCCAGATCATATTGCGCGCAAGGTTCCGCATGGTCTGCATGCCCTCTTCGTCCTTCGGCGCGTCGTCCGCCGTCAGGCCGTGCACATTGTTCCAGTAGGTTGATCCCGCAACCGGCATCTGGGCGATCCCGAAATACTTATTCAGCCCGTCCAGCGCCGCCGTCGTTCCGCCGCGCCTGGCGACCGCGACCGCTGCGGCCGGCTTGAACTGAAATGCCTCGTAAACCTCATCCCTGCATCCGCTGTAGAACGCGCGGTCAAGAAACGAGAAAATCCGCCCGCTCGGATGCGCGAAATAAACGGGCGTTCCGAACACGAAGCCGTCCGCCTGCGCCGCTTTTTCCACGAATTCATTCACGCCGTCGTCAAACACGCATTTCCCGGTCTCCGCGCACCGGTTGCACTGCAGGCAGTCCGCGATCGGTTTTCCTCCGAGCTGAATCACCCCGGTTTCGACGCCCTCCGCCTCAAACACACCGATCATTTCCTCAAACGCGCGCATGGTCGTCCCGTGCGGATGCGCGCTGCCGTTGACAAACAATACCTTCATCAAAAAACCTCCCTTTGCCGTTCCATAAATGCATCCGCTTTGCTTCTTCCCCTATCATACCGAAAGGAAACGGAAAATGGAATTGTTCTTCTGCTTTTTTTGCGCTTCTTTAAGATTTGTTTTAGCTTCGGTCTGTATCATAGACTGCGTAGGATCAACCCGACACAAACTGAATGGAGTGCATCATGTACACACTGATCGCGCTGCTGATCGCAGTCTCTTTTACAATCGTATGCCGCAACGCCCTGAAAAGGAACCCGGCGCCGTTTTACACCGCGTTTGCCGTTATCGCGGCGTTCTGCGCCATTTTGAAGCTCGCCGGAAGATCCGTCCCCGCGTTCGTGACGGCCGGCCTTCTTCCGATGATTACCGGCGGCTTTCTCGCCGCGGCGCTTTTCCTGATCGTTATGATCACAGGAGTTTTTGCAAACGGATCCACGCCGAGGCGGTTTCTCGCGCCCATCCGCGGACCGCTCTCGATTCTCGCCTGCATCCTGACCTTCTCCCACGCCGCCGCGGACCTGCCCTCGATGCTTTCCGGCCAGACCGGCGGGACCGCCGTGAGCGGGCCTGCGGCGGAGAGCGGGGCGGCGGCGGAGAACGGATCGGACTCCTCCAAAAATCCGGACGAATCCTCCAGCAGGCAGGACAGTGCCGCATCCAGCGATGAAAACGACTCCGGCAGCAGCGGTTCCGGAAGCAGCGGTTCCGCCAGCGCAGTTCCGGTATCTATCAGGACGGCACATACGAGGGGTCCGGAACGGGGCGGAACGGGACGATCGACGTGACTGTAACGGTCTCCGGCGGAAAGATCACCGCAATTGAAATCGGCGACAACCGTGAGGATGAAAAATGGCTCGCGCGCGCCGAATCCGTCATCGACGAAATCATCGCTGCGAACGGCACGGATGTTGACACTGTCTCCGGGGCGACGTTCTCCTCATCCGGCATCATCGAAGCGGTCAGCGATGCGCTGAAAGACGCTTAATGATCCGATGGGATGCTCTCCGGACGGATCCGCCTGCGGAACGCCATCGGCGTCATGCCTTCCACTTTTTTAAAGGTGCGGGTGAAATTTGCAGGGGAACAGAAAGCGCACTCATAGGCGATTTCCTCGATGCTGTCCTCTGTATCGAGGAGTTTTTGCTTCGCCTCCGCGATCCGGACCCGCATCAGATAGGCGTGGGGTCCGCAGCCCATCTCTTTTCTGAAAATTCTCGCAAAATGATATTTGCTGAGCGACGTGCAGCCCGCGATGTCGTCCACCAGAATATTCTCCCGGTAATGCTGTTCGATGTAAGCCTTCGCGGCCGCCACCGGTTCCGAAAGATCAATTACCATGCTCCGGAAGGAAACAAGCAGCGCCAGCATCCGGTGAATGTTAACCGAGATGATGTCATCCACGACGGGGTTCTGCTTCAAATTCGAATGAATCTGTGAAAAATATCGCTCAAAGGAGCTGAGTCCCTGAAACAGAATGCCACCGCTCTCATACAGCCGGTCGAAATAAGCCTGTGATTCATTCCCGTGAAAATGGAACCAGTAAAATTCCGTTTTTTCTTCGGTGTAATATCTCTGACGATGTTTGCAGTCCAGAAGAACGATGTCCCCCGCCTGTGCGGCAAACGACTGGCCCCGGTAATCAAAATGCATTTTCCCGCTTCGGATATAGAAGAAAAGAAACGCGTCGAATTCATCGTCGTCGCGCACGACACAGTAGGGGTAATCGCACTCATAGAGCGCACCCCACATCAGGTAAAACAGGTGCGCCTTCGCAAACGGGCTCTGCGTCGCAAAATAGATGCCGTCGCTTTTCAGGATTCCCTTCTCATTTTTCAGAACATCTCTCTGCTTTTTCATATCGGCCTCCGAAGCTGCATTTTTCAGTATTATACCATCCGATTGCAGAGGCCGTGTCTGAATTTTAATCGCTCAAAATTTCCGGATCGGCATACCATCGCAAACTTGCTTTTCTTCATTTGATGGTACAATTTTTGCCCTCCGTGCCTTCATCAACCTACTTTTCTTCCTCAGATGGCACATTTTTCGCCCGCAGTGCCATCGTCAACTTACTTTTCTTTCTCTGATGGCATATTTTTCGCCCGCAATGCCATCGTCAACTTACTTTTCTTCCTCTGATGGCATATTTTTCGCCCGCAGTGCCATCGTCAACTTACTTTTCTTCCTCAGATGGCAATTTTCAGTCCAAATATACCATCATAAATTTTCTTTCCAATATTTGATGATAAACTTCACCCAAAACGTGCCATCACATTTTCTTTCCAATATTTTGATGGTAAACTTCACCCCAAACATACCATCATAAATTTGCCTTTCAATAATTGATGGTACTGAAACCGCCAAAAGCTGCGGGTGAATAGCTGCCGCTGATTGTCAATGCGGGAAGTTCAGGCGGTATAGAATTGCACCGGCGGAGCCTGAATAAAGACTCCGCCGGTGCGATTCTATCACAAATTATGGGAAACTATGAAAAAGAGGATTGTTTGCTGCAACTGTTTTCTGTTAATTCGCGGTTCCGTTCGTTCTGGAAGCGACAAATTCCTTCTGCTCTTCTGCGTTGTCCTTCGTGACGATCGAAGCGGGTGTCGCGATGAATTTTTCAAGCGTCTCGCCCTGAATCGCGCGGAGCGCACATTCAACTCCCGTATAGCCGACCTGATATCCGTCCACTGCGACCGTCATGGTCTCCTTGCCTTCCAGAATGGAGTCC
>ONLT01000055.1 GCA_900318755.1 uncultured Eubacteriales bacterium
CCCCCGCGGCGGATCCGCACGTCACGCAGTGCATCCCTTCCCTCATTAAAATGTTCGGAATCATCGGATCGATCGTCATCAGTTCTGCAATTGTCATCTTCTTATTGATTTTCAACGTTCTGCCCTCCGTATCGCGGGTGACCCGGACGGCATCCGGGCGAGCACCCTTATGTGATCATTTGTATTAAAATTTGCACTTGTATTGTGCGGATTGTTCGTATACAATAAACATAATCGGTAATGGGTATTACCTGTTTTTACTATCATATCTACTAAAGGAGGATTTGACAATGGCTAGGGTTATTTCTGACGCATGTGTATCCTGCGGAACCTGCGAGGGCGAGTGCCCGGTAGGCGCGATCCACAGCGGAGATACTCAGTACGAGATCGACGCAGATGCCTGCATCGATTGCGGAGCTTGCGAGAGCGCATGCCCGACCGGCGCGATTTCCGCAGCGGACTGATCTATAAAACGCAAGGAATCATTTCCTGAAAAAAACGGACTGACATCTGTCAGCCCGTTTTTTTGCGGCTGTTCATAACCGGGCGCCTGCGCCCAAGGTCAATGACCGCGGTCGCGCTCCGCGCTCATGAATTTCGTGTAATCCGGCAGCCATACGAGATTGACTGTTCCGATAGGGCCGTTTCGCTGTTTTGCGATGATCACCTCACAGATGCCCTTCATCTCCGAATCCTTGTGATAGTAATCGTCCCGGTACAGGAACATGACAACGTCCGCGTCCTGCTCGATCGCGCCCGACTCACGCAGATCGGAAAGAATCGGCCGGTGATCGCCTGTCCGCTGCTCGACCGCGCGGCTCAGCTGGGAGAGCGCGACGACCGGTACGTCCAGTTCTCTCGCCAGTGCCTTGAGCGACCGGGAAATCTCCGAAATCTCCTGCTGCCTGGAATCCGATCCGCGGCTGCCTGAACCGCTCATCAGCTGGAGGTAGTCGATCATCACGATATCAAGGCCGTGCTCCAGCTTGTATTTTCTGCACTTTGTGCGGAGCTCGCGAACCGGCATTCCCGGCGTATCATCGATGATCAGGTTCGATCCGCCGATCACCGAAGCGGCGTCAACCAGACGGCTCCACTCCTCATCGTTCAGATTGCCGTTCCGGATATTCTGCGAATCGACCCGGGCCTCCATGGCAAGCAGACGGTTCATCAGCTGTCCTTTCGACATCTCGAGGCTGAAGATCGCGACGTGCTTGTTCTTCCGGAACGCCATATACTCGGCCATATTCAGAACGAAGGCGGTTTTGCCCATGGAGGGCCTCGCCGCCACCAGAATCAGGTCGGAATTCTGCAGTCCGGACGTCTTGTAATCCAGGTCCGCAAAACCGGTCGACAGGCCGGTTACGTTTCCCGACGTCCTCGACGCCTTTTCGATCGTATTCAGCGTGTCTACGACTACCTGTCGGATCGGGACAAATTCACTCGTATTCCGCTGCTCGAAAATCCGAAACATATTTTTTTCGGACTCGTCCAGAATGTCCTCGACCGGCTCACTGTCCTCGTAGGCGAGATTTTCCACGCTCTGCGCCTGCCGGATCAGGCTGCGCAGCGTTGATTTTTCCTTGACGATCTTCGCGTAATACTTGATGTTCGCGGAGGTCGCGACCGCACCCAGCAGATCGCGCACGAATTCCATGTCCGCGATTTCCGGCGCGGTGTTTTTCTTTCTGAGTTCGTTCTGAAGCGTGACGAGATCCACCTTCGTACCGCGGTTGTACAGCTCGGTCATCGTCCCGAAAACGACGCCGTACTGTTTCTGATAGAAGTCATCCGGGGTCAGAATTTCAGACGCCGTCATAATCGCATCGCCGTCGATCAGCATCGATCCCAGAACCGATTTTTCCGCCTCGTCGTTGTGCGGCATAATTCTCTTTGCGGATGAATCATCCATGCGTTACGCCTCTGTCACGTTGATCTTAAGATTCGCCGTCACCTGAGGATGCAGACGAACTGCCACCGCCGCAGCGCCCAGCTCTCTGATCGGAGATGCGATCTGTACCTTCTTCTTGTCGAGATCAAAGCCGTACTGCTCCTTCGCGGCTTCGACAATTTCCTTCGCGGAGATGGACCCGAAGGTTTTCCCTCCCTCGCCGACCTTGATTTTCATCTGCAGCGTGCTCCTGCCGATCTGCTCCGCAAGCTCCTTCGCCGCCGCGAGGGCTTCCGCCGCAAGCTTCTCCTCATGTGCGGTCTGAAGCTTCAGATCGTTCAGCGTTTTCGGAGTCGCCTCAACCCCGAGCTTTTTCGGAAGAAGCATATTCCGCGCATAGCCGTCGCTCACGTTGACGACATCGCCGCGCTTTCCGAGTGATTTTACGTCCTGCAATAAAATAACTTTCATCAGAGTTCTCCTTCATCGATCATCTGGTCAATTGTGTGTTTCAGCTGTTCCACCGCCTCGTCCATCGTCATGCCGTCAAGCTGGCAACCGGCCATATTCAGATGGCCGCCGCCGCCCATCCGCTCCATGATGATCTGTACATTGACCTCATCGATGGCGCGCGCACTGATGTAGATGCGGTTGTCGTACTCGGTCAGGACGAAGGACGCCCGGACGCCGATTATATTCAGAAGCTCGTTCGCGGACTGAGAGGCGACGATTGTCGGGCTCTCGACGTACTCCGCGGGGCAGACGGCGATCGCGAAATTGTCGCGGTACCGGTAGGCTCCGCTGATCGTCTCGCCCCGTGCGCGGTAATCATTCATGTCCTCGCGGAACAGCTTGCGGACACGGGTGACATCCGCGCCGTTTCTCCGAAGATACGCCGCCGCCTCGAAGGTCCGGACGCCGGTCTTCTGCATAAAGTTGTCGGTATCGACCATAATGCCGGCGTAAAGCGCGTCCGCCTCGATGTTGCGGATCCGGACATTCTCAGAGAAATACTGGAGAATCTCTGCGACCATCTCGCAGGACGAGGACGCGTACGGCTCAACGTATGAAAGCACGGCGTTCTTGATCACCTCGCTGCCCGGGCGGTGATGATCAAGTACGACGATGGTATTCGCCTTCTTCAGAAGCGCCGGACATTCTGTATAACTCGGCTTGCTGGTATCAACGACGATGACCAGCGTATCTCTCGTCGTGAGATCCTCCGCCTCGTGAGTCGAGAGGAACATGCCCGGTTCAAAATCGGGCGACTCCCGGAAAAGGTCGATCATCGGACGCATCGATGAGGTAACCTTGTCGATGACGATGTGTCCCTTCTTATTCAGCGTACGCACCACGCGGTAGATGCCGATCGCCGCGCCGAACGCGTCGGCGTCGATCAGCTGATGGCCCATCACGACGACTTCTTCCTTCGACATGATGAACTCGCGCAGCGCGTGGGCCTTGACGCGGGCCTTGACGCGGGTGTTCTTCTCTACCGCCTCGGATTTGCCGCCGAAGAACGAGTTGCGGTCGCCGTCCTTGATCACGGCCTGATCGCCGCCGCGCCCCAGCGCGAGATCCATCGCGATCCGCGCCGCGTCAAAGTTATCGTTGAACGAACCGTTGTTGACGCCGATTCCGATGCTGATCGTGACTTCCATATCGTTGCCGATGTTGACACTCTTCACGCTCTCAAGAATGCTGAACCTCTGCTCCTTCAGTTCGTCCAGCGAACGGTGCCGCATCACGAGAATAAATTTGTCCTTCTCGTACTTTTTGACGATTCCGTCCAGGTCGTGAAAATACTTCGTGACTTTTCTCTCGATCAGAGCGGTCAGAAGCGAACGGCGGACCTCCTCGACCGAGTCAAGGGCCTCCTCGTAGTTGTCGATGTAAATGAGACCGGCGACCATCGACTCGTCTTCGCACTTCTGAATATATTCGTGCAGAGCGGTCTCATCATGCATGAAAAACGTGTAGAGACACGTGCCTTCCGGTGCGTTTTCCGCGAAAAAGACCGAATTGCGCACGATCTCGTCCGTACTGATCTTCGTCATCTCCGCACGGTAAAACCGGTGGTTGTAGGCAAGCTCAATCTCAAGCGGCCTGTCATTTTCCTGCGGAAAAATATCCTTTGTCACATCCGAAAACACGCCGGTCAGGGAACGGGTCGCAATGCCCCTCTCTACGCCGGTCACGTCGGAAAAGGAACGGTTCATCCAGAGAATTCTTCCGCGGTCGTCCGTGATGGCATACGGCAGCGAAAAGTCCTCCATCATTTCCTTCTGGATGACGCCGTACTGTGCCGCGAACGATATCATTTCACTCAGGATCGCGTTCCGCCTCGCAAAGTACACAATCAGCTCAATGCCGAAATAGACCGCCAGCGCAGCTGTCATGACCCCGCCGGCTCTGCGGCTGATAAAATAGACGCCGATGTTTGCCCCGGCAAGAATCAGAATCAGCCAGAGCGGCATCGACAGATATCGGCGAAACTGCGAACTCGTATTTAACTCGGACATTTTTTGATAACCTCAAAATCGGGCGGCAGTTGATTCTGCCGCCCGGATATTAGTTACGCAATTATTTAAACGGCAATTCCTCGTCGATCCCATCCGGAATATTCATAAAGCCCTCAGCCGAATCGGACCCGATCTCCGACGATCGATCAGGACGCTGTCCGCCGCCCTCGGGCGCACGGTACGCGCTGCTCGTGCCGTCGCTGACGGATTTGCTCTCGGCGAACTCCTGATCCTCGACGACCACATCCGTTGTGTAAACCCTGGCGCCGTCCCGATTTGTATAACTTCCGGTCTGAAGACGGCCGGTCACAATGATCTTGATTCCCTTGTGGAAATACCGCTCGGCGAACTCTGCGCTCTTGCCGAAGGCCACACAGCTGATGAAATCCGCGCTCTGCTGACCGTCATTGCCCTGTCGTCTGAACCGGCGGTCAACCGCCAGCGTATATCTCGCGACCTGCGTCCCGTTCTCGCCCTGTGAATAGCGGATATCCGGATCGCGGGTCAGTCTTCCCATTAAAATGACTTTATTCATGTAAGATCCTTTCATAATTCAGGAAATTTTTTTCACTCAACTAAAATATCATAATTAATATGGAAAGTCAACGAGACGGCCTGCGCACGCTTTTCGTGCTTTTTTCGACCTGGCGCCGGCTGACCATGATCTGCCTTCCGCAGCCTGTGCATTTCAGCCGGAAATCCGCGCCGACGCGAAGGATCTCCCAGTCAAAGCTGCCGCACGGATGCTTCTTTTTCATCGTCACGACATCGCCGACCTCATACGTATACGGCATTGTTATCTGCGCCTCCAATCCGTTCATCCCGCCGGATGAACTTTGATCCGGCCGAGAACCTGCCCGATCGGCTCGCGGATGACCAGGTCCGCATTTGTGTCTACTCCGGTACTGCCTTTGTTGATGAGAACGACCCTGTCTCCCCGGAAGTAGCGGATCAGCCCCGCCGCCGGATAGACGACGAGCGAGGTTCCGCCCACAATCAGCAGATCCGCCTCGGAAATCGCGCGGACCGCTCCGTTGATCGTGTCCCCGTCCAGTCCTTCCTCGTACAGCACCACATCCGGTTTCACAATGCCGCCGCACTTTTGACATTTCGGAACGCCCTTCTGCGCACGGACGTACTCTCCGTCATAGAATTCATGGCAGCGCATGCAGTAATTCCTGTGAACGCTTCCGTGCAGCTCATACACAACCCGGCTCCCGGCCTTCTGATGAAGACCGTCGATGTTCTGCGTCACAACCGCCTTCAGCTTTCCCGCCGCCTCAAGCTCCGCCAGCTTCTTGTGCGCCGCATTCGGCTCCGCATCGAGGACGAGAACCTTATCGCGGTAAAATTCGAAGAACTCCTCTGTGTGCGACAGAAAAAACGTATGGCTGAGCATCGTTTCCGGCGGATATTTGTATTTCATATGATACAGGCCGTCCGTGCTCCGGAAATCCGGAATGCCGCTCTCAGTGGAGACGCCGGCTCCGCCGAAAAACACGATTTGATTGTGCTCATCGATCATCTTCTGCAATTCTTCTATCTGATCCATTCCTTCTCCTTTCCCTTCTGATCTGCGATTGAAAAATCCGCGCATCAGTTCACGCGCACCCCCTGTACGACGAAACGGCTTGAGGAATCTCCGGTACACGTCGAAAGCGTCACAATTCTGCTCTGGACGGTAAATGAAACGTCTCCGGTATCTACGGAGGACTCCTCTTTCATCTTCTCCGCAAAACGGACAAACGAATCATCCGTCCCGGAAAACAGCGTGTAAACATCACTTTCGACGGAGACCTTTTTCAGACTGAACATCTTATAACAAAAATTGCCGTCCGGCGTCAGAATCCAGAAATACGGATCCTTCTGCCAGGTCCCATCATTCACAAGACGCTTCAGCTTTCCGAACATGGATCCGTTTTTCATATTGTGCCCGTAAATGATTGTATTCGGATCCGAAAAGTCCGGACTGTTCTGATATTCCATGAAAATCGATCCGGCAAAATTGCTCTGCCGCCTGAACGTGCGGTGCAGATAATAATCATCGTCCGCTCC
>ONLT01000160.1 GCA_900318755.1 uncultured Eubacteriales bacterium
GCGTACGCAGAAGGATATCCTTCGTGATATAAAACGTATCCTGCTCATCCTTCGCCGGGTGGTTGGCCGGAATATTCAGCTTCTCAAAATTATACTCGTCATACTCGATCTCCGGTCCCTCCTGGACCTCATATCCCATACCGACGAAAATGCGCTCCAGTTCCTCCATGGCGATCGTGTTCGGATGACGATGACCGATCCGGATCCCGCGGGCCGGAAGCGTGACGTCGATCACCTCACGTTCGAGTTTCTTGTTCATCGCTTCCTGCATCAGATGATCCTTCACCGTCTCAAGCGCTTCCTCGATGTGGCCGCGCGCCGTATTCACCATCTGTCCGAAAGCCGGACGCTCCTCCGGTGCAAGATCCTTCATCCCCTTCATCAGGGTTTTCAGCTCACCCTTCTTGCCGAGCACGCTGACGCGGATCTCGTTGAGCTCATCAAGCGAGCCTGCCTCTTTCAGACGGCTGACTGTTTTATCGACAACCTCCGAAAGTCTGTTCTTCATGCGATCGTCCATTCAATTATCCTCTCTTTCCGGATGGGTTCCATTTGCTTTCCGCTAAAAAAGCCCCTGACATGCTGCCATGCCAGGGGCGAATCGATTCCGTGGTACCACCCTGATTCCCGGAAGGTTCCGGGCACTCATTCGTGACTTAACGCGTCCTACGTCTTTTCCTACGCAGCCGCCGGAAAAACCCGGGCCTTCGGAAAAGAGACTCCGGCGTGAAATTCCGGTCCTTCGCCCTCTCCGGGAAATCTTCCAGCCAGTGAATTTCCCTCTCTGATGGCGGTGCGATGCCTTACTATGCGCCTTCGCAGTCTTTAACGTTCCTAATTCTAGCAGATATTTGATACTTGTCAAGCCGGCCTTTTGCAAAAAAGAGCCCGCCTGCGCGGACTCTTTTCTCTCACATAGATCGGTATGTGCCCCGGGATGCCGTTCCTGCTAATTGACTCCTAGCCGAAACCAGGTGGGTAACCGCAGATGAAATCTCTGCCTTCCCCTGACAATGGAGGCCTGACATCAAAGCATCGATATAGGAAACCCTTTTTAAAGTAATTGTAGGTTCAAAAACGCAGGTGGTCGAACATCTCAGGTAAACAAATTATACAATGAATCCATCGGATTTGCAAGACGGGGCAGCGCCGTCTTCTGACAATTCATCCCGACACCTCCATGTCCGCACCTGCGCGTCCGCAGGAGCGGCGGGGATTTCCTGCCCAATGTGTGTCAGGTGCTCGATTTCTTCTTCGGACAAAAGCTGAAGCCGTCCCTGCGACAGCCGATAAACCCGGTCGAAAAGATCCAGATAGGAATAATTGTGGGTGATGTACAGAATCATTTTATCCGGAAACGCATCCGCGAGAAGATGACTGAGCTGCCGTTCTGCTTCAAAATCATAGTCCGCAGCAGCCTCATCCATGATCAGGATGGGGGTATTCTTCAAAATAGCACGCGCCACTGCCAGTTTTTTCCGCTCCCCGCCCGAAAAATCGCCCGCGTCAAACCGGACGGTCTGATCGAAATCTCCATGAAGACGTTCCTCAAGGAACTGCTGCATCCCGCATTTCACAAATACATCCCGGATTTCGTCGTCACTGCACCGTCCCCCGGGATCCAGATTGTTTCGCACGCTGTCCTGAAAAAAGCGGGGTTCCTGATCCACAACGGCAAACCGATCATAATAGCTTTCTTTCGAACAGGAAAGGACATTGCGGCCGTTCATCCGGATTTCTCCTGAAACAGGCTGCTCAAACTGTAAGATCAAATCCATCAGCGTCGATTTCCCGCTGCCGTTATTTCCGATAATCGCTACCTTTTCTCCCGCATGGACGGTCAAATTTACATCGGTCAATAACGCGTCTGCAGTATGAGAAAATTTTATATGCTGCAGCGTCAACGTTGATACCTGCCCGTTTTCCGGCCAATCATTCTGAATGCCGCTGCGTTCCGATTCTTCAGGGAGCCGGAAGAATTCATTTAACCGGTTCAAAGAAGGCTGGATACCGGAAAACATATACCGGATGGATAACAGGGAAGCGATCGGCGTGATCACGTACCCGCAGTATGCAATAAACGCGGTAACACCGCCGAGCGTCAACTCTCCCCGGAGATAGAGAACTCCGCCGCAGATGTACAGCGCGCACTGCACCATGGCACCGAGCAGCAGCATAGACATTTGATTGTATGCGGAATATAAAGTGGATCGTTTTTCCGCCTTCAAAATATCATCCTGCCGGTCAGACAGGCACTTTGCTTTTTCCTGCTGCAGGTTCCAGAGCCTGATTTCTTTTATTCCATTGATCGTATCGCCGAACCAGGCCGAAAAGGAACGCATAAGATTGATTTTTTCGGATACAGCCTTCTCGTTTAACCGGGACATTTTAAGTGAAAGCAGTACCTTAAAAGGAACGATCGCGATCACCAGAAGAGCCAGTTTCCAATTCAGAAAAAACAATCCGAACATGCCGGCGATGATCGACAGAATATAACTGACCGCAAACAGTACGGTTCGATCCGCGATCAGGCTCACGGTCAATATGTCCGTGGTAATCCGGTTGATCAACTCGGCGCTGTTGTGCTCGGTGAAATAGCTTTGCTTCAAATGCAGGATTTTATCAAAGGATTTCATGTATAGATCATGGATCATATGATTCTGGATGTCCGCAAAAATCCTGCACTGCATGATCTCCGAAAACTGATCCACGCAGGTTGAAAAAAGCAGAAAAACAGCAAATATACTGATCATATGAAGGTCTGATTTCAGAAAGCCTTTGTCGGTGATCCCCTTGATAATCAAGGGACGCAGGAATGTCAGCACACTCGTTATGGCAAGAAAAATCACAACCGGGACCAGCTTTTTTCCGATTACATAGGTTTGTAAAAGTTCCGTAACTTTTTTCATTGAAGCCTGTCTCCATGTCACAGGGTAATGATGCCGGGGACAAAAGACCGTCTGCCCCCGGCGCGATACCGCAGATCGCTCCGCTGTCAATCCCCATCCGATATCTCCGTCCCGTTTCCGTCGTCAACTTCTATTTTTCTATGAGAAAGACGAAGAATGACATCAGATGCCTCTGCGACCTTTGGAGAATGACTGACGATAATCACGCATTTGTTCCGGTCCCTTGCTTTCTCAACGAGCAAAGCAGTGATCTCCTCCGCCGTGTCTTCATCCAGGTTTCCCGTGGGCTCATCGGCCAGAATCACGGGCGCCGAGGAAGCCAGTGCACGGGCGATGGCGACGCGCTGCTGCTGTCCGCCGGAAAGCTTGAGCACATTTCGCCCTATTTCATCCGGAGTGAGGCCGACCTGCCGCAGCGTCTCATCGGATGCATGGGGGTCAACCAGCTGAACATTTTCGCGCGGCGTCATATACTCAATCAGATTGTAGTTCTGAAAAATAAAGGAAACACAGCTCTGCCGGTATTTTCTCAGACCGATCTCTTCAATATTTTTTCCTTCAAATTCGATCTGACCCCCTTTCGGCGTATCCAGACCTCCCAGCAGCGAGAGCAGCGTCGTCTTTCCGCTGCCCGACGCTCCGAGTATGGTATAGATTTTTCCACGCTCAAAATCCAGATTCAGGTTTTCAAAAATCACGCTGTCTCTAAAATAGTAAAAAGTAAGATCTTTCGTTGTCAGGACTGCCATTGTATTTTCTCCCATTCCTCAAATCAAATCAATTAGGATTTCTCTTGGTCTCTTGCGCAGGATCGCTGCCGATGCAATCAGGACCGCAAGAAAAATCACTCCCGCGGAGCAGGCCAGAATCAGGATAGCATGGACTGCATCCAGGTGCACCTGAACCGACGCGCCGGATACGGCAGAAACGAGCTGTCCTGCCAGGATCGCGCTGATCAGGACAGAAACAATATAAGCCGGTACGGCGACGATGTAATTTTCAAGCAGCAGCTGCCTGTAGATATCTCCAGCCGGCCGTCCCAGAGATATCAGGATGCCGATTTCATGCACCCTTTCACGCGTCCACATCAGAAGGATCAGTGCCAGAATGACAATGCTTATGACCAGAATTGTCAGCAGCATGAACCGGCTTATCGTCGCCGCCTTTAAAATCGGCCCGGCGGCCTTTTGATAGGCTGTATCATTCGGTGTAACAACCAGACCGTCCCAGTCCGCGCAGGGCTGCTGTTTGAGCAGCGATACGGTTTCATCCATACGGGAAGGGTCTTTCAAAAACAGCATGATGCCGGAGCTGTAGGTATAATCCCCGATCGTCCGATTCGGGAAGCGGATCACGAATAATTCTTTCGCTGTCGTGCTGTCGGTAAAAAAGATATTCTCCTGCAGTTCACTTTCCGGTGTCGACGGAGAGGCCGGCTCATTATGCGTGGTGGCATAAATTCCCACGATTTTCAGATTCACCTGCGTGCCATAGGCATTTTCAAGCCAGTCACGCACCCCTTCCACGACACTGAGCGTGACCGTATCTCCGACGGAAAGTCCGTTCTTCTCTGCCACATCCTTTGACAGAATAACCGTGTGAACATCGTCCGGTGTGATATGCCGTCCCTCCGCCATCTGAAAGGAAGACGTAATAAACCGCTCATGAAGGGATGTATCCAGGCAGCCAATGCACTTCGGCATGCATTCTCCTGCCTCCCCGGTTCCCGAATAGGATCCGGGAACCAGCTTCACGCCTTCCGCGTACATATAATAGGTATCCACGCCGTTCCAATCTTTGACATTATCCAGTTGTTTCAACTGATTCAGCAGGATATCTCCCGTCCGTTCCTTTCCGTCCTGGCCGGTCTGGATCATAATATAACCGCCGATCCGTTCCCGCAGTTCACTGACCGATGCACGGCTGGCTGTATACAGGGCGACGGCCAGCAGGGAAATCGTCATCAGGATGCCGAACAGAAGAAAGAGAAGAATGGTTCGTTTTGTGTTCCGCCTGACATAAAGCCATGCGCGTTGTGTTGCAGACATTGAATCACCTCATTTCTTTCAGAAAAAACTTGTCATAATCTCCCGCGGCTGCAGTTTAAAAATAAATCGTCCCGCTGTACAGACTGCGCCTGCGATGAGCAGCAGCTCCAGCAGGAGAACGACCGCAAAATCTGATCCACCGATACGAAAGTCAATCTGATCCGGTCCGGCATACCCGCCGCTTTGATACGCGAACAGTTGTTCCAGCGTGCCGGACGTCGCCGCCTGATGGATTTCCTCCCTGGTCGGCTCTTTTACTTCCGGCTGCGCTTCTTCTATTGCGGATGCGAGCATCCGGTTGCCGATGGCGTCGGGCACGCTCCGGCATGTGGCGAACGCAAGCGTTCCGGCCAAAACCGCGATCACACCGGCCTCCAGAATGAACTGTCCGAGGATCGCCGCTTTGCTGATTCCCATCGACAGGTAGACGGCGATCTCCTGGCGGCGGCTCCGCACCCACATGGTAAAGACGATAAGC
>ONLT01000010.1 GCA_900318755.1 uncultured Eubacteriales bacterium
CGAAGCGACGCCGATTACATGCTCAGCCGCCCATGTGAGCTCCTCGCCCTGCTCCACAAATTTGGAAGCCGGCGCCTTACATACCGGACACTGCTCCGGCGGATTCTCTCCTTCATAAACATAACCGCATACACTGCAAACCCATTTCTTCATATCCAGTAACTCCTTTCAGAAAATACCCATTTTCCTGCTGCCTCACAAGGTTCCTCAACAGCAATGATACCCTTATGACCCTTCTTTCCGGCAGTCCTCGCATGTCCCGTAGAACATGAGACTGCACGCCTCGATGTGATGTGCGGTGCTCTCCTGCACCGACGCCATAATTTCTTCCGGAATTTCGTGCGGAAGATCGTACACACGTCCGCATTTTCTGCAGACGAAATGGCTGTGCGGCTTCGTATTCCCATCATAACGGTCCGCTCCGGCCAGCGTCGCCAGACGTGTGATCTCACCGAGATCCGAAAGGAGGCCGAGATTCCTGTACACGGTGCCGAGGCTGATATTCGGATAAACTTTCCGGATATCGTCATAAACCATATCGGCGGTCGGGTGATCCGTTCTGTGCATCAGATTTGCCTTGATGCATTCCCGCTGTCTGCTGTATTTCAGCGCCATATGTACCCTCCTTTCATTGATAATAGTAATCATTTCTGTTATCTATACAATACACATCCCGGGCCGGATTGTCAATAGAAATCTGATAAAATTTCTCAACTTTTTTCAGCCGCTTCAAACACGCGCATTTTCACAGCCGCCGCCCGTCTTCGTAGATGCTCCGCGCAGCAAAAAAGGGCCGCCCCGCGATCGAAAACGGATCCGGCACATCGCCGGATGGAATCGATCGCAGGACAGCCCGAATCGTCAGCCTACGCCTCGCAGCTTCTTCCAGAGACTGAGAAACCAGTTGGCGATCTTCTCAAAAATGTTCATCGCCTGGTCCTTTGAAACCCCCAGGTCAATGCCTTTTTCCTTGAGAGCGTCATAGACCTGACCGGCCTGTTCCTTCAGAGTCGACGTATCGAGATTCAGCGTATCCAGCTTTTTCATCAGCTCAAGTATCCGCTGCTTCTGCTCATCCGTCAGGTTCAGTCCGAGCTCATCCGACGCCTTGTCGATAGCCTTCATGATGTCGTCGTCACTCAGGTTTCCGTCCGCCACCTGATCCTTGACCGTCGCGATCAGTTCGGCCGCCTTCGCCGTGTCGCCTGTCTCCTTGCCCAGATCACTCGTGACCACGAGTTCCTGCGCGGCCGCGTCGACGTTTTCAGCCTTCAGCGAAGTTCCGCTCATCTTTGAATACGCCTTCGTGACGCCCAGAAGAGCCGCCGTCCCCGACAGCTGAACCGGACCCGCGACCACAACATCCGCGTTTTTCACACCTGCGGTGGCCAGAGCGTTCTGATACATCTCCGTCGTGCAGTAGGTGATATTTTTCGTAGTCACCTGGATGCCGTTTCCGTCACCCTTCTCCGTCAGAAGCGCACACGAAAGGGCCCTCGTGCCGGTAATACTCTTGTCGATGTAGGAATCAAACGCCTCGTGCTCCTCCGCGTTCGTGACCGTGATCACGGTGTCCTTCGACAGATCTTCTTCTGTGATCCCGAGCAGGGACAGCACGGTCGCACGCTGCTGCGATGTGAGGTCCGCTCCGAGCGATACGCATGTTTTTCCGGTTGTTGAAGCGGAGGCGGATGACGAACTTCCGGTTGCGCTCTGCGCCATGACCGCTGTCGGTCCCGCGAGGCTCGCTGCTGTGACGGCTGCGGCTACGGCTGCAGTCAGCCATTTTTTCATCTTCATAATCTTTCTCCCTTATTGTTCTGCTCCCCGATCAGGAGCAAGCTGTTTACTCCCGGTAACGACGTGATTATAACACAAGCCGTTTGATTGTCAACAAACGAGAACCGCCCGTCAGAGGTCCAGCAGCCGGTCCGACAGGCGCGCGAACTGTTCAAGGGAGAGCTTCTCTCCCCGGATCGACGAAGGCAGCGAAAGCTCCTCCAGGGCCGCCTCGATCTCCTCTCTTGCGTAGGCGCTTCCGTCTTTTTTACTCAGTCCCGGCGCACCGCGCAGCGCGTTTACCAGCGTTTTTCTGCGCTGGCCGAAGGATGCGCGGATCACACGGAACATATGGTCCGCGTCGCGCACGGGAATCCTCTGATCCTCCGGAAGGATCGAGAGCGTAATCACGCTGCTCCCCACATTCGGGCGCGGCACAAAGCAGTTCGGCGGCACGTGCGCGGCGATTTTCGGAACCGCGTAATACTGAACCGCCAGAGAGAGCGCTCCGAAATCCGGGGTGCCGGGAAGTGCCTGCATGCGTCCGGCGACCTCCTCCTGCACCATAACCGTCACCGAATCAACCGGAAGATTGTCTTCCAGAATTTTCATCAGAATCGGCGTCGTGATGTAGTACGGGAGATTTGCGACGATCTTGACGCCGGTCAGCTCTCCCCGCTTCTCCCGGATCAGGCTTTCGAGGTCCAGTTTCATGACGTCGCCTTCGATCACCTCGACGTTGTCCCAGTCGGAAAGCGTCTCCTCAAGGATCGGGAACAGATTGCGGTCAATCTCAATCGCAGCCACGCGGCCGGCGTGGTAACACAAATATTGCGTCAGCGTCCCGATCCCCGGTCCGATCTCAATCGCGAGATCATCCCCGGACAGGTCCGCTGCCGCAACAATCCGATCCAGAACGTGCGGGTCCAGAAGAAAGTTCTGACCGAACTTCTTCTGGAAACGAAACCCGTACTTCTGAAGTACTTCTTTTGTTTTATGTGGCCTGGTCAGCCACGGCTCATTTTTCAATTCGTCTCGAAATCCTTTTCCTGCAGAACAAGACGGGAGCTGCTTTCCCTGCCGCGGCGTCCGCGTCCTCTGTGCTTCTGCCCCTTGCGCGCATGGGTGATCGCCCGGTCGATCAGGCTCTTGACCCGCGCGATCGTCATCGGCTCCTCGTAGGACTGGTTGTTGCCGATGATCGTGTAGAGCGCGAGAACCGCCATGTCGTCGATCTTACACTGGTTCTCCTCCGCATACGTCCTCGCGAACGTAATCAGCTCATCATTTGTGAAAATCGGAATCGAGATCACCTTCTCGATCTTACCTGCGAACTCCGGATGCTTCTTCAGGAATCCGCGCATCGCCGCCTTTTCATCCTCAATGATCAGGATCATGCGGTCGGTGCGGAAATCCATCGCTTTGCTCAGGCTGGCGACGGTCTCGTCGTTCATCTCGGAGCACTCCTCGATCATCAGGAATCCGCCGGAAATCTTGCTGACTACCCTCGCCGGGTCCTTGCTGTTCATCTCATAACCGCTGATGCGGGCCACCTTCGCGGCGTCCATCCCCAGATCAAGGCACATCGCCAGAATCAGGTCCTGAGTCAGCTTCGATTTTCCGCTTCCTTCGGCGCCCATGACGGCGAGATTGCCGTGGCTCGACGTATGCTCATCCGCATGCTGATACACCGCGGTCATCGCGCTCAGGATCTGGTTGTCCATCCCTGGGATGCGCGCAAAATACGTGAAGATCTTTCTCTGATCGTCGTTCATGCGAAGGGACTCTTCATTATGAAGGAAGCGGATTCTCCGCTCCTCCGGCGTCTCATTCATAATAATCTCATCGAGCGATACCGGGATGGTATTTTCGCCGACCTTCGAGAGATCCAGCGTTCTCGAGTGAGAAAGCCGGTTGTCCGCAGACGGCTCCGGATCCGGAACCTCCAGCTCCTCGTTGTACTTCGGCCGGCGGCCTGCGCCTGCCGGTCTCTCCGGCGCGGCCGATGTCCCGAACAGCTCGCGCTCATGAGCGGCAGCCGCCTCCCCGGACACACGGCTGCTGCGGTCCGCCTCCGACTCGTCGAACAGGATTCTCTCGTGAATCTTCGTATCGGAAAGGCCCTCGGCGTCTTCCTTCGCCCGGCGCTCCTGCTCTTCCTTCTCGACGGCGCTGCGGATGCTCTCGCGGAACGCGTCGCTTCTTCTCCTGCGCTCCCGCTCCGCCTTCGCTCTGGCTTCTTCCTTCGCTCTTGCTTCCGCCTCTGCCCTTGCTCTTTGCTCCGCCTCGGATTTCGCTCTTTCCTCCGTCTCGGATTTTGCTCTCGCCTCCGCTTCGGATTTTTCTCCCGCCGCCGCGGCCTGTGCCGCATCTCCGGCCTCTGCCGGCTCTGTTTTCTCCTCAGACGGCGCCGCTTCCTTCGCGGACGGCTCCGCGTCTTTCGCAGACGCTTCCGGTTCCGCGCCGGTTTTTCCGGACGCCGCCGTCTCCTCTTCCTCATGTCTGTGGAAGAAATGGAAGCCCTTTTTCTTCTTCGAAGTCTTCTCTTCCGCAGCCCCTCTTTTTTCTTCGATGTCCGCTTCTGCCGGCTCGCCGAGCTCTTTTTCCGACTCGAGCTCCGCAATCTCTCCGGTCGGAACCTCCTCCGGCTCCTTCGTCTTTTCCTCGTCCTTCTTCGTGCCGAAGTCGCCCCTCGCGATCTCGCTGGCGAAGGATCCGGCCGTCTCCTTCAGAAGGGAATCGAGATCGATCTCCTCATCCTTCTTCGGCTGCGCTTTCTCTTTTTTCCTGTTGATCCCCACATCGGTCCAGACCCGCGCTTCCTCCGCTTCCGGTTTCGGCGTCTCTTTTTTCTTCGCCGTCTCCGGACGGGAGACGATCGACTCCGCGGTTCCGCGCGCATCGATCACGGATGTATCGGCATGATCCGGCTCGAGATCCGAGATATGAAGCTGATCCAGCGGAACCGTATTGTCCAGCTTTGCGGCAGGCTCCTCAATCGGTGCCGCCTCCGATTTCATGCCGGAAACCACATCGTCAAAGCTCTCCTGAAGCCGGTCCTTCATCTCCGCCGGATCCGCTGCAATCCTTCTCTTCGGGCGGGACGCCGCGGCGCGCTCCGCCTGGGCTTTCTGCTCCTCATATGCGCGCTTCTGCGAGGAACTGAGCGGCTCGTACTTCATCTTCAGCTCCATCGCCTTCAGGACGTACCGGCCCTCGCCGAACCAGAGAATCAGATCATCGCAGGTATCCACGCATTTCTTCGTGTCGCCCGCCTTCGCGTACAGCGTCGCAAGCTCATAGGCCCATTTTTCCGTGTACTCCCGGTCGCGATATTCCTCCAGAACGGAGATCTGCGCGTCGAGCGGCGCACGTTTTGCCTTGAAAAGCTTGTACTGAAGAACGTAACGCGTATTATCGTTGCCGGCCACCTTCGTGTACTGGTCAAAGTATTCCTCCGCCTCGCTGATTTCTCCGAGCTTGATCGAAACATCGATCAGCTTCACCAGAACCGTCCGCCCGATGGTTGCCCGGTTCAGCACAAGCTTGAGGATTCTCTTCGCGTCATCGTACTCATGATTCGCGTCATATACATCCGCCACCATGAGCAGCGTATGGACGCTTTTGACGCGCTTCCAGTCAATTTCATTGACAATGGCGAGCGCGCTTTCATAATCCTTGTCGCGCACATATCCGTTCAGCTCGTCGAGCTTCTCCTGATATTCTGCTCTATCCAACGACCTCACCTCCTAACGTGAGATTTACTTTACAGCAATTTTATCCAGCTTCCAGATGTCGTCCACGTACTCCTGAATCGTCCGGTCCGAGCTGAACTTGCCGGCCATCGCCGTATTCAGGATCGCGCTCTTCGCCCACGCGGCCTCATCTTTGTACTTCTCGCTGACGCGCTTCTGCGCCTCCGCGTACGGCTTGAAATCCGCAAGAATAAAGTAGCGGTCCGCCGGATCCATGCCCTGACGCCGGGTCAGCGAATTGTAAAGATCGCGGAACATATTCATGTCGCCGCCCGAGTACATGCCGTTGATGAGCTGCATCAGGACGGTCCGGATATCCGCATCATTGTTGAAGTACT
Source organism: uncultured Eubacteriales bacterium (assembly GCA_900318755.1). Classification (GTDB taxonomy): domain Bacteria; phylum Bacillota; class Clostridia; order Lachnospirales; family Lachnospiraceae; genus CADBRN01. The sequence goes on from ONLT01000010.1 coordinate 5,873, forward strand.
GCATCGGGTCGTAGCCGCCGTTCTTCTCGTACTCCATAACCTGCTCCGCGGTCAGCCCGAAGATGAACGCGTTCTCCTCGCCCACCTCCTGGACGATCTCGACGTTTGCTCCGTCCATCGTTCCCAGCGTCAGCGCTCCGTTCAGCATAAATTTCATGTTGCTGGTTCCGGAGGCCTCCTTGCTGGCGGTGGAAATCTGCTCGGAGACATCCGCCGCTGCGAAAATCAGCTCCGCGTTCGATACGCGGTAATCCTCGATAAATACGACCTTGATCTTGTTCTGGATCGAAGCGTCGTTGTTGATGACATCCGCCACGTTGTTGATCAGTTTGATGATCGCTTTCGCCCGCTCATAGCCGGAGCTCGCCTTCGCGCCGAAAATGAAGGTTCTCGGATAGAACTCCATCTCCGGATGGGCCTTGATCTGGTTGTACAGATACATGACGTGCAGGATATTCATCAGCTGGCGCTTATACTCGTGCAGGCGCTTTACCTGGACATCGAAGATGGATCTCGGGTTCACCTCGATGCCGTTGTGCTCGAGAATGTATTTTGCGAGACGCACCTTGTTCTGATATTTGATGTTCATGAACTCGGCCTGCGCCTTCTTATCGTCCGCGTAAATCGCGAGCCCTCTGTTGCGGGACAGATCGGTGATCCACTCCGCTCCGATGTGATCCGTCACCCACTTCGCCAGAAGCGGATTGCCGTGCAGCAGGAAGCGCCGCTGAGTGATGCCGTTCGTCTTGTTCGAGAATTTCTGCGGCATCATCTCGTAGAAATCATGCAGCTCTCTCTTCTCGAGGATCTCGGTGTGAAGCTTCGCTACGCCGTTGACGGAATATCCGCCGACGATCGCCAGGTTCGCCATGCGGACCATGCCGTCGTAGATAATCGCCATCGAGCGGATTTTATCCTCCGCGCAGTCCGGATACTGCGCCCGGATCTGATCGCAGAACCGGCGGTTGATCTCCTCGACGATCTGATACACCCGCGGAAGCAGGCGGGAGAACAGCTCGATCGGCCATTTTTCCAGAGCCTCCGCCATGATCGTGTGGTTCGTGTAAGCGCAGGACTTCGTCGTGACCTCCCACGCCTCATCCCACGAAAGCTGATAATCATCCAGCAGGATCCGCATCAGCTCCGCGACCGCCAGCGTCGGATGGGTGTCGTTCATATGGAACGTCGCCTTCTCATACAGCTTCCGGATGTCGCTGTGGCGCTTCAGATATTTTTTGCAGGCCGTCTGCAGCGTCGCCGACACGAAGAAATACTGCTGTTTCAGGCGCAGTTCCTTGCCGGCCATATGGTTGTCGTTCGGATAAAGAACGTTGCAGATCGTGCGGGCGAGATTCTCCTGCTCCACCGCTTTGCGGTAATCGCCCTTGTCAAAGGAGGCGAGCTCAAAGTCGTTGATCGCCTCCGCGTCCCAGATGCGGAGCGTGTTGACCACGTGGTTGTTGTACCCGAGCACCGGCAGATCGTACGGGATCGCACGGACGGACTGATATCCCTCCTGCGTGAAATACGAGCGCCCGGTCTTCTCATCATAATGGCTCGTCACATACCCGCCGAACCGGATCTCCTTCGCGTACTCCGTCCGTTTCAGCTCGAACGGATAGCCGCCGTCTTTGAGCCAGTTATCCGGCTCCTCGACCTGACATCCGTTTTCAATCTTCTGGCGGAACATTCCGTAATGGTAGCGGATGCCGCAGCCGTACGCCACATAACCCAGCGTGGAAAGCGAATCCATGAAGCAGGCGGCGAGACGTCCCAGGCCGCCGTTTCCGAGCGCCGGGTCGCGCTCCTCATCCTCAATCGCGTTGAGATCGATGTTCAGCTCCTCCAGCGCTTCCTTCACTTCACTGTACGCTGTCAGATCGAGAAGGTTATTTCCGAGATAGCGTCCCGTCAGGAACTCCATCGACATATAATAAACGATCTTCGGGTCATCCTCCTGAATTACCTTCTGCGTCTTCATCCAGTCATCGATGATGACATCCTTGACGACGAGACAGACGGCCTGATAGATCTGATGGGTTGTCGCCTCTTCAAGCGTTGTGCGGAACTCATCCTTAATTGCCTGTTTCAGTTCCTTTTTGAATGCTTCTTTTTTCAGCGCAGGATACTGCATACCGATCCCTCCTTAATCATGATTGCTTCTCAACTCCCAGAGTCACCTCTTCGGAATTGATCTTCCAGCTCTTTTTATATCCTCCGGTCTTTCCTGTTTCGATGCGGTCCGCGAGAACGACCTTTGCGATCTCTTCGCTGTGGTCATTAAGGATTTTTTCGATACGCGCATTTCCCTCTGCATAAACCGCGATGCGGTCCATCACCTCAAAACCGGCCTCTTTTCTCATCGTCTGGATCTTGCTTGTCAACTCAAGGACAAAGCCTTCCTCGATCAGCTCGTCGGTCAGAACTGTGTCCAGCACCACCGTGACGCCGCCGTCCGACTCCGCGACGAGGTTGTCGTCGCTGGATGTCTCGATGAGAAGGTCCTCCTTCGCCAGCTCAATCTCCTGTCCGCCGGCCGTGAATTTCAGAACGCCCTCCGCGTTCAGATCCGCGACCGCCTTCGCGCCGTCCATCTCCGAGAGCGCCCTGCGGATCGCTCCGACGAGCTTTCCGTATTTCGGTCCGACCGTGCGCAGCTGCGGCTTCAGAGTGTACTGAACCTTGTCCGCGAACTCGAAGGAGCGGATATTCAGCTCGTCGCAGATAATCGCCTGATAGAACTCATTCAGATCAAAGTCGCTCTTCACATAGATATGCGCCAGCGGCTGACGGTTTTTCAGATTCGCCTTGTTTCTCGCGGCGCGGCCGAGGACGACGATCTGCAGCAGATGACTCATGTCCTCCTCGAGCTTTTGATCAATCCGGTCCTCTCTCACCTCCGGCCAGTCGCAGAGATGGATGCTCTCCGGCGCGCTCCCGTCGACCGTGCGGACCAGGTTCTGATAGCTGTCCTCGGTCATGAACGGAATCATCGGAGCCGCCGCTTTGCAGAACTCGACGAGGCAGGTGTACAGCGTCATGTAGGCGTTGATCTTATCCTGCTCCATGCCCTTCGCCCAGAAACGCGCGCGGCATCTGCGGACATACCAGTTGCTCATGTCATCAACGAACTCGTCAAGAGCACGTCCCGCTTCGGGAATCCTGTAGTTTTCAAGGTTTACGTCAACATCCTTAACCATGGTGTTCATCTTGGAAAGGAG
>ONLT01000057.1 GCA_900318755.1 uncultured Eubacteriales bacterium
AGCTCAGTTGGTAGAGCAGTAGACTCTTAATCTATTTGTCCAGGGTTCGAGTCCCTGAAGGCGCACTGAATTATCCTCGGAGGAGCCATTAGAGCAGCGCCCTTCGGGGATTTTTCACGTTGTGGAAAGAGAGCCGGGCGCTTCAGCAGTTTCCGGTGTAAACATACCGGAGAGATTCCCGCGCGATATCCGCCAGGCGGCGGATGAGCGCGATGTCGGTCGCGCTGCGGTCCGTCATGCGGTGGCGCGGGAAAAACCGTGTGAGGTGCCAGGAAATTTTCCCCGCTCCGCTGTCCAGCGATGCGATCCATTCCGCCATCGCGCGGATCTCATCTTCCCTGTCATTTGCCCCGGGGACGATGAGGGTCGTCAGCTCCACGTGGCAGAAGCGGACCGATTCGCGGATCCAGTCCTTCACCTGATCAAGATTTCCGCACAGCACCTTCTCGTAATAATCCGGGCGGAAGCTTTTCAGATCGATGTTCATCGCGTCAATATACGGGCGGAGCGCGCGAAGTACCGGAAGGCCCGCCGTCCCGTTGGAGACCAGAACGTTTTTCATCCCCTGTTCCCGTACGAGCCTGGCCGTGTCGCGGACGAACTCCCATCCGATCAGCGGCTCGTTGTACGTGTAGGCGATTCCGATGTTTCCGCGGCTTTTCAGCGATTCCGCCAGAGCGCAGAGCCCGGACGGGGAAATGGACCGCGTCCGGGCGGATTCTCTGTCCGCGCAGGAAATTTCGTAATTCTGGCAGAAGGGACACGCCAGGTTGCAGCCGAAGCTCCCGACCGACAGAATCATGCTGCCGGGATAAAAACGTGCGAGGGGCTTCTTTTCGATCGGGTCAAGGGCGAGGGACGTCAGCTCGCCGTAATTCACGGGGCGGACTTTTCCGCCCGTATTTTTACGGGCGCGGCAGAAACCGGTCTGCCCTTCCTTCAGATGACAGCGGTGAAAGCAGACGCCGCAGACCGCCGCCTTCGAAGAAGGATCCGGATTCATTCCCGCACTTTCTGCCGGTCCCCCTGCTCTGTCCATATTCTCCGGCAATTCCCCTGTCATCCCCATATTCTCCTCCGATCCTCCGGTCATACCTATGTTTTCCTCCGATCCCCGGTCATACGTGCCGGACCACTTCGAAGCGCTCCAGCTCCACGTCCTCGTACGGGGCGATGCCCGCTTTCTGCCGGGCGATTGCGATCTGCTGCCGGACGGTGTCGACGCCGTCGAGATTCGGCAGAAGAAGACCGCGCCGGCCGCCGCTCGAGACGACGATGCCGTACCGCTTCACATCAAGTTCTTCCGGAGAATGAACCGGTTCGGTGGGGCCGAGTACGTCGACGCTGTACTCAAGCCGGTCCAGTTCCCCTTCGGAGACGGGGCGGAACCTCGGATCATGCACAGCGGCGCTGACTGCGTTCTGCACGATTTCCTCCGCGACCGACCCGCAGACGGGACGAATGGTCCCGATGCAGCCGCGCAGCTGCCCCTCCAGGTGGAGCGAGACGAATACGCCGGCGCGGCGGTCCGTCAGATCCTCCGGAAGCCCCTTCGGGATCCGCAGGCGCTTACCGGTGCGGATATACGTCTCGATTGAGGCGCGGGCAAGCTTCACATACGGGTCCTCCGCGGCCTTTTTCGAATCGAGCGCAGCGCGCCGCCTGTTGTACCACTCAGCCAGAAAATGGCGGCCCGTGTCTTCTCCGGTCACCCGGAAGGTGCAGACGCCGTAACCGACTCCGGTCACGTCCTGGTGGCTGAGCGTACGGATTTCCAGCGCTTTTCCGTCCAGTGCGCCCGCCATCATGACGAAGGAGCGGTGTCCGCACTCGGCCGCCTTCTCGCAGAAAACCTCATCGAAGTCGAGGAGACGGTCGAATTCGCCGCTCCCCATGACCTCCATGATTTTACGGTCGTAGACGGGACCGTCCGGGTCGAAGCCGTAAGGGCCCTCCTTCTTCAGCTTGTGGGAAAGATCTCCGCTGGCGACGAACACGACGCGCCGGCCGAGCGCCTCCGCCGTCTTCTGGATTTCGATGCCGAGACGGTAGTGCACGGACAGCGGGAGGCCGGAGATGCCGATCCGCACGATCCGGAAGTCGGCCGGCGCACGGCGGATGAACCAGAGCGGGATCATCGTGCCGTGATCCAGCTCTTTCTTCTGTTCGCCGGAAGCTCCGGCGGGAATGCCGGCTTTTTCGGCCCGCGCCGCAAGAAGATCTGCGAACTCCCGGTCGTACCGCTCGTGAAATCCGACCCCGCCCGCGCCGAAGTCCCGGAACGAGCCGGAAGCGGATTCCCCGGGCGAAATGTGGATGTAGTCTGAATACATGATGCTGTGCGGAGAGACGATGACGACGGTTTCGGGCGCAAGTGCGCGCAAAAACGCGCCGGCCTGCGTGCAGGCGTCGATTGTTTCCTGAATACAGGATTCCCTGCCCCTTCCGACCTCCGGAATAATGAGCGGCGGGTGAGGAACCATAATTCCACCGGTTACTGCCATAACGATCACCTCCTGATTTAAGAATATTATAAACCGGGGCGGCGGGCAATTCCTCCTTTTTCTGATGTTTTCCGCCCGGCGGTCCGCCTTATCTTCCGCATCGCCGGTGCCCTGTCCTTCGCTTCTTCTCTTTGTTTCTGCAGTTGTGAACGGACCCGGATACGTGGTAAGATAAGAGAAACGGCGGAGGTTCGCCGGTACCAGCACAAATGATGATCAGGAGGCTTGAAAAATGGTAAAAAAAGAAGCGTATGAAATCGCCGAAAAGCTCGGGGGAACCGGAAAAGGCAAAGCGTATATTTATCACATTGTGAGCGAAGAGGAACTGTACGGTCAGGGAAAAATGTACGCGAAGATCGTTCTCCCGCCGGGATCGACGGTCGGCTGGCATCAGCACGTGGGCGAGACGGAGCCCTACTATATTCTTTCCGGAGAAGGCACGTTCATCGACAATGATCAGTCCAGGACGACGGTGCACGCCGGTGATATCTGCACGATTCTTCCGGGGCAGTGCCACAGTCTGGAGAATAACAGCGATCAGGACCTCGTGTTTATCGCGCTGATTTATTTCGACGCGGAGCACTGACCGCCCGGCGGGCTCTGTGATATTCCTCACGTCCGCGGGATCCTGTAAAGGAGGAGTTCCATGAACATCAGAAAAGTGACAGCGGCGTATTTCAGCCCGGCTGGAAGCACCGGAGATGTGACGGAGACCGTCGCCTCGGTGATCGGCGCGGCGTTTTCCGTGCCGGTGGAACTTGACGATTTCACACTTCCCCCGTCGAGGGAGACAAAGCGGGCGTTCGGCGCGGACGAGCTGGTTGTGTTCGGCGCGCCGACCTACGCCGGCCGTGTTCCGAACCGGATCATGCCTTTTATCCGCGAATCCTTCTTTGGCAGCGGGACGCCTGCCGTCTGCTGCGTGACCTTCGGGAACCGCGCTTACGACAGCTCCCTTTCCGAGCTCTGGACGATCGCGCGGGACGGCGGATTTTTCCCGTTTGCGGGTGCGGCCTGTGTGAGCCGTCATGTATTCTCAGACAAAATCGCGGCGGGGCGGCCCGACGACACGGACCGGCAGATTCTGATCGATTTTGCGGAGGAGGCCGTCCGGAAGCTGAAGGAAGCGGGAACAGCGGAGGCGATTCCGGTTCCGGACGCGTTTGCGGGCGAGATCAGCGTCGGACCGTACTACGTTCCGAAGGGCGCGGACGGCGCTCCGGCGAAGTTTCTCAAGGCGCAGCCGAAGACGGACGCGGATCGCTGCACAGGGTGCGGGCGGTGCGCGCGTGTCTGTCCGACGGGGATCATTCCGGTGGACGATCCGACCGTGTCGGACGGCGTCTGCATCAAGTGTCAGGCGTGTGTGCTCGTGTGTCCGGAACGCGCGAAATATTTCGACGATCCCGCGTTTCTCTCCCATGTGAAGATGCTCGAAGAAAATTTCACGCGCCGCGCGAGAACCGAAGTTTTTATCTGAATTATGAATCAGGCCGGCTGATGCGGCCCTGGAGGCACCGATGGAAGCGACTGTCAGAAAAGATGTCAAACGGCTTATTGTGGTTTTACTCGCGGCGTTTCTGTACGCGGTCGATATCCGGACGTTTATCCGGGCGGGCAATCTGTTCCCCGGAGGCGTCACGGGAATTGCGATCCTGATCCAGCGCGTGTTCGAGAAGTATTTGTCGATCCGCCTGTCCTATACGGCGATCAACCTGATTCTGAACGCGTTCCCGATCTACATCGGATTCCGGTTTCTGGGAAAGAAGTTCACCATCTACTCGATGATCATGATCGTGGCGAACAGCTTTTTCGTCGATCTGCTGCCTGCGTATTCGATTACGAACGATGTGCTTCTGGCATCGATTTTCGGCGGGATTCTCAGCGGAGCGGCCATCAGCATGTGTCTGCTCGTCGACGCCACCTCGGGCGGGACCGATTTCATCGCGATCTATCTTTCGCAGGAGAAGGGGAGAGATTCCTTCAATCTGATTCTCGCGATGAACGCGGTCGTGCTCTGCATCGCCGGCGTGCTGTTCGGATGGCAGAGGGCGCTGTACTCGATCATTTTCCAGTTCGTGAGTACGGAGATTCTTCATCTTCTGTACCGGAATTACCAGCAGCAGACGCTGTTTATTATTACGAACCGGGCGGAGGAGATCACGCGGTGGATCTACCGGGAATGCCATCACGGGGCGACGATCATCGATGCGAAGGGGTCCTTTGATCAGGCGGACCGTCAGCTCGTCTATTCGGTTGTCTCCGGCGAGGAGAGCAGGCGCGTGATCCGGGCGGTCCACGAGATCGATCCGCACGCGTTTATCAACTCAATCCGGACGACAGAGGTCCGCGGCTCGTTCTACCTGCGTCCGCACGAATAAGAGCGGTCGGTTGAGTTTTTCTCCCCGGTATGGTAGCATAAAGCACATATGGGTGATCGTCAGATCCGGCGCCGCCGGTTTTTCAGGAGGGTTTCCGATGAAGTGTCCGAAATGCGGCCGGAAGGTCGATGATAACAGAAAACGCTGTCCGTACTGCGGGCAGAGCCTTAAGGTCGAGCGGGAGGCACGCCGCCTGAAACGATTCGGCGCGCTGGCGATTGTGGCGATCCTGCTCGCCGGGGCGGCCGCCTTCGTCATCGTCGCCAGAGGTCTCGAGGGAAATCCGTTCCGCAGCGGAAATCAGATGCTGAGCGCCGCCGTCCAGTCGGACAGCAGCGGGAGCGGAACCGTCTCCGTATCAGGCACATCGGATGCGGCGCCGCAGGAGCAGCAGAGCATCGGGGGCGAATCTGCGAAGAGCACTTCCGCGGAAGAGACGCAGGAAAAACTCACCGCGGAGCTTACGGAGGATCAGGAGATCACGGATCTCGCCGGATATTCCGACGTGACCGTCAAGTCGGCGGACGCGACCTCCGTGATGCCGGCGAACGACGGCTCAAACATCTACCGCGCGGAATCCGCTGCGGACGGGGATGAGAAAACCTCCTGGCAGGAGGGAGAGCAGGGAGACGGCATCGGAAGTACGCTGACGCTGCACTTCGACCGGGAGTACAGCGTGCGCTATCTTGTCATGAAGCTCGGAAACTGGAGAAGTGACAGCCTTTACGAGGAGAACAACCGGCCGAAGACCCTTTCGATTATGCTCGGAGAGGAGAGCGTCCAGGTTACGGTTCCGGACGAGAAAAAAGAAGTGTGCGTCACACTGTCGAGAGACGTGAAGGCGTCCGATGTGACTCTGCGGGTGGACGATGTGTACAAGGGTTCAAAATATGACGACACCTGCATCGCCGAGATCAGCGTGCGGGGATACTAAAGGACAGAATCGGGAATTATGGCAAAAGAAGCGAAAACAAATGCGATGCGGATGCTCGATCGGATGAAGATCAGCTATCGCGTGATCCGATATGAGTGCGATGAATTTGTGGACGGACTTCACGCCGCGGAAATTACCGGGACACCGGTTGAAGCGACGTTCAAGACGCTGACGACGAGAGGAAAAAGCGGAGAGTGCTATGTGATCGTAATCCCGATCGCGGAGGAGATTGATCTGAAAAAGGCGGCGCGCGAGGCCGGCGAAAAATCCCTCGAGATGGTTCATGTAAAGGAGCTGACGGCGCTGACCGGATATGTCCGGGGAGGATGCAGCCCTATCGGCATGAAGAAGCAGTACCCGACGCTGATTGACCGCTCCGCGGAACAATTTGATGAACTCTATGTGAGCGGGGGCCGGATCGGACTGACGCTTTGCATGAAGCCGGCGGATCTTTTGAAGGCGTGTCACGGCAAAACTGCCGATCTCGTAAAAAGCCCTTCCCAAACGGAATAAAATACGATATAATCACGTTGTGCAGAAAAAATTCAGATTATTTGCTGGAGGAATCTAAGATGAAAGTTACAAATATAAAAGATATTGACAAATTTTTCAAAGTAGTTGACAGCTGCAAAGGCCGCGTAGAGCTTGTTACCTCCGAGGGTGACCGGCTGAACCTGAAATCGAAACTCTCTCAGTACGTATCCCTCGCGAATGTTTTCTCAAACGGAGACATCCCGGAGATCGATATCGTCGCATATGAGAAGGAAGATATCGAGAAGCTGATGAAGTTCATGATTAACGGCTGAGGCAGATGAAACCCTGACGGAACGAAGGGGCTGCTGCGTCAACGATTGCCATTGCAAGCGTTGGTGCGGCAGTCCCTTCTTACTGCGTCCGCATGCGGACCGCTCCCGATCCGCCCGCCTCGCTCATCTTGACCGGGCGGGATATTTGGGTTATCATACTCCATTATCCGGATTGAACCGGAGCTGCATTATTACTTATAAGAAAGAAGGGACCTTAGAATGACAAAGGTTGATATTATTTCCGGCTTTCTCGGCGCCGGAAAGACGACGCTGATCCGGGAGCTGTTATCGGACGCGCTTCAGGGCCAGCAGGTTGTACTGATCGAGAATGAATTCGGTGAAATCGGCATCGACGGAGGCTTCCTGAAGGACGCGGGCATCGAGATCCGCGAGATGAACTCCGGATGCATCTGCTGTTCGCTCGTCGGCGATTTCGGCCGCGCGCTGAAGGAGGTCACCGATAAATACCACCCGGACCGCGTCATCATCGAGCCTTCCGGCGTTGGAAAGCTCTCCGACGTGATTCACGCCATCGAGCGCGCGGAGGATGAGGCCGGCCTCGTGATCAACTCCGCGACGACGGTTGTGGATGTGACGAAATGCAGGCTGTACCTGAAAAACTTCGGCGAGTTCTTCAAGAATCAGGTCGAGTCCGCAGGCACAGTGATCCTGAGCCGCACGGATACAGACAAGGCGACCCCGCAGAAGATTGAGGAGGCGCTGACACTGCTCCGTCCTCTGAATCCGGA
>ONLT01000132.1 GCA_900318755.1 uncultured Eubacteriales bacterium
ACACGGTGACGGAATATGAGACGCTCATCGACCAGGGAATCGATGCGTATTCCGCGCTCGTCGAGAAGGAGGCGCAGCAGGCGGCGGAAGAGCTGAAATCCGGCGGCGGGGATCAGGCGTCGGAGGGAAGCGGATCGGATCAGTCAGGCGGAGGAGACCAGACGATCGAAAATGTAGACCCGGAGGTTTAACCGCGGGAACGCAGATCCGGAGGTTTAACGACAGACGTTCCGAACGGGAATGAGGGGCCCGGACGGATACGGTCATCAGTGTAAGGGGTAATTTTATGAAGAAATCAACTGTTGTTCAGATCATCACGACCGGCGCTGCGGTCGTACTGGCAGCCGTTCTGACTCTGACGGGCTGCGGAAAGAAATCGGACGGGTCCGAAGCGGTTTCCGGCTCCCCGGCGGTGTCGGAGAGCGTCGCGGATGGATCGACTGCGTCCTCCAGCGGGGAGGACACACCGGTCACCGATCAGGATCTTCCGCTTGAGGCGTGCTTTGAGCTGGGCGATTACAAGGGGCTGAAGCTGACGAAGAACAATTATACCGTCACGGATGAGATGGTAAAGCAGTACATGTCCTCGGGCTCCGAGGTGGAGGAAGTGACGGCGCCGGGCGCTGCCGTCGAAGACGGGGATACCGTGAACATCGCATTTGAGGGCGAGATGAACGGCCAGTCCTTCGACGGAGGAACGGCGACCTCGTACGACCTGGTTATCGGATCGGGCACATTTATCCCGGGATTCGAGGACGGGATCATCGGGATGAAGAAGGGCGAGACAAAGGATCTTCATCTGAAGTTTCCGGATGATTATTCCGAGACGGATTATGCCGGAAAAGATGTGATCTTTCACGTCACGGTCAACAAGATCAGCCGCCCGAAAACGGAGGATGCGGAGCAGTCGGAGTCGGCGGCGCGCAGCGAGCTGGAACAGAGCTACGCGACGTATTCCGAGACGGAGCTCCTCGGAAACGCGTGGGCGAAGGTCCGCAGTAATTCCACGGCGAAATACATCCGCCGGAAGGATATCGATACCTTCAGGACCGCGATCGAAGAAACGCTGAACAAGCAGCTGGAGGCGGACGGAACGACGTTTGACGATTATCTTTCCAATCAGGGCCTCACACAGGATGAGTACAGCAGCAACCTCGAGAGCTACGCGAAGGAGCTCGCGAAGGAAGAGCTGATGATTGAATCGCTGGAGAAGGCGGAGGGAATCAGCACGGACGACCAGGAATATACGGATACGCTTCAGACGATGGCGGATCAGAACAATATGACAGTGGATGAGCTCAGGGAGCAGGTGCCGGATCTGGTACTGAAGCAGTATGTTGAGACAAAGCGTCTTTCCGAGCGGATCGTCAGCTATGCGGATGTCACGGAGAAGACGGCGGACGCGGACGAAGCGCTCCAGAATATGAGCTGAAATTGAAGATGGGAGCAGATCAATGGGAAAACAGCTTACGCCAGAAGAGTTCCGGGAAAAGCTGGCCGGAATTCTGAAGCAGGCGAAGGAACAGAAACTGTACATCCAGGAACGCGTCGTGAGAGACGCGTTTTCTGATTATGATTTTTCCGATCAGCAGATGAAGATGGTCATTGAGTTTCTGCGGTCGAAGAAGGTGACCGTGGGCGGCGCCGCAAGTGATCTTGAATCCGGGGACGCCGGCCGGATTCCGGGGAGTGTCCGGAAGAAGACGTGGTCACAGGAGGAAGATGATTATATCCGCCGTTATCGCGGGGAGCTTCTGGCTATGCGCGCGCCGAAGACCGGTTCTTCACAGTTCAGAGATCTTCTTGACGGCGCGGCATCCGGAGATGAGGGCGCAAAAAAAAGACTGCTGGAAATCATGCTTCCGGACATCGCGGACCTTGCGTGCGATCTTTACGGACCGGGAGTGCTTCTGCAGGATCTCGTATCGGAGGGAAATCTGCAGGGGATGCTTGCGATGGAACGGATTGATTTTTCAGTCCCGGATCTTTCGGATCACTTCCGGACTGTGTTCCTCTCGGAGGTGCGGGACGGGCTTCTGGCATTTCTCGCCGAAAACCGTGAGGTAAAGGCGCGCGACCAGCGGATGGTCGACCGCGTTCAGGAATTCAGCGACTACACCGAGGTGCTCAAGGACGACCTGGGCCGGAAGGTCTATCTTGACGAGGTGGCCGAATTCATGGACATCCCGGAGGAGGAGGCCGAGGCGATTCTCCGGCTCACAGGGGAAAAAGCAGAGGACGGACGGGAGGGCAGAGAATCCGGCTGAAGAACCGTCATCGCCCCATCGAAATTCCCTTCGAAATTTTTTTCGGGATTTTTCAAAAAAAGTATTGACATGGGAGGCTTTTGTCCCTATAATCCTACTTATCAAGTATGAAATATATGATTTGTCGGAAGCAAAAACGTCATCATCACAGTCAAAGGAGATTGAAAAATGAGCAGGATTTATACGAAAGCAACGGAACTGATCGGAAACACACCTCTTCTTGAGGCACAGAATTATGAGAAGGCGGAAGGCGTTGACGCGCATATCCTCCTGAAGCTCGAGTATTTTAACCCGGCCGGCAGCGTCAAGGACCGGATCGCGCTGAAGATGATCGAGGACGCGGAGAAGGCGGGAAAGCTGAAACCGGGAGCGACAATCGTGGAGCCGACCTCCGGAAATACAGGAATCGGCCTGGCGTCTGTGGCAGCTTCCAAGGGCTATCAGGTAGTTCTCACGATGCCGGAGACGATGAGCGTTGAGCGCAGAAACATCCTGAAGGCTTACGGCGCAAAGGTCGTCCTGACCGACGGAGGCAAGGGAATGACCGGGGCGATCGCGAAAGCGAAAGAGATCGTCGAGAATACGCCGGGAGCATATCTGACCGGACAGTTCGAGAATGAGTCGAATCCGAAGGCGCATTACGAGACGACCGGCCCGGAGATCTGGAACGATACGGACGGAAAAGTCGATTACTTCCTCGCAGGCATCGGAACCGGCGGAACGATCACCGGAACCGGAAAATATCTGAAGGAGCAGAATCCGGACATCAAGATCGTGGCGATCGAGCCGAAGACCTCCCCGATTCTGTCCGAGGGACACGGCGGACCGCACAAGATTCAGGGAATCGGCGCGGGATTTGTTCCGAAGGTACTGGATACGAAGATCTACGATGAAATCTTCACGGTGGACAATGAGACGTGCTTCGCAGCGGCGAAAAAGCTGGCGCACACCGAGGGAATTCTGGTCGGCATCTCGTCCGGCGCGGCGCTCTACGCGGCGACCGAGATCGCAAAGCGCCCGGAGAACAAGGGCAAGACCCTCGTCGTCCTGCTTCCGGATTCCGGAGACCGCTACTATTCAACCGCTCTTTTTGAAAACTGATCACTGACCCGGGGATGTCTTTCCA
>ONLT01000028.1 GCA_900318755.1 uncultured Eubacteriales bacterium
ATAGGCAGGTACGGGGCATTAGCGCAGTTGGGAGCGCGCCACATTCGCATTGTGGAGGTCGTGAGTTCGAATCTCATATGCTCCAGAAACGGCGAAGCTGTCACACGGTTGTGTGGCGGCTTCGCCTTTTACTGTATTGGGCTGCGGAACAGGAACGTTCCGCGAAAGGAGAACCGATTAAGGAGAAGACAGAAATGACCGGAGAACCCCGGAGCCGTAAAAACAGGACGGTCAGCGCGGCGGCCTGCGCGGATTATGACCGGGTTCGCGTGAGGCGGGCCCTTGAGCGTGTGCTGGAGCCGTTCGGCGGACTTTCGTCTGTTCGCCCGGGAATGACCGTCGCCGTCAAGGCGAATCTGATCGCCGCGAGGGAGCCGGAGAAAGCGGCGACGACCAATCCCGTGCTGATCGCAGAACTCTGCCGCATGCTGACGGAGGCAGGGGCGGAGGTGATTGTCGGCGACAGTCCGGGCGGATCGTACAGTCCTGCCCATCTTCGAAACGTCTATCGGACGTGCGGTCTGTCGGAAATTCCGGCGACGGGCGCGCGGCTGAATGACGATTTTTCGGAGAGCCGCGTATCCTTTCCGGAAGCGGCCGCGGCCAGAAGCTTTACCTGCACGGCGTGGCTTCAGAAGGCCGATATCATTATTAATTTCTGCAAACTGAAGACGCATGGTATGATGAAAATGACATGCGCCGTGAAGAACATGTTCGGATCGATCCCGGGCATGACGAAGCCGGAATATCATATGCGTTTTTCGGACCGGGACGGGTTCGCGGACATGCTGATCGATCTGAACGAATATTTTCATCCGGTGCTGAACCTTGTCGATGCGGTCGACTGTATGGAGGGAAACGGACCGACGGCGGGGACGAAGCGGCACATAGGACTGATTCTCGCGGGAACATCGCCGTATGCCGTCGACGAGGTCTGCGCGCATCTGATCGGCCTTGAGGGCAGGGAGGTGCCGACGATCGCGGCGGCAAGAAGGCGCGGGCTGTCGGAAGGGTTTTCAGAGGCAGTTCTCCTCGGGGACGGGATTGAACCGTTTGTGACGCCCGATTTTAAGACGGACATCCGTGAGATCGGCATCGATTTCGGGACCGGGAAGGGTGCGGCGGGAAAAGTCGGAAGGTTCCTGATGAATGCGGTTTTCGAGACGCGTCCGCAGGTGCGCGCGGGGGAATGCGTCGGCTGCGGCGTATGCAGAGACGTCTGCCCGGCGAAGGCGATCACGATGCGCGGCGGAAAGCCGTCCGTTGACCGCTCAACATGTATCCGGTGCTTCTGCTGTCAGGAGTTCTGCCCGAAGGGCGCGATGAAGGTCCGCCACACGTGGATCGGCAACGTGATTCACCGGACCGTCAGATAAAGGGGCTGAAATGGGAGTATTTAAGAAATGGTACCGGCAGAGAGGAAAGCCGGAAGGTGTGTTCGGGAGAATCGCGGCGGGCGCGATGAACCGGAGCAGCGCGAAACTGTCCGATTGGGGAATCGCACATCTCGGGGACATTTCGCCGCGGGTGATCGCGGACCTGGGCTGCGGAGGCGGCCGGAACGCGAAGGTCCTGCTTGAAAAATACCCGGACGCGAAGCTGCTGGGGCTGGACCATTCAGAAACTGCGGTCAGGGTCGCGAACATGGTCAATAAAACGGCGGTGCTCGAAAAGCGCTGCAGAATTCTGCAGGGTGATGTGAGAGCGATACCGTTTCGGGACGGAATTGCGGATCTCGTGACCGCTTTTGATACGGTCTGTTTCTGGAAGGAGCCGGAGAAGGGACTGAAAGAGGCGGGGAGGATTCTGAACAGCGGCGGAATCTTTTTGATCGCCAGCAGCAATGACGGGATTCCGAATCAGGACGGGATTCTGTCCGGAGAAGAGACGGCGGGTCTGAAAAAAGAAGAGCTCTGTGCGCTCCTGAAGGAGGCCGGCTTTTCCGACATCGGCGTTGATCACGACAGTGAGCGGCATATGCTCTGCATTATCTGCCGCAGGTGAGACGGAGGGTTTCGGCCGGATTCCGGATTTTCCTCCGGGGCGTTTTTTGCAGGGACGGCCGGGGGCGGTATGAGGAAGAAAGAATGAACATGAAAAAGTTCGGGGTGGATCCGAAAAGACTGCTCGGAAGGATTGTTTATCTGGTCAGGTGGATGGTCTGCGCGGTCGCGGTCGGAGCCGTGATCGGAGTGATCATCACCGGCTTCTATTACGCGCTCCGTGTCGCGACGTCCGTGAGAACGGCCCATCCGCAGATCATCTGGCTGCTTCCTGCGGCCGGTCTTCTGATCGTCTTTCTGTATCACCTGCTCGGTGATTTTGACGACAAGGGAACGAATCTTGTTCTGCGCTCCATCTCCGGGGATCAGAAAATTCCGGTGACGAAGGCGCCGCTGATTTTTGTCGGGACGTTTCTGACGCATCTGTTCGGCGGTTCTTCCGGGCGTGAGAGCGCCGCCCTTCAGATCGGCGGGGCACTCGGGCAGAATCTGGGCCGGGCCATGAAACTGGACCAGATCGACACAAAGACCATCACCATGTGCGGTATGAGCGCGGCGTTCGCGGCGCTGTTCGGCACGCCGATGAGCGCGGCCTTCCTGGCGATGGAGATCTCGAGCGTCGGCGTCCTGTACTATTCCGCGCTGGTTCCGTGTGTTCTGTCCGCGCTGACCGCATCCGGTCTGGCGCGCTGTCTCGGCGCGCAGGCGGGTGTCTTCCGGGTTGAAATGATGCCGCAGTTCACGATCGGGAGTGCGCTCCTCGCGGCGCTCCTGGCCATCTGCTGCGCCGTTCTGAGCAGTATTTTCTGCCGCCTTCTCCGGGCCGGAGGATGGCTTTACCGCCATTACCTTCCGGACCAGTACATCCGGATCGCCGTCGGCGGCGGGCTCGTGGTGCTGCTGACCCTGATCTGCGGACCGAATATCTACAACGGGGCCGGAATGGACGTCATCGGACAGGCGTTCAAGGGGCAGGTTCCCGCATATGCATTCCTGCTGAAAATGCTGTTCACGGTGCTGACGCTGGAAGCGGGATTCAAGGGCGGCGAGATCGTTCCGGCTCTGTTTATCGGCGCGACGTTCGGCGCGGCCGCCGCAGATTTTGCGGGCGTACAGGCGCCGCTCTGCTGCGCGGTCGGCATGGGCGCGATGTTCTGCGGCGTGACGAACTGCCCGGTCGCTTCTCTTCTTTTGTGTTTCGAGATGTTCGGCTATCGCGGGATGCCGTACTATCTGATTGCAATCGCTCTCGCCTACGCGTTCTCCGGATATTCCGGACTTTACGGAAGCCAGCGTTTTGTATATTCCAAGATGCGCCCCGATGTGATCAACCGGACGGGTGATTCGTTTGACGAAACCGAAAAGTAGCCTTCTTGAATTTGCTTTCTGAATTCGGTACAATTGTAAGTGAATTGCGGGGGGATCTTGCAGTCTGGCGACTGTGAGGTGAAGCGATGAAAAGAAAATACTGGATTCTGTGGATTGTGTGCGCGGCGTTTTTATTTACGGCGTGTTCAAAGAGCTATCAGGCCGTTGTAGCCGGATCGTCTCCGGCAGGGCTTGCGGAATTGCCCGGAGGCTCCGGCGGATCTGCGGAAGGCGGATCATCCGGCGGAACTCCGGAGAGCGGGTCATCCGGCGGCGGAAGGGCCGGCGCGGTTTCCGCGGACAGCGGGAGCCATGCCGCGCGCCCGGTTCCGCTTATCTGGGTCTATGTGTGCGGCGCGGTCAATCAGCCCGGCGTCTATCAGCTTGCGGAAGGAAGCAGGGTGTGCGACGCGCTCCGATGCGCCGGCGGTCTGCGGGGCGACGCGGATGACCGGAGCCTGAACCAGGCGCAGGTCCTCGGAGACGGACAGCAGATTACCGTTCTGACAGCGGAAGAGGCGAAGAGCGGTGGGAGCGTCCCGGCAGGGGCGGGGACTGACGGAAACGGCACGCCGGGAAGCGGATCATCCGGAGCGGGTTCTGATGCAAAGGTCAACATCAACACCGCCGGGAAGGACGAGCTGATGACGCTGCCGGGGGTCGGAGAAGCCCGGGCGGATGCGATCATCGCGTACCGCGAGGAAAACGGAGGCTTTAAATCCGCGGAAGACATTATGAAGATCGAGGGAATCAAGGAGAAGTCATACGCGAAGCTGCAGGATAAAATCTGCGTGTAGCGCGGGCAGGGCTTCAGGCGGGGAGAGTCAAATGGCGAAAAGAGTACTGGTAGTTGACGATGAAAAATTGATTGTGAAGGGCATCTGTTTTTCACTGGAGCAGGACGGAATGGAGACCGAGGCCGCTTACGACGGGGAGGAAGCGCTCCGCCTGGCGAAGGAGAAGCGGTTTGACGTGATCCTGCTGGATGTGATGCTTCCGAAGATGGGCGGATTCGACGTACTTCAGCAGATCCGGGAGTTTTCGAATGTTCCGATCATCATGCTCACCGCAAAGGGCGAGGATATGGACAAGATTCTCGGTCTGGAGAGCGGCGCGGACGATTATATCACAAAGCCCTTTAACATTCTGGAGGTTAAGGCGCGCATCAAGGCGATTATGCGAAGGACGAAACGCTCCGTCGAGGAAGAAAAGGAATCCCGGGTCGTTCAGACCGGCGATCTGAAGCTGGACGTCGATTCCAGACGCGTGTTTATCAAAGGACGGGAGGTTAATCTCACGGCGAAGGAGTTTGACGTGCTCAAGCTCCTTGTGTTCAACCCGAACAAGGTCTACAGCAGAGAAAACCTTCTGAACATCGTGTGGGGCTACGAGTACCCGGGCGATGTCCGCACGGTCGACGTGCACATCCGGAGACTTCGCGAGAAGATCGAGGAAAACCCCAGCGAGCCGAAGTACGTGCACACGAAATGGGGAGTCGGATACTACTTTGCCGCGACGGATTGACGGCGGCGCCGTACCCGGGTGCGGCTGAATCATGAAAAGAAAAATCCCTGCGGGTTCTGCATCTGGCGGAATCGGCGGGGATTTTTCTGCGATGAGATGCGGGATGCCGATGGGACGATGCGGGATGCCGATGCGGAATCAGGTTTCGATTGTGATCGACTGAATCAGAAACTCCCTTCCGTGCAGCAGTTTCCCGGAAGAACTTCCGCAGACGGGACATTGATAATGATGTTCACGGTCAGGCCGGTATACTGTACCGCAGGAGCTGCAGCAAGCCTCGACCGGAATCTCCCCGATCACGAGTTTTGAGCCCTCGAGAATCGTCCCTTTCACCGCTGTGGGCCAGTACCGCTGCATATATTCGGGCACGAGGCCAACCATTGTCCCGATGGAGACGGACACAGATTCAACGGATTTTGCGTGGTTTGCTGCCGCGGCCTCGGAAGCCATGCGGGCCAGCCGGATCATGTAGCTCAATTCATGCATGATTTCTCATCCTTACCTGAAATGATTTCATTGTGGAAAAGTTTCAAAAAGTATTATAGCTGATTTATCGCGAATTGCACAAAAAAAGACATATCTCTTTAAAAAAAACAGAGGAGTATTATAATAGGTATGGTAATAATTTTGGGAACAGGAGGGATCGTTCCAGTGGGCGTCATACCATTCTTAATCTGCTTTCCGTTTGTGGCGGCAGTCCTGATGTTCTGCATCCGGGTAAACAAGGTTCGAAACGCAGTGGCGTATGTCAGCGCGGTTATCATTATGGCCGCGTCTGTCTTTTTGTGCGCGCAGTGGGTCGCGCAGGGAGCGGGGAAGATCAAGCTGTATTACCATACGGAAGCAGCTGACCGGATCATTCTCATCGCTGAGCTGATTCTGATGTGCGTCGTCACCTATCTCTGCTTTAAGCATAAGAGATGGTACATCAGTCTTCTTTCAATTGTTCCGACACTCGGAATCGCCTGGCTTGAACTGTTCGGGCCGGAGATGACGGATTACAAGCGCATCTATCTGGATCATCTTTCCATTCTGATGTGCCTGATTGTCGGCATCATCGGAAGTCTGATCGTGATCTATGCCGTCGGCTATATGCACGGGTATCAGCATTACCACACCGATATCCCCGACCGGCGCTATTACTTTTTCATGGTTCTGTTTCTGTTCCTCGGAGCGATGTTCGGTTTCGTGCTCTCCTCGGATCTTCTGTGGATTGATTTCTTCTGGGAGGTTACGTCGGTCTGCTCGTTCCTCCTGATCGGTTACACGAAGCTGGAGGAGGCCGAGAGAAACTCGTTCCGCGCTTTGTGGATGAACCTGCTCGGAGGCTGCGCGCTTGCGGCGGGAATCATTTACTATGCGCTGGCGGACGGGAACACGGATCTTCAGACGATGGTCTGGAGCGGATCGATGTTCCAGCACGCGGCGCTTGTCGCCGTCGCGCTCACCGCGTTCGCGGCGCTCACGAAGGCCGCGCAGATGCCTTTCTCACGGTGGCTGCTCGGCGCCATGGTCGCGCCGACTCCGTCCTCGGCGCTGCTGCACAGCGCGACGATGGTCAAGGCGGGCATCTATATTCTGTTCCGTCTGTCGCCGGCGCTTAAGGGAAGCCTCAGCGGGCAGATGGTTGCCTTTGTCGGAGGATTTACTTTTTTGGCGGCTTCGTTCATCGCCATCGCGCAGAGCGACGCCAAGAAGGTTCTGGCGATGTCCACGATCTCAAACCTCGGTCTGATGACCGCGTGCGCGGGCGTCGGACGGCCTGAGACGATCTGGGCCGGCGTGTTCCTGATGATTTTCCATGCGATTAGCAAATCGCTTCTGTTCCAGGATGTGGGAGCAACAGAGAATGCGATTCATTCCCGTGACGTTGAGGAGATGCAGGGACTCCTGTACCGCCTGCCGCGGCTTGCGATCATCATGTTCATCGGCATATGCGGCATGTATCTGGCGCCGTTCGGAATGCTGATTTCCAAATGGGCTGCGCTGAAGGCATCGGTGGAGAGCAGAAACATCATCCTTGTGTTCTTTATCTGCTTCGGTTCCGCGACCACCTCGTTCTACTGGACCAAGTGGCTCGGCAAGCTGATCGCGCGATCGTCGAAGCCTCCGGTGAAGGACATCACGAAGACGAACGAGATGATCTCCCTCGGAGTTCATACCGTGCTGATGATCGCCATCTGTGCGCTGTTCCCGCTTGTCTCGCAGATTTATGTTGATCCGCTGGTTACCGATATGTTCGGCTCGGCGAGACAGGTCATTCCGACCGGCGTGCTCTATCTGCTGGTTCTGCTGATCCTGTTCTTCTTTGCGGTTCCGGTCTTTGCGTATCTCCGGAACAAACATACGGCGGTCAACCGGAAGCTCTCGTATATGAACGGAATCAACACGGGCAGTAACGACGCGTTTGTCGATTCGTTCGGTGAGGAGAAGAAGCTGGTGGTCTCGAATCTTTATTTAAGAAATGTGTTCGGTGTGCGGCGACTGATGGTGCCGTGTGAGGTTATCACATCGGCGGTGATCATTGTGACCGTAGCGATGACGGTAGGAGGCGCGTTATGACAACAGGGGTAAGAGTGGTTCTGGTTGTTCTGTATGTGCTTCTGGCTCCGCTGATCGGAGCGCTTCTGGCAGGAATTGACCGGAAGATCTCCGCCAGAATGCAGCGGCGTGTCGGCCCGCCGGTTCTTCAGCCGATGTACGACGTGATCAAGCTGTTAAAGAAGCAGGTTATCGCGGTTGACCGTTCACAGGGATTCCTGATCGTATCCTATATGATTCTGACGATTATCACCGGCTGCCTGTTTTTCGCGGGCGTGGACGTCCTGATGGTGTTCTTTATTATGTCCACGTCATCGGTTTTCCTGTATCTCGCGGCGGTGGTCACCGGATCACCGATGAGCACGATGGGAGCGCTGCGCGAGTTGGTGCAGGATATGGCGATTGAGCCGGCCCTGCTGTTCTCCGCGGTGGGATTTTATCTCGCGACCGGCTCCTTTGAGGTGGAATCCATTATCGGGGAGCCTGTGAGCGCGATCGCGAAGATGCCGGGATTTTTCGCGGCGTTTATCTTCGTGCTTACGATCAAGATGCGCAAGTCGCCGTTTGACACGGCACAGAGCACCCACGCGCATCAGGAGCTGGTCAAGGGAATCACCACCGAGATGGGCGCGAAGAACCTGGCGTATTTTGAGATTACTGAGTGGTATGAGACAGTCCTTATGCTGGCTGTCGTTGCGATGTATATCATCAACAGTCACCCGACGAGCATCATCGTTGCCGTCGCTGTCATTCTCATCGTCTATTTTCTGGAGATTCTGATTGACAACACGTGCGCGCGCGTGAAGTGGAAGGATATGCTGATCCTTTCATGGATCGTGACGCTGATCTGCGCCGGTGTCAATCTGATTCTGCTGATGGTTATTTGATCGATCGCTTCCGGAGGGATAAATCAATGGCAAATGTAAAACGCTCGCCGTGGATCCTGCATTACGACGGATCCAGCTGCAACGGCTGCGATATTGAGGTTTTGGCGTCTATGACGCCGGTCTATGACGCGGAGCGTCTCGGCGTCGAAAACACGGGAGATCCGATGCAGGCGGACATCTTTCTGATCACCGGAGGCATCAACTCACAGACTGCGCCGGTTGTGAAGCAGCTCTACGATCAGATGCCGCGCCCGAAGGTCGTGGTGGCCGTCGGAATCTGCGCGTGCACCGGGGGCGTCTTCAAGGACGCGTATAACATCCGCGGCGGCGCGGACACGGTGATTCCGGTCGATATCTATGTCCCGGGCTGCGCGGCCAGACCGCAGGCGATCATCGACGGGATTATCAGGGCGAGAGAGCTGTTCCAGAAGAGATCGGAGGAGCACGACGCCCTGATGAAGGAGAAGAAGCGCGAGAGGAGGCAGGCATGACAGTCATCGAACCTGTTCAGAAATTTGAGGACGTCCAGAAGGGTGATCTGCTGATTACGGTGATGCGGAAGCGGCAGGAGGGTCTCAGGCTTGTTCAGATCTGCTGCGCGGTAGTCAACAATCAGTATGAGGTTCTTTATTCATTTACGGACGACGATACGTACGTGCTTACGAATGTCCGGGTGATGGTGGGCCTGAACGATACGATTCCGAGCATCTGTGACTCGTATCCTTACGCGAATTATTATGAAAATGAGATGGCCGAGATGTTCGGCCTTAAGATTGAGATGATCGACGGCGACTATCACGGAAAGTTCTACCGGATCGACGCGGAAGAGCCATTCCTGAACGAGAAGGCGAAGGAAGCCAGAGCGCTTGAGGCGGAGGAGATCCGCAAGGCGGCGGAAGAGGCAGCGAATATGCCGGAGCCGGAGATCAAAGTGGTTAAGAAAGAAGGAGGCGTCGAATAATGGGCATTCAGAGCGTAATTCCGTTCGGCCCCCAGCATCCGGTGCTCCCGGAGCCGATTCATCTGGATCTTGTCGTGGAAGATGAGGTGGTTAAGGAAGCCATCCCGAATATCGGCTTTATCCACAGAGGCCTCGAGGGTCTGGCGGAAAAAAGAGATTTTAATGAGATGGTCTATGTCGCGGAGCGGACGTGCGGAATCTGTTCCTTCGGGCACGGCATGGGATACTGCGAAGCGGTTGAAAAGGTGATGAACGTCGAGGTGCCGGAGCGCGCAAAGTATCTTCGCACGATCTGGATGGAGTTTTCGAGAGTGCATTCTCATCTGCTCTGGCTGGGCCTGACGGCCGACGCGTTCGGTTTTGAGAGTCTGTTCTATGAGTGCTGGCGGATCCGTGAGCACGTTCTCGATGTGATGGAGGCGACGACCGGCGGCCGGATCATTTTCTCGGTCAACCAGATCGGCGGCGTCCACAGAGATCTGAATGAGGATCAGATCCGTTTTCTGAAGGGCGAGCTGGATCAGATCGAGAAGGATCTCAAAAACTGCGAGAAGACGCTCTTCGGAGACATGACGGTTCAGAAGAGAACGCGAGGAATTGGCGTCCTGACGAAGGAAGAGGTCCATGATCTCGGCGCGGCCGGCCCGTTTGCGCGGGCAAGCGGTCTGAAGTACGACATGCGCATGACCGGATATGAAGCGTACGGAAAGCTTGATTTCGAGCCGATTATCTCGGAGGAGGGCGACTGCTACGCCAGAATTCTGGTCCGGACGAAGGAAATCTTCCAGTCGATTCAGCTGATCCGCCAGGCGCTGGATCAGCTTCCGGCGGGAGACCTCAATGTTCCGGTCAAGGGTATGCCGAAGGGAGAGGCCCTGGTGCGGATTGAACAGCCCAGGGGAGAAGCAATTTATTATGTGAATGCCGAGAACTCAAGGTTCCTGAACCGGTTCCGGATCCGTACCCCCACATTTGCAAACCTTCCGGGACTCTGCAAAATGCTTCAGGGCGCGAATTACGCGGACGTCGGCATTCTTGTTGTGAGCATTGATCCGTGCATCAGCTGCACGGAGCGGTGAGGAGGCGTGCAAAATGGGAATTATGACATTCAGGAACACGATGCTCGCCAATCTGTTTAAGAAGCCGGTGACGACGAAATATCCGGCTGAACCCATCGACTATCCGGAGGGAAGCCGCGGGCACATTGAGATCGAAATTGAAAAGTGCATCTCCTGTTCCCTCTGCGCGAAAAACTGTCCGTCCGGCGCCATCCGGGTCGACCGGAAGGAAGGATCGTGGGAGATTGACCGGATGGACTGCGTGCAGTGCGCTTACTGTACGCTCAAGTGTCCGACGAAGTGTCTGCACATCGTGCCGGGATACACGACGCCGGACGGGACCAAGCAGACCGACCGGTTTGTAAGGCCGCCGGAGACGATGAAACCGGCAGCAAAACCGGCTGCAAAACCGGCAGCGAAACCGGCAACAGCGGCAAAACCGGGAGCGGCAAAATCCGCTGCGGAAAAACCGGAAGCGGCAAAACCCGCAGCTGCGGCGAAACCGGAGACTGCGGCGAAGGAAAATCAGTAAAAGCAGGTGAAATTATGTGTGTAGCGCTGCCAGGTACGGTGCTCTCCGTTGATGAACAAAAGAAGACCGCAAAGGTCAGTTTTTCCGGCAATGCCGTAGAAGCAAGGACAGGCCTGGTGGACGTGAAGCCCGGGGATCGGGTTCTTGTCCACGCGGGCTGCGTCCTGCAGAAGCTCAGCGGCACAGAAGCGGAAGAAATCGCGTCGCTTCTTTCCGAGATGAGCGGGAGTCTGTTGTGATGGCGGATCTGAATTCGGTAAAACAGTTTCTGAGGGATTACGACGGCCCTGAGATGAATATCATGGAGGTCTGCGGGAGTCACACGGCGTCGATCGCGAAAAACGGAATTCCGTCGATGCTCTCGAAGCGGATTCATCTCCTCTCGGGACCGGGATGTCCCGTCTGTGTCACCCCCTCTTCTTATATCGACCGCCTGATCGAACTCTCCCTGACACCCGGCATGTGCGTGGTGACGTTCGGAGATCTGATCCGCGTGCCCGGAAGCGCCGGAAATCTTGCAGAGGCGCGGGGCCGGGGCGGACGCGTGAAAATGATCTACTCGCCGATGGACGTTCTTCCGATGGCCGAAGAAGACCGGAAGACGGTTTTTGTGTTTGCCGCCGTCGGGTTTGAGACAACGACGCCGGTTTACGCGCTTCTTATGAAGGAGATAACGGAAAAAGGGATCGACAACATCCGTCTCCTGACGGCACTGAAAACGATGCCGCCGGTGGTGAACTTTCTCTGTGAGAGCGGGGCGAAGATCGACGCATTCCTTGCGCCGGGTCATGTCTGCGTGGTGTCCGGGTACCGCGGGTACGAGCCGATCGCAGAGAACTATTCGGTTCCGTTCGGAGTTTCAGGATTTTCAGGACCGGAGCTTCTCATCACTCTTTGCGCGCTGGTCCGTGACCGGGGACGGGGCGTCGTCAGGAACTATTACCCGCTTGTCGCGACACGGGACGGAAATCCCGGGGCGCTGAAGCTGATCGATCAATATTTTGAGGAAGCGCCGGCTTACTGGCGCGGAATCGGCATGATCCCGGGTTCCGGAAGGGTGCTCCGGGATCAATATCGTATTTATGACGCCGGCAGCCGCGATCTGACGGAGGACCGGAAGGCAAACCCGGCGTGCCGGTGTGATCAGGTCCTGACGGGAAAGCTCCGGCCGTATGAATGCCCGCTGTTCGGAAAGGTGTGTACACCGATGACGCCGCAGGGGGCGTGCATGGTATCGCAGGAGGGAAGCTGTTTCTCTTACCTCGCGAATCATAGAAGGGACTGACAGATGGAACGTGTGATCACAACGGCTCACGGCAGCGGAGGAAGTGCGACCGGTGAGCTGATCAGCGGAATTTTTACGAAGGAATTTCATAACGATATGGATGACGCGGCGGTTCTCGACGCGGGAGACGGGACGCGGATCGCGATGACCACAGACAGTTTTGTCGTGACGCCTCAGATCTACAGAGGCGGCGATATCGGGAGACTGGCGGTGTGCGGTACGGTGAACGATCTTCTGATGCGGGGGAGCAGGCCGCGTTATCTCACGGCCGGATTTATTCTGGAGGAGGGCGTGAGCTTCTCGCTTCTGGAGCGGGCGGTGCATTCGATGGCGGAGACGGCCGATGAAGCCGGCGTTCGTGTCGTCGCAGGCGACACGAAGGTCATCGGTGGGCGGTCCGACAGTGAGCCCGGACTCTACATCAACACCGCGGGCTGCGGCATTATGAACGGATGGCGGCGCGCGGATGGGACCGCGGCGGTCACTGACATCGCGGCGGAAAACGCGAAGCCTGGCGACGCGATTCTTGTGTCGGGCAGTCTCGGCGAGCATCACGCGGTGATTCTCGGTTCGAGGCTCGGGATTGAGGTCAGCGCAGAGAGTGACAATGCGCCGCTTACGGATATGGTCGGGAACCTGATTGCATCGGGCGTTCGGATCCACACCATGCGCGACGTCACGCGGGGAGGTCTCGGAACGGTTCTGAAGGAGCTTGCCGAAGCTTCCGGCCGTGTGTTCTCCATCGCGGATGAGGCGATTCCGGTGACCGGAGCGGTCGCCGATTTCTGCCGCATGATGGGGCTGGATCCCCTGTACATGGGCAACGAGGGGAAAATGGTCTGCATCGTGGACGGACGCGACGCGGACCGGGCGCTCTCGATCATCCGGAGGTCAAAGTACGGACAGAACGCGTGCGTGATCGGCCGGGTTCTGGAGGCGGGAGAGGAAACGCATCCGCGCGGAACGGTGGTTCTCAGGACCGCCGTGGGCGGGGAACGGAACATCGGAATTCTTCAGGGAGAGGGTCTTCCCAGAATCTGCTGAAACGCAGGGCTGATTTTTAGAATGAGATCGTCTATAATGGTCGGTAACGGTCACATTCTGACCAGTCAGGTGGTTGGATTTCGAGAGACAGGGAGAAAGGAGCACTGCATGCGCAAAACGAAAATTATCTGTACGATCGGTCCCGCAAGCGACTCAGAGGAGACGCTCATCGGAATGGCGAAGGTCGGGATGAATGTTGCGAGGCTGAATTTTTCGCACGGAACGCACGAGGAGCATCTGGAGCGGATCCGGAAAATCAAGAAGGTCCGCAGCGAGCTCGGACTTCCGATCGCGATCATGCTGGATACGAAAGGACCGGAGTACCGGATCGGCGTCTTTGAGGGGCATTCTGTGACGCTCAGTGAGGGGCAGGAATTCACATTCACGACGGATGACGTCGTGGGAAATGAGAAAACCGTCTCGGTCAGTTACAAGGGATTTGCGGACGATCTGGCGCCCGGGGACAAGATTCTTGTTAACAACGGCCTGGTCGTCTGTGAGGTTGAGGCTGTTGAGGGATCGAATGTCCGGACGGTAGTCCGGGCCGGCGGAAAGCTTTCCGACCGCAAGAGCATGAATTTTCCGGGCAAGCTGCTGAAGAACGATTTTCTCAGCGAGCAGGATAAGAGCGATCTCCTTTTCGGAATTGAAAATGAGGTGGATTACGTGGCGGCGTCCTTCGTATCGACGAAGCAGGACGCGCTTGATATGCGCCGTTTTCTGGATAAGAACGGCGGTGCGGACATCGACATCATCGCGAAGATCGAGAACCGTTCCGGC
>ONLT01000058.1 GCA_900318755.1 uncultured Eubacteriales bacterium
CGTTTCTACACGAATTTCAGCTGCAAACTCGCGCAGTTCCTGCATTTTCTGCTCTTTGCTCATAGCACCTTTCTCCTTGAAATTGTAAAAACAACAGTTTCCCTACACTTCTCACAAAAATATTCCCAATTATAAAACCGGGAATATTTCTGCCAAACCGTCGCCAAAGACGGCCGATTTGATTATTATCTTATACTTTTTACCTGAAAACTTCAACGGGTTTGCGAGATTTCACCCAGAATTTTCCCGATGTCCCGCGCCTCTCCCGGCTGTTCAGGACCGGGCCTCCCGCAGGCGGATCGTCAGATTCTCGCGACGCCGCTCTTTCTCGCCGCCTCGGCGACCGCCTTCGCGACAGCCGGTGCGACTCTCTCGTCAAACGCAGCCGGGATGATGTAGTCCGCGTTCAGCTCATCCTCCGACACGAGGCCCGCCAACGCGTTCGCAGCGGCAATCTTCATCTCCTCGTTGATGTCGCTTGCGCGTACGTCGAGCGCTCCGCGGAAGATGCCCGGGAACGCAAGCACGTTGTTGATCTGGTTCGGGAAATCGGAACGTCCGGTCGCCACAACGGCAGCGCCCGCTTCCTTCGCCTCGTCCGGGAAAATCTCCGGCGTCGGGTTCGCGCAGGCAAAGATGATCGCATCCTTGTTCATGGAGCGGACCATGTCTTTTGTGACCAGTCCCGGTGCGCTGACGCCGATAAAGACATCCGCGCCCTTAAGCGCATCTGCGAGCGATCCCTTGATCATATCCGGGTTCGTGATCTGCGCCATCTCCTCTTTGACCGGGTTCATTCCCTCCGGACGGCCCTTGTAGATCGCGCCGCGGCGGTCGCACATCGTCAGGTTTTTGACGCCTGCGGAGATCAGGAGTTTGGAAATTGCGACGGAAGCCGCACCCGCACCGCTCATGACGACTTTGATCTCATCGAGCTTCTTTCCGACGATCTTCAGCGCGTTTGTGAGGCCTGCCAGTGTGATGACGGCAGTTCCGTGCTGATCATCATGGAAAATCGGAATGTCGCACTTCTCTTTCAGCTTCTTCTCAATCTCGAAGCAGCGCGGCGCCGCGATGTCCTCGAGGTTGACGCCTCCGAAGCTTCCGCTGATCAGATAGATCGTGTTGACGATCTCATCGACATCGTGGCTCTTGATGCACAGCGGGAACGCGTCCACTCCGCCGAATGCCTTGAACAGGACGCACTTTCCTTCCATAACCGGCATCCCGGCTTCCGGGCCGATATCCCCGAGGCCCAGAACCGCCGATCCGTCCGTGACAACGAGTACGAGATTCGCGCGGCGGGTCAGATCGTAGCTCTTGTTGACATCCTTCTGGATCTCGAGGCACGGCGCTGCGACGCCCGGCGTATATGCGAGGGAGAGATCGTCTTTTGTCTTGACCGGAACGGTCGTGACGACCTCGATTTTACCCTTCCACTGCTCGTGAAGTTTGAGTGATTCCTTTGCGTAATCCATACTGATGCTTTCCATCCTTTCTCTGAAACAAGATTTATGCGTTTTCAACCTGCGGAAGGGTCGATCCGCCGTACGGCATCACGATCACATCCGCATTTCCGCCAAGTTTTTTCTGCGCCGCGTCATAGGCTTCCTGCACAGTCGCAAACGGTGTCATGAAAATCGACCGGACAAAATCCGGGGCCATGTCGGAGACCATGTAAATCGACGCGCGGTTCATCACCTGCGCCACGGCCGCCGCCTTATGCCCGCCGAGTTTAAATCCGCGGTTCAGGCGGTCGATGATATCCTGCGGGCAGGACGCCTCCCGGAACCACTGGTCGAACACCGGGTTCCCCAGTCCTTCCCTGCACGAGCCGACGAGGATGATGATGCCGCCCTCGCGGACCGCGTGCTTCGAGTTGTCCAGCGCCTTCTGTGTCTGATACAGATTCAGATCCTTCGGCGCGCCTCCCTGGGAGACGATGACGATATCCGCCTGCTTCTTTATTTTCTTCGCGTAGAGGCGGTCCAGATATTCGCACCCCACGCGGTGCGCCTCCGTCACGTCGCCCGCGACCGCTTTTACAATCTTCTTGTGCTCATTCAGCACGACGTTGAGAATAAAATCGACGCCCACCATCGAACACGCTTCCTCGATGTCCTGCCGGACCGGATTCGTCGCGATGTTCCCAGCGTGGGACTCCTCCCGCACCATCATGCTGTGATTCGCCTGAATCGCGTTCCACGTGGAGCATCCCGGCATGATCGCCTTCGCTCCTCCCGAATAACCGGCGAAATAATGGTACTCAATGTTGCCCAGGCAGATCCTCCGGTCCGCCTCGGCGACGACGCGGACGATGTCGACCGGCGTTCCTCTCGACGTCGTTCCCATATTCACCACGTCTTCCGGATCCCCGTCGATGCATCGGATCTCGTTCCATGCGCGCTCGCCCGCCAGGTGGCGCTTCTCCTCTTCCGTCTGTTTTCTGTGACTTCCGAGCGCGAACACCAGCGTAATGTCTTCTTTTCTGACGCCCGCCGCATAAAGCTCGTCCAGCACAGCCGGCATCGCGGTGAATGTCGGCATCGGCCGTGAGATGTCGCTCGTGACGACGGCGATTTTTTCGCCGGGCTTCACGATCTCCCGCAGCCGTCTGCTTCCGATCGGATGCTCCAGCGCGTAGCGCACTTCCTCCTCGCCCATCCGCTCGTACTGCATCGGATTGGGCGTGAGAACATCCGTCAGGTTCTGATCCGGTATCTCAACACTTTCTGTGCGCTGTCCGATCCCGAGTTCCAGTTTCATCCTGAGGCTCCTTTCCATAAATACCGTCCGCCGGCTCACCGAACCGGCAGTTTCGATCCTTTTCTCAGCGCGTGTACGACCGGAAGCTCCTCCCCCGTCAGGAAGCGGATCAGCGAGCCGCCGCCGGTGCAGATGTAGGAAATCTTTTCGGTCTTGCCGTACTTCGTCGTCGCGGTGATGCTGTCGCCGCCGCCGACGACGGTATACGCCTCCGTATCGCCGAGGGCATCCCAGACCATCTTCGTTCCCTTCTCAGACGGTTCTTCCTCGAAAATGCCCATCGGTCCGTTTACGAAGACCGTTTTGGACCCGCGGATATACTTCTGGTACGTCTCCGCCGTTTCCGTTCCGATGTCGATGGCGCCGATATTGTCCGGGATCTCACCGATCCGGGCCTCGTGCCGGACGCCGTTCTCAACCCACGCAAGGTCCGTCGGCAGGACAATCCGGTCCGCATAGCGCTCAAGCAGTCCCTTCGCTTTCTCAAAGAACTCCTCGTAATTCGATTTCACGATAAAATCGTAGCTTCCCCGTCCGATTTTTTCGCCCTTCGCGATCAGCAGAATATTCGCGACGACTCCGCCGGCGAGAATGTGATCCGCCGCGCCGCCCGAAAGAACGGATTCCATCATCAGGAAGGCGTCCGCGATCTTCGCGCCGCCGAGCACGAAGGTGCAGGGACGCTCCGGAGATTCCATCAGCGAAGAAAGCACGACGTACTCCTTTTCAAACAGACGCCCCATCATCGACGGAACGATCTCTTCAAACCCGCAGAGCGTCGGCTGGTCTCTGTGAGCAGCGGCGAACGCGTCGCAGAGATAGAGGTCCGCCAGCGGCGCCAGCTTTCTGACGACGAGCGTCTCCGCCATCTGCTCATGGGTCAGGCGGAGCTTTTTCTCAAACAGTGTCTGCTCCTCCGCCATAAAGCGGACATTATCAAGAAGAAGGATCTCTCCGTTCTTCAGACTTTTGATCTTTTCGATCGCCGCCGGTCCGCAGACGTCCGGGATAAACATGACTTCGCGGCCGAGCAGTTCTGCGAGAACCCTGCTGTGCGGCTCAAGCGTGTAATAATTCTGGTATTCGATGTCACTGCCCTGATGCGCCATCAGGACGACCTTCGCGCCCTTGTCCGAGAGCTCCCGGATCGTCGGCACGCACGCCTCGATGCGCGTCGTGCTGCGAAGCGTCCCGGTTTTGCGGTCAACCGGCTGATTGATATCGATTCGGCAGAGCACGGTTTTCCCCGCGACATCTACGTCATCCATCGTGCGAATTCCAAATTCCATTTCGGTCTCCTGTATCTTCTGATTCGGTCTCCTGCAGCTTCCGATGAAAAGGCTGCCGTTTCCGGAAGGCGGACCGGACCTGACGCATCGTCCGGTCCGATCGTTTCCAAATGCGGCAGCCATGTTCTCTTCAAATTACGATTGCTGATCAGCCAAGTCCGAGCTCTCTGAACCTGCCGATGCCGAGATATTTATTTGTGGTGGAGGTTGCTTCCTCTCTGGTCTCCTGCATATGGCACGCAGCGCGGATGCCGTCCATCGTCTCCGGAATCGTGACCGCTTCCTGCGGAATCACCATCGCGTACATGATGTCATCCCCGCTCTCAACGATGCTGTTCTCCCACAGACCGACCTCGTACATATCGCCGCGCTTATGTCCGAGATCGCGGCCGTACTTGAAGTACGAAGCGTTGCCCTGGAATCCGTCCTCGATGCGGAGAATGCGGATACGCGGATGCTTGCTGAATGCCTCCAGCGCCATCTCCTTCGTGATCTTCTGTTTGCCGTGAGCGACTACCGTGATAATATGGCCGTGTGTAACCGGAGTGTGTACAAGAATACCGGTCGCGTCGATGTGCGGCATGATCGTCATCAGATCGACTGCCTGATGAGTCGGCGCCTGATCGATC
>ONLT01000043.1 GCA_900318755.1 uncultured Eubacteriales bacterium
AAATCTGTCCCACCTTTCTGTCCTGTCTAATAACCCCGATCCCGCGTCTTCACGCGGAGGTGCCTATTCGGTCGATTCCGCTTCGGGCTCTCCGGGCATTCCCGCCTCCGGCTTCCCATCGGGCTCTCCGGACATTTCTGTCTCCGGCTGCCCGGCAGGCTTCTCCGGTTTTTCCTGATCCGGTCCGCCGGCGGTTCCGTCTCCGCCGTTTCCCTTGAAAATGGTGTCGAGCTGAACCTTCATCGTTTTCAGGTTGTTCACGACATTCCTGTAATCCATCCGTCTCGGACCCACGATTCCGATCCGTCCGGTCATGCCGTCGCCCAGATCGTAACTCGCGGTGACGACGGAAACCTCGTCCATGTTCTGCAGCGGCGATTCCCTGCCGATGTAGACCTGAATATCACCGTCCTTCGCGTCAGCCTCCGTCTCCTGAAGCATCTCAGCCAGTTCATTCTTGTCCTCGAACGCGGAGATCAGCTCGCTGGCGCTCTCCGAATCCGCAAGCTCCGGATATTTGAAGATGTTCTTCGCACCGCTCGTATAAACTCTCGTGTCGTCGTGGTCCGGTTTGATCGCCTCCGCAACCGCGTCCACGACCGTACTGATGACAACGCTGTGAATGCCCGCCTGCTCTTTCATTCTCTGGATCATCTCCAGATTGATCTCACCGATGGAGAGGCCGTTCAGCTGCGTGTTCAGAAGCAGATTCAGCTTCAGCAGCTGTTCGTCGTCAATCGGCTCCTCCAGATCGATCAGACGGTTCTTCACCAGATTGCCCTGTGCCACGATCACCGCAAGGAGCTGCTGCTCATGCACTCTCGAGAGCTGGATGAACTTCAGCCTCGTCGAATGGACCGACGGCATGATCATCGTCGCGTAGTTCGTGTTGTTCGCCAGCGCCTTGACGACCTGCTTCAGCACATTTTCCAGCCGGTCGGTCTTCTTGATCATCAGATCTCTGACCTCCGTGATCTGCTGGTCCTTTTCCTGATTTTCGAGGATCAGCTCATTCACGTAATACCGGTAGCCCTTATCCGACGGAATGCGGCCCGCCGAGGTGTGGGGCTGAATGATGTAGCCCATCTCCTCCAGGTCGGACATCTCGTTTCGGATCGTAGCGGAACTTAAGTTCAGATCTGTGTACTTCGAGATCGTCCGCGAGCCAACCGGATCGCCTGTTTCCAGGTACGTCTGAATGATCGCTTTCAGGATGATTCTTTTTCTCTCGTCCAGTTCTAAATCCAAACCGCTGCTCCTTTCTGATTTGTTAGCACTCATTACATTGGAGTGCTAATATCTTCGCTACTTAATGTAGCACTCACCCATTTGAATGTCAACACTATTTTAAAATTTTCTGCGATGACACAAAAAACCTCCCGGTCCGGGCAGACGCGCGCCTTGAAAACGCCGCGCCGGTTTCTTCCGAACCGGGAGCTCTGTTTATTTGAACCGCATACTCCTCACAGGGCAGACTTCTCACGCTCTGCCATCTCTTTCATCTCGCGCGCATTTTTCCGCACCGCTTCCGTGATCCTTGCGCCGCCGAGAATCCGCGCCAGCTCATCAACCGACTCATCCTCATTCAGCTCCCGGAGCCGGCTGATCGTAGAGCCGTCCTCTACGCTCTTCCGGATCTCAAAATGATGATCCGCCATCGCCGCGATCTGCGCGAGATGCGTGATCGCAATGACCTGGCGGCTTTTCGCCACGCGCGCCATCTCCTCTGAAACCTTCTGCGCGGTCCGGCCGCTGATCCCCGCGTCAATCTCATCAAAAATCAGCGTCTCCGTGTCGTCCCGGTCCGCCATAATCGTCCGGATCGCCAGCATGATTCTGGAAAGCTCGCCGCCGGAGGCGATTTTCGAGAGAGGCCGGAGCGCTTCACCCGGGTTTGTCGAAAGCAGAAATGTAACTGCGTCCGCCCCATTTTCCGTGCAGTGATCCAGCGGCTCAAACGCGACCTCAAACCGCGCCGTCAGAAAATTCAGATTGATCAGTGACGCGCAGATTTCTTTCGCGAACTGCTCCGCACAGCTCTTCCTGCACGCCGTCAGCGTTTTCGCCGCTTCGTTCATCTTCTTTTCCGCGGCGGCCGCCTCTTTTTGAAGCTCCGCCTTCCGCTCGCCGAAGTTGCGGAGCGCGTCCAGACGTTCCTCCTGTTTTTCCAGATAGGCGCGGATCTCATCGATCGTTTTCCCGTATTTTGACTCCAGATGGCGGATCAGATCGAGACGCTCCTCAATCTCGCGGAACTCTTCTTCGGAGAAGGACTGAGCCTCCAGATAATCCGACGCGCCCCGGTTAAAATCCCCCAGCAGTCCCTCCGCATCCGCAAGGCCGGACGCCAGATCGGACAGCGCGCCGTCAAACTCCGTGATTTCCGAAAGTTCGCGCAGCGCCCGGCTCACGAGTTCCCCCGCTCCGTCGCCTCCGGTCATCCGGCAGACCTCGCCGAGCGTTCCGGTGATTCTGCGGCTGTTCGCCATTCGCCGGTATTCCCGGTCGAGTGCCTCTTCTTCTCCGTCACGCAGATCGGCGTCACTGATTTCATTAATTTCATAGGAAAGGAGATCGATCTCCCGGTCTCTCGCCCGGTCATCGATCTGATAATTTTCCAGTTCCCTCATAATGGTCCGGTACGAGCGGTACGACTCCCGCACGGCTTCCTTAAGCGGTGCGATGCGCGCTTCGCCGTACAGATCGAGCAGACGGAGCTGTCCGTCCGGATCCAGCAGCGTCTGGTTCGCATGCTGCCCGTGAATGTCAATCAGCAGAGAGGCGGCTTTTCTGAGCGCCGATGCCGTGCAGGCCTCTCCGTTTACGCGGCTCACACTCCGGCCGTCCCGGATCCTTCGCGTAATTATGACCTGGCCGTCCTCCGGCTCGATTCCGAGTCCGCGCAGCTTTTCCCTGACCGATTCGCGGCCGACATCAAAGACAAGCTCCACGAGAGCCTGGTTCTGCCCGGTCCGGAGCATCTCCTTTGAAAATTTCTGTCCGAGCGCCAGATTCACAGCGCCCAGCAGAATCGATTTGCCGGCTCCGGTCTCTCCCGTTAAAATATTAAGGCCCTGACCGAAGGAGACGTCTGCCTCATCGATCAGTGCCAGATTTTTTACATGCAGTTCTGTCAACATTTCCGGTGCCTCCGTTTCCTCCACACCAGATCCCGGGCAGGCCGCATCAGGCGCGCCTGCGCTTCAGATGCGTTCCAGCATCTTCCGCAGATTTTTCATCACCTTTACCGCGTCTTCATGGCTGCGCGCCGCACACATAATCGTGTTGTCCCCGGCGATGCTTCCGACGATCTCGTCGAGACGGAGCTCATCGAGAACCGATGCCGCCGCCATCGCCATCCCCGGCGCCGTCTTGATCACGACAATGCTGTCCGCCGTATCCATCGAGACAAAGGAATCCTTCAGGACACGGATAAAGCGCCCTTCCTCATCCTGCGGAAGATTCTCCATCAGAGCGTAGCGCGATCCGCCGTGATCATTTGCCAGCTTCGTCAGCTTCAGCTCGCGGATATCGCGCGAAACCGTCGCCTGCGTGACCGGAAATCCCGTTTCATTGAGCTTCTTCGCCAGCTCTTCCTGCGTCTCAATATCGTACTCGCGGATCAGCTTCAGGATCTGCGCGTGCCTGTTCGGTTTCATATCAGATGCCCCCATATTCAGTTGCTCATTTTGCGGCTGAGCGTCTCCAGAAAACTGTGGTTGTCCAGCTTGACAAAAAGCGCGGTCTTATCTGCGCGGCGGATGTCGATGCGGTCCCCCGTCGTCATCGCCACCTTCTTGTTGCCGTCAAAGTAAGCCGCCGCCTTCTCCCGCTGTCCGTCGCGGCCCGGCCCCACGATTACGCTGATCGTATCCTCGCACGGAAGCACGATGCTGCGCGTGTTCAGAACGTGCGCCGCAAGCGGTGTCATCAGAAAAAGATTCGCCCCCGGCGAGATGATCGGGCCGCCGACCGACATGCTGTAGCCGGTGGATCCCGTCGGCGTGGAGATGATGATTCCGTCCGTCTTGTAGGAATTCAGGTACGCGTCATTGACGAAATTCTTCACTTCGATCGTGCCGTAGGCTTCATCCTTCCGGATCACAATATCATTCAGCGCGATATCCGATTCGCAGGGCACCCCGGCCCGCGAGACCGTCCCCCGCAGAAGCATCCGCTGCTCGATCATGTACTCCCCGCGGATCAGATGATCCATCGCCGGGTAAATCGACGTGCGGTCAATCTCCGCGAGATAGCCCAGCGTACCCAGATTGATGCCGAGAAGCGGGATCTGCCGGTCGATCGTGTCGGTGGCGGACAGAATCAGCGTCCCGTCTCCGCCGAGCACCAGGATGCAGTCCGTGCCCTCGGGAATATTATCCGGATTCGTGTAACGGAACGGATCGTGCGCGTTCCGTTTGTTCTCCAGACAGTACGTGCACGTCTGCCCCTTGCTCATGAGGTAATTCATGATCGAGTGGGTGACCGAAAGATCCGGATCCTTGATTGTATTTGTAATAAGATAAAACCGGTGCATAAAATCCTCCACCGCGCAGCGCGGTTCCTACGGCTGCCGGTCCAGTTCTGCGTGCGCCGCCCGGACCGTTTCTTCGATCATCTCCTCCGACAGGCCTTTCCGCCCGAACGGCCCGGACTCTCCGGGCGTCTCAAGATAGAGCAGGTATTCGATGTTTCCCTCCGGTCCCTTGATCGGAGAATAATCAAGTCCCAGTACACTTAAGCCCTGCGAATCTGCGATGGCGCCGATCTTCCGGATTACTTCTCTGTGCACCTCCGGATCGCGGACCACGCCTTTTTTCCCTACCTTTTCGCGGCCGGCCTCGAACTGCGGCTTGATCAGGCAGACAATCCGCCCGGACGGCGCGATCAGACTCATCACCGCCGGAAGTACAATGGACAGAGAAATAAACGACACGTCTATGGAAACAAAGGACGGTCTCTCGCCGATTTCCTCCGGTTCGAGATACCGGATATTCGTCCGTTCCATACAGACGACCCGCGGATCCTCCCGCAGCTTCCATGCGAGCTGTCCGCGTCCGACATCAACCGAATAGACAAGCCTCGCGCCGTTCTGCAGCATACAGTCCGTAAACCCTCCGGTGGACGCGCCCACATCCATGCACACGCGCCCGGTCAGATCCGGACGGAATACGCGGATCGCCTTTTCCAGCTTCAGACCGCCCCTCCCGACATAGGGAAGCGGGTTGTTCCCGCGGTACTCGATTTCCGCCGTCTCGTCGAACCGCATGCCCGCCTTGTCTTCCTTCTGTCCGTCGACATAGATCTCACCCGCCATGATCAGGCGCTTCGCCTTCTCCCTGGCGTCCGCGAATCCGTGTCGGATCACGAGAACATCAAGCCGTTCTTTTCCCATT
Organism: uncultured Eubacteriales bacterium; assembly: GCA_900318755.1. Taxonomy (GTDB): domain Bacteria; phylum Bacillota; class Clostridia; order Lachnospirales; family Lachnospiraceae; genus CADBRN01. The sequence continues at coordinate 5,397 of ONLT01000043.1, forward strand.
TATTCTGTCCTTCCGCTCCGGTCTGCGCCGGTGACCGCATCGCAGATCGCATCCGCGTCCAGCCCGGCCTCATGCCGCTGCCATGCGACGCTTCCGTGCCCGATAAACTCATCCGGAATTGCGAAAATCTTCACCCGGATCTCCGGATGGGACTGTTCCACATAATCCTGCACCTGCTCGCCGAAGCCGCCCGTCCGCACGTTCTCCTCGATCGTGATCATCGTCGTGTGCGTCTCCGCCAGATGATCGAGCATCTCCGTATCAATCGGCTTCGCGAACCGCATGTTGACGAGCGTCGCCTTCCTGCCGCCCTGATTCAGCTTTCGCAGCACATCGAGACCCGTCCGCACCATAGATCCGATCGCGAGGATCGCGATGCCCTCCTGCTGCTCGATGATCTCGGCTTTTCCGTACACAATCGGGCTTCTCTGGTACGTCAGCCCTCCGTAA
>ONLT01000059.1 GCA_900318755.1 uncultured Eubacteriales bacterium
CTGCAGAACGGAAAAGTTACCGAACTTCCGTCAGTCAATACGATCGCGGACGGCACGGCCGTGAAAAAGCCGGGCGAACACATCTTCCCGTATATCCAGAAAAATCTTGATGAAATCATCACCGTTCCGGATGAAGAACTGGTCGTCGCGTTCCTCGATATGGTTGAAAACCACAAGATGATCGTGGAGAACTCCGGCCTTCTGACCGTAGCGGCGCTCCGTCATCTCGACATGAAGAACAAGAAGGTTGTCTCCGTTCTCAGCGGAGGCAATATGGACGTCATCACGATGTCCCAGGTTGTTCAGAACGGACTGATCGCGCGGGACCGCATCTTTACGATCTCCGTGCTGCTTCCTGACCGTCCGGGCGAACTCGTGCGGGTTTCCACCGTGATCGCGAAGGAACAGGGAAATATTATCAAGCTGGAGCACAACCAGTTTTACACGACGAACCGGAATGCGGCAGTTGAGCTTCGCATCACGATGGAGGCGTTCGGAACCGATCATAAAAACCGCATCATAGCCGCGCTTGAGGAAGAGGGATTCCGGCCGAGGGCGGTTCAGGCTCAGCTTTGATTTCGGAATATGCGTGTTTCGAAACGTACCATATTTAATGTTGTCTTTTTTGCGGCGGTTCTGCTGCTGACGTTCGCCGGCGTCCTTAAGGGGGTAAGCATCCGGGAGCTGATCGCGGATATGCGGCGCGCTCATTCTGGATTTCTGATGCTTGCGGTCGGATCGGTTCTGATGTTCCTGATCCTGCAGGCAGTCGTGATCCATCAGATGCTGATCGCCGTCGGGATGCGGAAAAACATCTGGAAGTGCATGCTGTTCTCCTTCACAGGGTATTTTTACTGCAGCATCACACCGTTCCAGAGCGGCGGACCGCCGGCGCAGATCGTGAATATGAAAAAAGAGGGAATCCCCATCTCGACGAGTTCCATCGTCATCCTGATCATGACCTTCCTCTTCAAGTCGGTGCTCGTCGCGGTCGGGATCTGGTACCTCCTGTTCGGCTGGACATTCCTCGGGGAGTATCTCTCCGGAGCGTTTGGCTGGTTCTGTCTCGGCATGGTGCTGACCATCGGATTTACCGCATTCCTCGCGATCCTGATTTTTTCACCTTCGTTCGCGAAGAGGATTTCGCTGGCGGTGTATGACCGGTTTGTCGAGAGAGGGCGTCTTTTGAAGCGGTTCCGGGGCCACCGGAAGAGAATCATATCCTTCATGGACCGCTACAAGGAGACGGCGTCATTTTTCCGGAGTCACAGGAAGCAGATGGCGGTGCTGTTCGGGATCACATTTCTCCAGCGCTTTTTCTACTTTCTCACGACTTACTTCGTCTACCGGTCCTTCGGACTGTACGGGACATCCGCTGCGGTGATCACGATGCTGCAGGCGTGTATCTCGATATCGGTGGATCTGCTGCCGCTCCCGGGAGGAACGGGAATCACCGAGGCGCTTTTCCTGCAGATTTTCCGCCCGGTGTTCGGCGCAAAATTCGTTCTGCCCGGGATGATGCTCTCACGCGGAATTTCCTATTACATTCAGCTGTTTTTCTGCGCGATGATGACGGTCGCGGCGCGGTTTTTTATCGGAAAGGATACGAAATGAATCAGAATCCGGACGGCAGGCAGAAGGTCAATTATCAGAAAAAAACCGATGAAGCGATCCATCGCCTGTGTGCGGACAAAACGGTTCCGAACCTTCTGCTTCACAGCTGCTGTGCTCCGTGCAGCAGCTACGTACTGGAGTACCTTTCCCGGTATTTTGACCTGACGGTGTTCTACTACAACCCGAATATTTCTCCGGCGGAGGAGTACGAAAAACGGGCATCCGAGCTGGAGCGCCTCGTGTCCGACATGACATTTGAACACCCGGTCCGGGTCATCCGCGGACGATACGATCCGGAGCGGTATTATGAGGCGGCGAAGGGACTGGAGGATGCCCCGGAGGGCGGCGAGCGGTGCAGAAGGTGCTTCAGGCTCCGGCTGGACGAGGCGGCGAAAACCGCGAAGGAACTCGGAATTTCACTGTTCACAACGACACTGACGATCAGTCCGCTAAAAGACGCGGATCTGCTCAACCGGATCGGAGAGGAAGCGGCAGAGCGGTACGGGATCTCGTTTCTGCCGTCGGATTTTAAGAAGAGAAACGGATATCTCCGCTCGATTGAGCTGTCGAAGGAATATCATCTGTACCGTCAGAATTTCTGCGGCTGCATCTATTCAAAGAACGAGGCGGACAAGCGCGAAAAGGGAAAGTGAGGAAGACAATGGCACAGCTTTGGGGCGGAAGATTTACTAAGGAAACAGACAGGCTTGCGTATCAGTTCAACGCGTCGATCACATTTGACCGGCGGCTCTACCGCTACGACATACAGGGGAGCATCGCACACGCGAACATGCTGGCGCGGCAGAAGGTCCTGACGGACGAAGAGCGCGATAAAATCGTCGGCGGTCTGATCGAAATCCTGAAGGACGTGGAACTCGGAAATCTGGAGATCACGGACGAATATGAGGACATTCACAGCTTCGTCGAGGCGAATCTGATCGACCGGATCGGAGACGCCGGCAAGAAGCTTCACACGGGCAGAAGCCGCAACGATCAGGTTGCGCTGGATATGCGTCTGTATGTGCGCGATGAGGTGGACGCGGTGGACGACGAGCTGCGCGAACTGCTCACTGAAATTCTCAAAATTATGGAAGAAAACGTGCATACGTACATGCCGGGATTTACCCATCTCCAGAAGGCGCAGCCGGTGACCCTCAGCCATCATTTCGGAGCGTATTTCGAGATGTTCCGCCGCGACCGGGGACGCCTCTCTGACCTCCGCAGAAGGATGAACTTCTGTCCGCTGGGGGCGGGCGCTCTGGCAGGAACGACGTATCCTCTGGACCGGCGTTACACGGCGGATAAGCTTGGCTTTGACGGACCGACGCGAAACAGCATGGATTCCGTGTCCGACCGGGATTATGTGATCGAGTTTCTGTCCGCCCTGTCGATGATCATGATGCATCTATCGCGGTTCTGCGAGGAGATCATCACCTGGAATACGAACGAGTACCGGTTTATCGAGCTGGATGACGCGTACAGCACCGGAATCTCCATCATGCCTCAGAAAAAAAACCCGGACATCGCGGAGCTTGTGCGCGGAAAAACGGGACGCGTCTACGGCGCCCTCGTCCAGATGCTGACGACGATGAAAGGTCTGCCGCTGGCGTACAACAAGGATATGCAGGAAGACAAGGAGCTGACCTTCGACGCGATCGACACGGTGAAGGGGTGCGTCCGCCTGTTTACCGGCATGATCCGGACGGCGAAGTTCCGCAGCGATGTGATGGAGCAGTCCGCGAAGAACGGATTCACGAACGCGACGGACGCGGCGGATTATCTCGTTGAAAAAGGCGTTCCCTTCCGCGATGCGCACGGAATCGTCGGCCGGATGGTCCTTTACTGCATCGATAAAAAATGCGCGCTGGATGACCTTTCCCTTGATGAGTTCCGCAGCTTCTCACCGGTGATCGGGGACGATATTTACGACGCAATCGGTATGAAGAACTGCGTCGAACGCCGCAACACGACCGGAGCGCCGGGCGAAAAAGCGATGGCCGATGAGATCGCGGAATGCCGCCGCTATCTCGGCGGGCACTGAAATGATGCTTGATTTTTTATTCCAACCGGCGTATTATATCTATCGTGCGTACAATTGTGCGCCGAGCACGGACTGAAAACCAAACGGTTCCGCGCAGCTTTTATAGAATGATTGGACAGGAGAGATGGCTTATGGATAAGAAATTACGTGTCGGAATTCTCGGCGCGACCGGCATGGTCGGGCAGCGCTTTGTCACGCTGATGGAGCATCACCCGTGGTTCACGGTCACCGCGATCGCGGCCAGCCCGAGAAGCGCGGGAAAGACGTACGAGGAGGCGGTCGGCGGACGCTGGAAGATGGAGACGCCGATGCCGGACTATATTAAAAACATGCCGGTCCTCGACATCAATCAGATCGAAGAAGTCTGCGAAAAGGTTGATTTCGTATTCTGCGCACTGAACATGGGCAAGGCGGAGATCCGCGAGATCGAGGAAAAGTATGCGAAAGCCGAGACGCCGGTCGTTTCGAACAACAGCGCCCACAGATGGACCGACGACGTTCCGATGGTAATCCCGGAGATTAACGCGGATCATTTCGACGTGATCGAAGCGCAGCGCAGGCGTCTGGGGACGAAACGCGGCTTCATCGCGGTTAAGCCGAACTGCTCCATCCAGAGCTACACGCCGGTTCTGAACGCCTGGAAGGAGTTCGAGCCCTATGAGGCTGTCGTCACAACGTATCAGGCAATTTCCGGCGCAGGCAAAACCTTCAAAGACTGGCCGGAGATGAACGGCAACATTATTCCGTATATCTCGGGCGAGGAGGAGAAGAGCGAGCAGGAGCCGCTGAAGATCTGGGGGCACATTGAAGACGGAACGATCGTCAAGGCGAAAGAGCCGAAGATCACCTGCCAGTGCATCCGCGTGCCGATTCTGAACGGTCACACCGCGGCTGTCTTTGTGAAATTCAGAAAGAATCCGACAAAGGAGCAGCTGATCGAAAAGATCAACTCCTACCGCGCGCTGCCGCAGGAGCTGAATCTTCCCAGCGCCCCGAAGCAGTTCATAAAGTATCTGGAGGATGACGACCGTCCGCAGGTCGCCCTCGACGTCAATTTCGAGAACGGCATGGGAATCACGGTCGGACGGATCCGCGAGGATTCGATCTATGACTGGAAATTTGTGGGACTTTCCCACAACACACTCCGCGGCGCTGCCGGCGGGGCGGTGCTCTGCGCGGAGACTCTCGTCGCGAAGCATTACATCGAAGCAAAATAAACATTCGAGGCATATTGGTTTGAAATCACTCTACATCGCGGAAAAACCGAGTGTCGCTCAGGAATTCGGAAAAGCACTGCACGAGGACCTGAAGCGGCACGACGGATATCTCGAGTCGGAGAACAGCGTGGTGACCTGGTGCGTCGGGCATCTGGTCACCATGTCTTATCCCGATCAGTACGATGAATCCTACCGGCGGTGGTCGTTCGACACACTGCCGTTTCTTCCGAAGCAATTCAAATACGAAATCATTCCATCCGTAAAAAAGCAATATGATATCGTGAGCCGTCTTCTGAACCGGGACGAC
>ONLT01000068.1 GCA_900318755.1 uncultured Eubacteriales bacterium
CCGGAAATTCGTTTCGCTCGTACGGGATGCACGGGTACCAGATGGTTTTGATTCCCTGACGTAGCAGCCAGGTCACGTGGCCGTGCGAGAGCTTCGCCGGGTAACACTCGGACTCACTGGGAATCGACTCGATGCCGAGCTCGTAGATCCGGCGGCTTGATGTCGGAGAGAGTACGACCTGGTAGCCGAGCTTCGTGAAGAAAGTGAACCACAGCGGATAATTTTCATACATATTCAGCACGCGCGGGATACCGATTTTGCCGCGGGGCGCCTCGTCCTCCGTGAGCGGCGTGTATCCGAAAATCCGGTTGTACTTGTACTCATAGAGGTTCGGGATATGGTCGGCGTTTTTCTCCTTGCCGATTCCGCGCTCACAGCGGTTCCCGCTGATGAACTGACGCCCGCCGGAGAAGCGGTTGACGGTCAGCCGGCAGCGGTTTGTGCAGCCCTTGCAGGTGGCCATTTTCGTCGAGTACTGCAGCGCGTTGATCTTATCGATCGGCAGCATCGTCGTCTCTTTCCCCTCGCAGCGGTCGCGCGCGATCAGAGCCGCGCCGAACGCGCCCATGATGCCCGCGATGTCCGGACGGATCGCTTCGCAGTCTGCGATGCGCTCAAACGCGCGGAGAATTCCGTCGTTGTAGAACGTGCCGCCCTGCACGACGATGTGTTTTCCAAGCTCGGAGGCATCGGAGACCTTGATGACTTTGTAAAGCGCGTTTTTGATGACGGAGTACGACAGGCCGGCGGAGATATCCGAAACGGTTGCGCCCTCCTTCTGCGCCTGTTTCACCTTTGAGTTCATGAAAACCGTACAGCGTGTTCCGAGATCGATCGGATGCTTTGCAAAAAGCGCTTCCTTCGCGAAATCCTGGACGCTGTAGCCGAGGGACTCGGCGAAGTTTTCGATGAAGGATCCGCAGCCGGAAGAACACGCTTCGTTCAGCATGACGGAATCGACGGCGTGATTTTTGATCTTGATGCATTTCATGTCCTGGCCGCCGATGTCAAGGATGCAGTCCACGTCCGGCTCGAAAAATGCCGCGGCGGTGTAGTGTGCGATCGTCTCGACTTCACCCTCGTCCAGCATCAGCGCGGATTTAATTAGCGCTTCGCCGTAGCCCGTGCTGCAGGCGTACGCGATGCGGGCGGAATCCGGCATTTTGCTGTAAATATCCTGAATGGCGCGGATCGCAGTCGCGAGGGGGCTGCCGTTGTTGTTGCTGTAGAAGGAATAGAGAAGCGAACCGTCCTCGCCGACGACGGCGGCTTTTGTTGTCGTTGAGCCGGCGTCGATGCCGAGGTAGCAGTTGCCTTCATATTCGGAAAAATCGGCGGTCGCGACGTTGTTCGTCGCCTGACGGTCCAGAAAATCCTGATAATCCTTCTCGCTTGCGAAGAGCGGTTCCATTCTGGCGACCTCGAACTCCATCCGGATGCCGTGATCGAGGCGTTCTTTCATATCGGTGAGCGACCCGGCGTTCTCCTCACGGTAGTTCATAGCCGAACCGATGGCCGCGAACAGGTGGGAATTGTCCGGTACGATCGCGTGCTCGTCGTCAAGATTCAGCGTGCGGATGAACGCCGCGCGCAGCTCGGACAGGTAGTGCAGCGGACCGCCGAGAAACGCCACATGGCCGCGGATCGGCTTTCCGCACGCGAGTCCGGAGATCGTCTGATTGACGACCGCCTGAAATATGGAAGCGGAAAGGTCCGGCTTGGTCGCGCCCTCGTTGATGAGCGGCTGGATATCGGTCTTCGCGAAGACGCCGCAGCGCGCCGCGATCGGGTAGATGTCTTTATAATCCTTTGCATACTCATTGAGACCTGGCGCATCGGTCTGCAGCAGCGCGGCCATCTGGTCGATGAAGGAACCGGTACCGCCCGCGCAGGCGCCGTTCATGCGCTGCTCGATGTTGCCGTTTTCAAAGTATATGATTTTCGCGTCCTCGCCGCCCAGCTCGATCGCGACGTCGGTCTGCGGCGCGTAATGCTGCAGCGCGGTCGACACGGCGATTACTTCCTGAGTAAACGGCACGCCGAGGTTGTTCGCCAGTGTAAGGCCGCCGCTTCCGGTGATTACGGGATGGACGGTCAGCTCACCGGTTACCTCCAGAGCCTTGCCCAAAAGCTCAGCGAGCGTCTCCTGAATTTTCGCGAAATGGCGCTGGTAATCGGAGAAAAGAAGATTCCCCTTCCCGTCCAGAATCGCGATTTTAACCGTCGTTGAACCGATATCGATGCCAAGTTTGTATTTGTTCTGATTTTTCATTCAGTACACTCCTTTTATCTATACAGGGCACATTATACGCCCGAATAAAATTTTGCACAACCTTTTTCCGCTTGGGTGAAAAATAAAAAAAATCTAAACTGAAATGGTCAGATATGGAAGCATTGTGCATGGATAACAGCTAAAATGAGGTGTAAAATATGTGTAAGTGCGAGACAACGCACAAGATTTTTATATAAAATTTCAGGAGGAGATATAATATTGTTATGAAGAGTTTTTGCAGAAACCACTTGCGTGAGATCGTATTTATCTGGCTGCTTCTTTTTCTGACTTATGCGATTCGCATATTCTGTCCGACGATTTCGGTTGACACGGAGATTCTTGTCACGGATCCGTCCGCGAATGACCCGGGCTGGATCGGACGGGGAAGATGGGCGCTTGTCCTGATCGGAAAGATTTTTCGCCCGGATTATTTCAATATATATGCAGCGAATATGACAGCAGTGTTGTTTTTCGGCACTGCGGTTATTCTGTTCGGATATATGCTGTCCGGGTATTTCGACAGAGAAGGTGAGCAGAAAGCGGCGATGCTGATTCCTGCGGCACTGATCATCACGAGCCCGTGCTATGCGGAACAGTTCGGTTTCACCCTACAGGCAGCCGAGGTGGCGTTTTCGATGTTGCTGATGATGATTTCTCTTTTTTTTATTAAACCGTTTTCTTTATGAGAAGAAGCGCGGCTGCGGTGCTGCTTCCGTTTTACTTCTCACGTTTGTGTTCGGGACGTATCAGGCATTTTATCCTCTTTGGATTTGCCTTGCATCGTTTCTCTATGCGGTTGAAATCATCCGGAAAGATCATTTTAAAGAGACTTCACGAAATCTGCTTCTGATCGTAAAATATGCGATTGTCTTTATAACTGCTGCATTGATGACCTGGGTGATTCGCTGCGTGCTGACTGCCGCCCTCAGAATCCATGAGACAAGCGGATATATGGATGCGATGGTAGGATGGGGAAAATTTCCTGTAAAAGAATGCCTGATGAATATCATCCGTTACGCATACCGGGTTGCGTTCAATCCGGACTTTTTCAGGTTCTTTGGCTTTGCTGCGGTGGCATCAGCGGTTCTTTTTGTGATTTGTTTCGTGGCGCTGATCCGCAGACATGGAAGCTATGCGGTGCTGCCTTCGCTGGCACTTCTGATTACGGTGAGTTCCTTCTTCCTGCTTGCAGTGGCGACGGGATCCGGTCAGGTCCTTGTCCGCACGCAGCTGGCACTTTGCCCTGCGCTTGCGTGTTTTGCACTGCTGTTCCTGGATTTGTTTCCGGGACGGGTTCCGGGAATTGCGGTGGGTGTCCTGTGTGCTGTCATCACATTGATTCAGTGGAAAAATACGAGTGGTCTGTTCCTCTCAGATTATTTCCGCTATAATGAGGATATCCGTTATACAGCGGAGATTATGAATCGAATCGATGAGAAGAATGACAGCGGAATTCTGCAAAAGGATCTCAAGCTGGCATTTGTCGGAAATCATGAACCGGAATCAACGGCCATCGTGCTTAAAGGAGAGACACTTGGCCAGTCGTTTTACCATTGGGATGTGGAAAACCCTTATGCGAGCAGCGAAAGGATCTACTCCTTCTGTCAGACTCAGGGATATCGCTTTCAGATGCCATCAGTGGAAGAATATTCCGCGGCACAGGACTATGCGGAGAGGATGAATACATTCCCAGGTGAGGACTCGATTGCATTTTATGGAGATCTTGTGGTGATCCGGCTGTGCTGATCGGTGGAAAAGTACAAAAAGGAAAGTGAAAGAAAATATGGCGGAATATACAATCGTTGCGGAGGACGGAAGAGCGAAGTCCGCAACATTCAAGACGGTGCACGGCACGGTGGAGACACCTGTCTTTATGAATGTGGGAACGGCCGCGGCGATCAAGGGCGCGGTTTCTTCGGCGGATCTGGAAGAAATCGGGACGCAGATCGAGCTCTCAAATACCTATCATCTTCATCTTCGCCCGGGCGATGAGGTTGTGAAGAAACTCGGCGGACTGCATAAATTTATGTCCTGGAGCCGGCCGATCCTGACGGATTCCGGCGGATTTCAGGTGTTTTCTCTGGCGGATCTCCGCAATATCAAAGAAGAAGGCGTGACGTTCCGCTCGCACATCGACGGACATCGGATTTTCATGGGACCGGAGGAAAGCATGCAGATTCAGTCGAATCTTGCGTCGACGATCGCCATGGCCTTCGACGAGTGCCCGTCCAGTGTGGCGGACCGCTCGTACGTGCGGCCGTCTGTCGAGCGTACCTATCGCTGGCTTGTCCGGTGTAAGAAAAAATTAGAAGAACTGAACGAGCAGGAGGATACGATCAATAAGGAACAGCTGCTGTTCGGGATCAATCAGGGAGCGGTCTATCCGGATATCCGGATCGAGCACGCGAAAATGATCCGTGAGCTGGATCTCCCGGGATATGCGGTCGGCGGACTGGCGGTTGGCGAGACCCATGAGCAGATGTACGACATTCTGGATCATGTGGTGCCGGAGCTGCCGCGGGAAAAACCGGTGTATCTGATGGGCGTGGGGACACCGGCGAACATCCTGGAGGCGGTTGACCGGGGTGTGGATTTCTTCGACTGCGTCTATCCGAGCCGGAACGGGCGGCATGGCCACGTCTACACGAAGCACGGTCATCTCAATCTGTTTAACGCACAGTACGAGCTGGATGACCGGCCGATTGAGGAGGGCTGCGGATGTCCTGCCTGCCGGCGCTATTCAAGAGCGTATATCCGTCATCTTCTCAAGGCAAAGGAAATGCTCGGAATGCGGCTCTGCGTGCTGCACAACCTCTGGTTTTACAATCACCTGATGGAGGAGATCCGATCGGCGATCCGGGAGGGACGCTATTCTTCCTATAAAAATGAGATGCTTGACGCGTTGAGCGAAGAGTGAGGCAGCCGCCGGGACACGAAGGACACGCAGGAAACCGCAAAAAAAACTTGCCCTGACCGCATGGGTTGTGTAGAATGGGTTTATGCGTAAATTTGTATTTACAGATAGAAAAATGAAGCGATAAATGGAGGAATGAAAATGATTTTAGCCAGCAGTACATCCAGTTCCAGCGGCGGCATGATGAGTATGGTCATCATGATGGTCGCGCTGATTGCGATCATGTATTTTATCATGATCCGTCCGCAGCGTAAGGAGCAGAAGCGTCTTGACGCGATGCTCAAGGCGATGGAGGTCGGAGACGCGGTCGTTACCACGAGCGGTTTCTACGGAGTCGTCATCGATGTCGGGGAAGAGGATGTGATCGTTGAGTTCGGCAATAACCGCAACTGCAGAATTCCGATGAAGAAGCAGGCGATTGCTCAGGTTGAGAAACCGGCGGACGCGGGCAAAAAGCAGGAGGCAGCTGCTCCGGCGAAAAAGGACGCGAAAGCGGAGGATAAGAAGAAATAAACCCCGAACGGGTTCTGCAAAGACCGCTCCGGCCTCAGTGAAGGACGGGAGCGGTCTTTGACGTATACGGGCAGGAAGGGACGGAAAAGGAGAGATCAGCGATGGGTGTGACGCTTCAGGATATCGCAAATATGGCGGGCGTTCATAAATCTACAGTGGATAAGGTGATTCATAACCGGCCGGGGGTCAGCGACAAGAAACGCGCAGAGATCAAGGCACTGCTTGAAAAACACCATTATCAGCCGAATCCGCTGGCGAGGGCCATGAATTATCAAAAGCGGGCGATGACGATCGCGGTCGTGTTTCCTTCAAATATTGACTCGGCTGACGCTCTCATTGCGGGTATGCAGCTGGTGATCCCGGATTTTTCAAATTTTAACATCAGGATCGACCGGCGCGTCGTTTCGGGCGGAGCGGAGGAACAGGCGGAACTGCTCCGGGAGCTGAAAAAGGAAAAAATATCCGGTGCAGTTGTGCTTCCGATCGCGGATGAAAAAGTGGAGCTGGCGCTGCGCGAATATAAGGATGCAGGCATTCCCTTTGTGACGATGAACTCGGATCTGAAGGACTCCGGCCGTCTCGCCTACGTCGGTCAGAATATGATTCAATCCGGCCGCCTGGCGGCACGGCTGTTTGATATCGGCATGCCGAAGGGAGGCACGATCGGCATCGTGACGCGACGGGATCTACACGCGCTTCGTGAGCGCGAGAGTTCATTTACGGAGGCGGTCAATGAGCACTACCCGGATCTGACGATTGCCGCGGTGACGGATCTGACAAAATCCGATGCAAGTCCTTATGATCAGACGCGGAAGATGATGGAGGAGCATCCGGATCTGGACGCGCTCTTTATCACTTGCGGAGATGTTCCGGAGATTGTGCACGCTGCCGACGACAGCAGAAAATTAAGGTCCATGAAGGTGATCTGCTATGAGAACTACCCGAAAATCACATACCTGGTGAAGACGGGAAAGATCGACTGCACGATCAGCGGAAATCTGGAGACACAGGGACGGCTGGCCATGCGGCTTCTGTTCGAATATCTGGTTTACCACAAGAAACCTGAAAAGGAGATTTATTACACGACGAATGAGATTCTCATCCGGGAAAATATCGGAGACTGAATGATCCTAAACGGACGGACGCGCGGGAAACCGCAGCGGACCGTCCGTTTTTTCGGCGTTTTCGCTGCGTATGGAAATCCGCCCTTTCTCTTATGAAGAATTCTTCTGCAAGCGGTTGAACGAGTGGATAAGATACCGGTCTCGCAAAAATGGGAAAAATCGCACAAAAAATGGAAATGAAGATTGATAAGTATCACGATAGACAATGGGACAAAAGCGAAGTATAGTATAAATCAAGAAAGAGAGATACCGGTCTCGTAAAGGTGACAAGGTGGGGTGCACCGGAGTTCTCAATTTTTTTTGAGAATTAAAGATACCGGTCTCGCAATCTTAACGAATTCGTTGCAGGAAGAAAGAAACAGGTAAAAAAAGGAGAAGGATATGAAGAAAAGGATCGTAGCAATTGCACTGACTGCAGCGGTAGCAGTTTCGCTGGCAGGATGTGGAGGATCATCGTCGGGAAGCAGTTCATCTGCGAATACGGGGTCCGCTTCAGCGGGGAGCACAGGAACTTCGACCGCATCGGTGGCATCCACATCCGGTTCAGCGGCAGGCGGAAAGACGATCAAGCTCAGCATGATCGTGAAAACAAACGATGAGCATTTCATGAGGGTAAAAGCAGGAGCAGACGGTTACTGCAAGGAACATCCGAATGTATCCGTCGATTATATGGCACCGACATCCCAGACCTCCTACGATGAGCAGAACAACGCGATTGAGACGGCTCTTTCCACGGATGATTATGACGGCTACGTGTTCGCTCCGATTCAGGCAGACTCCTGCGCGACGCTCTGCCAGAACGCGACAAAACCGATCGTGGCGGTCGATACAGATTTTCAGTCGGACAAGAAGCTTTCCTTTATCGGAACCGGTAATGAAAACGCGACGAAAGAGGGCGCAAAGGTAGCAGTTGAGAAAGTCAAAAAGAGCGGTGTTGACAAACCGACAGCAGCGGTTATCACCGGAACACAGGGTGATCCGACCCATGACGCCCGTCTGAAAGGATACAAGGAAGGCGTTGAAGAGGCAGGCGGCGAAGTCGTTGATGTTCAGTACACCGACATGAGCCCGGATCAGGCGGCACTGGCGATGGAAGGCCTGATGCAGAAGTATCCGGACGGAATTGATATTGTTTTCTCCACAGCGGATGTGTTCGCGATGGCGGCTTCCAAGGTGATCAGCGACGCGGACAGCGAGGCCTTCAACAAGACACTTCAGTGCGGATTTGATGGAACGAATGCTTCCACAAACGCGATCAAGGCAGGAACGATGCAGATGGATATCGCACAGAACGGCTATGACATGGGATACAAGGCAGTTGAGGCGGTTGTAAACGCGATCAACGGTCAGAAGATTGAGGAGTTCATCGATTCCGGTTACACGATCGTCGATCCGGACTCGGTTGATGATTATATTCAGAAGCTGAAGGATATGGGATCCTATCAGGAATCATAAGCACAGAATCATTCATTTCGTTCCGGCAGACCGGATTTGCAGCTAATTGTTTCAATTTCATATAGTTCAATAAAAAACAGGAGGATTAAAAATGAACATTGGTGAGAAGAAAATTGACAGACCGTACAGATGGGGAATCGTCGGAGGAGGACGTACAAGCCAGGTGGGCTACAAGCATCGTCTCGGCGCGCTGATGGACAACACGAATTTCAAGCTCGTGGCATCCGCGTTCGATGTCGATCCGCAGCGCGCGAAGGATTTCGGCGCAGCACTGAATATGGATACCGACCGCTGCTATCCGGATTACAAGACGATGTTCGCGGAAGAGGCGAAACGTGAGGACGGCGTCGAGGCGGTTGATATCGCTACCCCAAACTTCCTTCATTTCGAGGTCTGCAAGGCAGCACTGGAGGCAGGTCTGCACGTAATCTGCGAGAAGCCGCTGTTCTTCACCGTCAAGGAGGGCGAGGAGATCAAAGCGCTGGCGAAGAAGATGAACAAAGTAGTCTGCGTCACCTATGGATTTTCCGGATTCCCGATGCTCATTCAGATGAGAGCGATGATCGAGAAGGGAATGATCGGAAAGGTCAATATGGTCGATCTCCGCTACACACACGGCTACGGCTGCGACGCTGAGGCCGATGTGAAAGCAGAAGGACAGAAGTGGAGAGTCAATCCGAAAAAGGTCGGACGTTCCTTCGTCCTTGGCGATCTTTCCACTCATACATTCTATATGTCTCAGCTGGTTACTTCCGACATGAAGCTGAAGGAAGTTCTCTGCGACCGTCAGGCATTCGTCGGAAGCCGCTATCCGCTGGAGGATAATGCGTACGTGCTGATGCGGTACGAGAACGGCGCGGTGGGCCGTATGTGGGCATCCGCTGTCAACGCAGGTGATATGAGCTCTCAGCACATCCGCATCGTCGGTTCGAAAGCATCCCTTGAGTGGAATGATCGTGCGTGCGACACCCTGATCTACGAGGTACAGGGCCAGCCGGCACAGATCCTGACCAGAGGCGGCGATTACAACGATCCGCTGACCCAGGAGCAGGAGAGACTGGGCGCACTTCATTTCGAAGGACTTCCGGAGTCTTGGGCAAATCTGTACACGAAGTTCGCACAGGTTATGGCTGCGAAGGATCGCGGCGATGAGAAATTCATCGAGAACATGATTTACCCGGATCTGGATCACGGCATCGACGGAATCCGCTGGATCAATGCTTGCGCGAAATCCGCGGACGAGGGCTGTGTATGGAC
>ONLT01000155.1 GCA_900318755.1 uncultured Eubacteriales bacterium
AGGATATGATGCAAAAGCGGTTCTTTCTTTTGAGCACACGGCGGAAGGGATCCTGCAGATGCAGCCGGACCTTGTGGTGCTGGATTTAAATCTGCCGGGGAAATCCGGCTACGAAATCTGCAGAACTCTGAAAGCGAGAG
Source organism: uncultured Eubacteriales bacterium (assembly GCA_900318755.1). GTDB lineage: Bacteria > Bacillota > Clostridia > Lachnospirales > Lachnospiraceae > CADBRN01. Next base: position 141 of record ONLT01000155.1, read on the forward strand.
TTTCTGCGCCGGTTCTGATTCTGACTGCGCGGGACAGCCTCCGGGACGAACTGAAGGGACTGGAGCTTGGCGCGGATGATTACCTGACCAAGCCCTGCCCTCCGGCCCGTCTCCTTGCAAGAGCGGAGCGGCTGATCCAGACGTTCGCCGGTATGAAAAGTTTTATCAAAGCGGGGACGCTTCTTTTGGATACGGATACCTGGAAGCTGAGCAGCGGGCAGCACGCGGTAATTCTCGCGGAAAACGAAGGGAAAATCATGCGGAGATTGATGGAGGGAAGCCCCTCTGTTGTATCAAAAGAAGAACTTTGCAGAGCTCTCTGGGGATCCGCGGAATACGTTGACGAAAATATCCTTCAGGTGAACATCAGCCGGCTCAGAAAAAAGCTGGCAGAGAGCGGGTTTTCGCCCGTTCTGGAGAACATCAGAGGAAAGGGATATGCTCTGAGGACGGGGGAGTGATGAGACAGTTTTTCAGAAAATCCGGGCACTGGCTCTGGATTTTTATCATGACCGATGCGGTTTTTCTTTTCGTCGCCTGGCTGATCAATCCGGATGCTTTCATTTATCTGGTTCCGTTCTTCCTGCTTTTTTCGCTGATCGCACTTGTGACAGGCGCGGTCTTCGACAGGAGAAAAGGCAGAAAAGACGAGAAAATTCTTTCTGATTTTTTAAACCGGCCGGATGAAAAGGCAGAAGAGCTGTGCGGGTACTTCGGCGGAAGCCGGATCGTGCGGACCGCTGCGGAAGAATATCTGCGGGCGCTGCATCTGGTTCATGAAACCGGCAGCCGGATGATCGGGTATCAGGAATTCATTGAAGCCTGGGTCCATGAGGTCAAGACGCCCATATCGCTGATGGAGCTGATGCTGGAAAATCACAGGGAGGAGATGACTCCATACGTCTATCAAAGGGTTCATTATGCGGTCCATCAGCTGACGGAAGACACAGAGCGGATTCTCTATTATTCGCGTCTGAATGCGGAGCATCCGGATTTTCGTATCGAGCCGTTCTGCCTGTCTTTATTGATCCGGGAAAAGACAGAAGAATTTGAGCCGTTCATCCGCGGGAGAGGAATCCGCCTGAATCTTGAACTTGAGCCCGCGGTGATTGTGTCTGACCGGCGGGTTGTGTCTTTTTTGTTTTCACAACTGATGAGTAATGCGGTAAAATATACGGATGAGGAAACGGGAATCATCCGGATTTCCGTGAAGCAGAATGAGGATCAGGTGTTGCTTGACGTCTGCAATAACGGCAGAAATGTACCGCCGGAGGACCGGCCGTTTCTGTTTGATAAGGGGTTTACCGGCAGCCATCCGGACCGGCAGAAGGCAACCGGCATGGGGCTGTATCTCGTGAAGAAATACGCGGAGAAACTGGGCATCACGGTACAGCTTGATGATGAAATTCCATTCGACAGTGGATTCGGGCTGAGATTGCAGTTTCATTTGTAAAGAACAGAGAATTCCAGACTGGTAAAGAACAGAGGATTCCAGACTACACAGCTTCAGCTGCGGCAGCGGAAAAACGGAGGAGATGCTGTGAAAGATCAGGAAATCGATAAAAAAGAGTTATTTGAGCGGGTGCCGGCCGGAAAAGCGGTTTTTACCATGGCGGTTCCTACGATTATCAGCCAGCTGATCAACCTGCTGTACAACATGGTCGATACGTTTTTTATCGGCCGGACCGGTAATTCTTATATGATGGCGGCGGTTACGGTTTCCTTCCCGCTTTATATGCTGACCATCGCATTCTCCAATCTGTTCGGAATCGGCGGCGGGAGTGAGATGGCCCGCCTGATCGGAAAGAACAGGGATGACCGGGCAAAGAAGGTCTGCGCTTACGCGATCGCCGGGACGGTTGTTCTCGCGGCTGCCTACGCGGCGCTGGTGGGCATATTCGAGACGCCGCTTCTGTATCTTCTGGGCGCGTCCGCGCGGACGATCGGGTTCGCGCGCCAGTACACCAATACCGTGGTGATCTGCGGCAGCGTTCCGATCATCCTTTCGCTTGTGCTGGCGCATCTTCTCCGGAATGTCGGGTACTCGAGGCAGGCCGGATTCGGTCTGTCCGCCGGCGGCGTCCTGAATATGATTCTCGACCCGCTCTTTATGTTTGTCCTGCTTCCGGACGGGATGGAAGTGTTCGGCGCCGCCTTTGCGACGCTCCTGTCAAATCTGTTCTCACTGGTTTATTTTATCGTGGTACTGGCCCGGCTGAAAAATGATGCGCCGATTGATTTCCGCCTTCGGGCGGCGAAGGAGACCACGAAAGAGGAGAGGCGCGAGCTCTACGCGGTCGGTATCCCTTCGTCGATTCTCACGGGGCTGTTCGATCTTGCAAACGTGTTTCTGAATTCGCTGATGGCGTCGCACGGGGATCTGGAAGTCGCCGCGATCGGCATTGTCATGAAAATCGAGCGCCTTCCGAACGCGATCAATATCGGCATCTGTCAGGGAATGCTGCCGATCGTCGCGTACAATTTTTCTTCCGGAAACCATGACCGCATGGAGCATGTGATCCGGATCACGCGAAAAGCCGGTCTGATTGTTTCTGTGGTCAGTATGGTCCTGTTTCAGATTCTTGCCGGCCCCTTCGTCGGCCTGTTTCTCGCCACAGGTGGCTCATCCGCGGGAGAGGCGGCGAGGACACTTGCGTACGCCACAATGTTTCTGAGGATCCGCTGCATCGCGTCACCTTTCCAGTTTCTGAATTACAGTACATCCTTCAGCATGCAGGGCATCGGCGACGGGCGGGATACATTGATTCACGCGTCGGCGCGGGAGCTTTTGTTTTATATCCCGTTCATGTACATTCTGAACGCTCTGTTCGGCGTGCCGGGACTTGCGTCCGCCCTGATTCCGGGAGAACTGTGCGGCGCGGTGCTCGCACAGATCCTGCTTGGCCGTTATCTGAAAAAGCACAGGAGCGCCGGCCGGAATGAAATTCCGGCAGAATAATATTCCGGAAGAATGAGATTCCGTCAGGATAAAGTTCAGGCAGGATAAAATTCCTGCAGAATGAGATTCCGGCAGGACAAAATTCCGGCACGATGAGATTCCGGCAGGACAAAATTCCGGCACAATGAGATACCGGCAGGATAAAATTCCGGCAGGATGAGGTTTCAGCGAGAACGTGATTCCGGGGAGGATGAGATCATAGGATGAGATTCCGATGGTTCCGCTGATTCCAGGGTTCCACTGATTCCGGACAAAAACGATTGACGAAACTCAAGATGGATGATATTATATTCTGGTCGTGCGGAAGTGTCGGAATTGGCAGACGAGCAAGACTAAGGATCTTGTGTGAGCAATCACGTGTGAGTTCAAGTCTCATCTTCCG
>ONLT01000063.1 GCA_900318755.1 uncultured Eubacteriales bacterium
GCATTCATTCTTCTGCAGGGACTGGAGACGCTTCCGCTGCGTCTGGACCGCCATGTTGAGAACACGAAGAAAGTCGTCGAGTATCTTTCGAACAACCCGCATGTAGAGAGTGTCAATCATCCGTCGCTTCCGGACCATCCGGATCACGCGCTGTATGAAAAATATTTTCCGAACGGCGGCGCGTCCATCTTCACATTCAATATCAAGGGAGGCCAGAAGGAAGCATTCCGGTTTATTGACAACCTGGAGATCTTCTCGCTTCTCGCAAATGTGGCGGATGTCAAGAGCCTGGTGATTCATCCGGCGACGACGACCCATGCGGAGCTCACCGAAGAGGAGCTGAAGGCTGCCGGAATTCTTCCGAACACGATCCGGCTTTCGATCGGCACCGAGAACATCGATGACATCATCGAGGATCTTGATGAGGCATTCCGCACGCTGGACGAATAAGCGGCGGTCTGTTAAAATGAATGGACCGTTGACACAGCTTTGAAACAAAGATTTACCGGAAATTGACCGCGGCAGCCGGGGAGATTGCAGACCTCCGGCTGCCGCGCCGGCTGAGGCGGCCGGAACAGGCCTGTGCAACGGAAGCCGGGACAGGAGAGAAACATGAAGATTTCGACAAAAGGCAGATACGCGCTGCGGCTGATGCTGGACATCGCCCAGCACAATACAGGGGAACCCGTCAGCATCCGGGATGTTTCCCGGCGACAGGATATTTCAGTCAAATATCTGGAACAGATAGTGTCTGCGCTTGTGCGCGCCGGTTACCTCAGAAGTATCCGGGGCCCGCAGGGCGGGTATCTTCTGGCGAAGAAACCTTCGGAATATACGACGGGGGACATTCTCCGCGTGACGGAGGGCAATCTCCATCCGGTGGAATGTCTGGTCGACGACATCAACCAGTGTCCGCGGGCGGAGTCCTGCGTGACGCTGCGGCTCTGGAAGGAACTGGACGAGGCGATCGCCGGCGTGGTGGACCGTTATACACTGGAGGATCTGCTCGCCTGGAGCGAGGCGGAAGCGGATTATTTTGTGATCTGAGAATCCCAGGGCCGCCGCAGAGGCGGCTTTGTTGCAGGGATATTTTCAAGATGAATTTCAGAGAATCCCAGGGCCGCCGCAGAGGCGGCAGATTTCAAACGGATCCTGGCAATATAAAAAGACCGGCATAAAATGCCGGCCTTTTTTTAAGAGCGCGAGACGGGATTCGAACCCGCGACCCCAACCTTGGCAAGGTTGTACTCCACCCCTGAGCCACTCGCGCATAAAGCAGGTGATGGGAATCGAACCCACATATCCAGCTTGGAAGGCTGGTGTTCTACCACTGAACTACACCTGCATCGAACTGTCTGTCCGCCGGAATCAGAAGACTTCCGTTACGAACTTCCTGATTATAACCTGAAGACGGTTTGTGTGTCAATGAAAAAAACAAATATTTTCGAAATATTTTTCAGCGGATATTTTTGGCCGCCCTGTATTTGTAAAGCTGCAGTAAATATTGTGCTGGAAAAAAAGTTGCGCTATTATTATATGGGAAAGATTTTTGTGCAGGCAGCAGAGAAATGATTTCAGAATAAAATGAGGAGTAATTGATGAACCGGGATTTATTGCAGAAAACGATCGACAGCTATATGGAAAAATTTGAAGTTCAGAACAGTCCGGAACACCGCGAAATATACAAGTGGACCGCTGTCAGCAACTTTCAGAAGTACTGGGACATCGACGCTTCGGATTTCGGCAGAATGTTCAAGCGTGCGCTCTCAGAGTCGGAGGACCTCGTTGACGATGATCTGACGAAACCCTCGGCGGGAATCGGGTATCTCTGCTCGAAGGATGAGGAGACAGAGGAAAAGGTGCGCGACGCGTTCCGCGACCTGCTGGAGCCGGATCAGTCTGATTACAGAAAGCGTCAGAAAAAGTGTGAGGTGTTCGTCGACTCTGTAAACCGGATGCTTCAGGAGGCGGGCGACGACGAATGGAACCACAGACAGTCCATGCGCGCCGCCATCATGTACCTGTCGTTTATCGAACCGGACGACAACTTCATGTACCGCGAGGCGGAGGAGAAGGCGTTTGCGCATTACGTCAAATACACCGGCAAAATCGGGAGCGGAAAATCCTTCAGTCTGAAGAGCTATTACGCGATGTGCGAGGAGATCGTCTCGCTCATCTCCGAGAACGAGGATCTTCTGACGATGGTCCAGAATGAGCTGGAGCGCGAGGCGGACCGGACGGAAGACAGCGCCGTGACGGATATCGACGGCGAGAACCACATTCTCGCGTTCGATCTGATTTACTGCACGCAGAATTACGGGTTTTACGACGAACAGATCGTCGTTCCGAGAAAATCGAACCGCAGCGCGCTTCAGAACGAAGAGCGGGAGAGGCAGCTGTCTGTGCTCCGGAAGAAGAAAGAGGCGGTGGAAGCCGGAATCCGTTCGGCGGAGGAGAAGATCGGGTCGAATCCGCTCCGCGATCTGAACGGATGCACTGTCCGCCACGCGAAGTTCGGGAACGGGACGATCACCGGGCAGAAGGATAAGCGGATCACGGTTTCGTTCGTGTCGGGAGAAAAGAAATTTGTCGTCCCGGATGCGGTCATCCGCGGATTCCTTGAGGTGGACGACGCGGGCCTTGCGGATGCCCTGAAGGAGTATGGAGCGATCGAGGAAGAGATCGGGCGGCTGAAGCGCGATCTCCGCATCATCGGGATCGAGATCGCGGAGCTGGGCTGATTTAAGGCGCAGCAGCAGGAACGGCCGCCATCCGGCGGAAACTTAACCGGAGGAATGAATGGATATTTATGCAATTTTTACGCTGTGCGGGGGACTCGCGTTTTTCCTGTTCGGTATGAATCTGATGTCCGGCAACCTGAAAAAGGTGGCCGGCGGAAAAATGCAGGGAACTCTGGAGCGGTTCACTTCGAGCCGCCTGAAGGGATTTCTGCTCGGCGCGGTCATCACGATCGCGATTCAGTCGTCTTCGGCTCTGACGGTCATGCTTGTGGGTCTGGTCAATTCCGGGCTGATGCAGCTGGGCCAGACGGTGCCTGTCATCATGGGATCCAACATCGGCACGACGCTGACCTCCTGGATCCTTTCTCTGAACGGCATTCAGTCGGACAATTTTCTCATTTCTATGCTCAAGCCGGAGAATTTTGCTCCGGTTGTGGCGCTTGTGGGCGTCATCATGGTGCTCGCCTCGAAAAGCAGCAAAAAGAGGGACCTGGGAACGATTCTCTGCGGATTTGCGATCCTGATGTACGGCATGACAATGATGTCGTCCGCGGTCGAGCCGATCGCGAAGGAGCCGGGCTTTCAGAAGACCCTCGTGGCGTTCTCGAACCCGTTCGTCGCGCTGCTTGTTGGCGTCGTCTTCACAGGCGTCATCCAGTCCTCCGCGGCGTCCATCGGCGTGCTCCAGGCGCTGGCTCTGACCGGGAACATCAGCTTCGGCATGGCGATTCCGCTCGTAATGGGCGCGAACATCGGAACCTGCGTGACGGCGCTTCTGTCCGCGATCGGCGTCAGCCGGAAGGCGAAGCGCGTATCGCTGATCCACGTCTGGCTCAATATCATCGGCGCCGCGATTTTTATGACGCTGTACCTGATTCTCCGGTACGCCGTCGGGCTGCCGGTTTTCGAGGAGGCGATTTCCTCCTTTGAGATCGCCGTATTCCATTCTATTTTCAATGTGGGAACGGTGCTGATTCTGCTTCCGTTTACGAACGCGCTCGTCAGACTCATCGAGCGCATGCTTCCGGTGCTGCCTGAGGAGAGTACGCAGGGCCGTCCGGCCGAACTGCTCGACCGGAGACTGCTTGTCACGCCGTCCGTCGCGGTCAGCCACGCGCGGGAGAAGGCGGTCGAGATGGCGCGGTGTGCGAAGGAGGCGTTTTCCGATTCGATCCGCGCTGTGATGGAATACGACGAGGAGCGGATCCGGAAGATTATCGAGACGGAGGATTATCTTGATTATCTGGAGGATCAGCTCGATACGTTTCTGATCCGGCTCTCGGCTCAGGATCTGACCGAAGAAGACAGCAACGCGATTTCAGAGCTGCTCCACTCCATCAATGATTTTGAGCGCATCAGCGATCATGCCGCGAATATGGCCGATGTCGCGTCGCGCATTCACGAGGAAAAGCTGGCCTTTTCCGACACGGCTGTCGCCGAGATGGCTGTGCTCGAGAGAGCGGTCGACCGCGAGCTCGACGTGATGTACCGGGCGTTTTCGGAGGAGGATCGGGAGGAGGCGTCCGTCGCCGAACCGCTCAACGAGGTGATCGATAAACTGGTCAAAGAGATCAAAAACCGTCACATCGACCGCCTCCAGACGGGTGAGTGCAGCGGCGAAATGGGGGTGATTCTGAACGATATCCTGATCTGCTGCGGCCGGGCGGCCGACATCAGCGCGAGCATCTGCGTCAGCCTGATCCAGATTCAGTCCTCCAGCCTCGAGGTGCACAGTTTTGTGGACCGTCTGCGCACGGGAGCGGATCCGGAGTTTGTGAATGAGTACGCGCAGCTCGAGCAGGAATACTGTCTTGCGCCGTACACACCGCTGCATTTGAAGAAGAAAAAGAAGAAGGATAAGAAAAAGGATAAGGATAAGGATAAGGACCGGGACGGGAAGAAGTCCGGAGAAGGAAGCCGCTCCGGGAGAAAACAGGACCGGGAAGAAAAGAAATCCGAAAAGAAGTCCGACAAGTAAGAGGAGGAGAACATGAGATCTGCCGGGATACTGCTTCCGATTTCATCGCTGCCGACGCGGTACGGGATCGGGGGATTTTCAGAGGAAGCCTACGCGTTCGCGGACCGGCTCTGGGAGGCGGGCCAGAAGATCTGGCAGATTCTGCCGCTGGTTCCGACGGGCTTCGGTGATTCGCCGTATCAGTCTTTTTCGACCTTTGCGGGCAATCCGTATCTGATTTCCCTCGACGAGCTGTGCAGGGAGGGACTTCTGACGGGCGCGGAGTGCAGGGAGGCTGATGCCGGCGACGATCCCCGGTATGTGAATTTCGGCCGCGTCTACCGGACCCGGTTTGCGGTTCTCCGCAAGGCGTTTGAGCGGTTCAGCGGGGATGCCGCCGACGGCTACGGCCGGTTTCTTGAGGAGAACCGGGAATGGCTTTCCGATTACGCGCTTTTCATGGCGGTCAAGGAGGAACTGGGCGGAATTCCGTGGACGGACTGGCCGGAGCCGCTCCGGCTGCGCGAGGAGAAGGCGATCAGGGACAAGCGCGGGGAGCTCTCGCGGGAGATCGCGTTTCAGTGTTTCCTCCAGTACGAGTTTGATGTCCAGTGGAAGAAACTGAAGCGGTATGTGAACGGAAAGGGCATCCGGATATTCGGCGACATGCCGATTTATGTCGCGATGGACAGCGCGGACGCCTGGGCGGAGCCGAAGCTGTTCCAGTTCAATGAAGATCTGGTTCCGGAAAATGTCGCGGGGTGCCCGCCGGACGGCTTTACGGCGGACGGACAGCTCTGGGGAAATCCGCTTCACAACTGGGATTATCAGAAGAGAACGGGGTATGCCTGGTGGATCCGCCGGATGCGCCGCGTGAGCGGCCTGTACGACATCGTCCGCATCGATCATTTCCGCGGGTTCGAGTCGTATTATTCGATCCCCTATACGGAAACGACGGCCAGAAACGGCGTCTGGAGGAAGGGTCCGGGACTCGACGTGTTCCGTGCGGTCCGCGAGGCCTGCGATGAGGTGAGCGTCGTTGCGGAAGATCTCGGATATCTGACCGATGACGTTCGGAAGATGGTGCGCGATTCCGGCTATCCGGGCATGAAGGTTCTTCATTTCGCGTTCGGGTCGGATTCGCAGAACGAATACCTGCCGCATCACTATGAGAAGAACTGTGTCGTGTACACCGGGACGCAGGATAACGATACGTCGCGCGGCTATTTTGAATCCGCCTCTGCGGCAGAGAAAAAATTCTGTCTGAATTATCTGGGCCATCCGGACTGCAGGGAGGAGGAGTTCGCCTGGACGCTGATCCGCGCCGCGCTTGCGAGCGTCGGGGATACCGCGATCATCCCGATGCAGGATTATCTGAATCTCGGGACGAAGGCGCGCATGAATATTCCCTCCACGCAGGGCGGACTGAACTGGCGGTGGAGAATGCTGCCGGGTGAGTTCGATGCGGTGCTCGCCGGACGGATCCGCGAGGTGACGCGTCTCTACAGCCGGTGAAAAACCGTCCGGCCCGGATCTGAAAGCCGGTGGGAATCATCCGGTCAGCACGGTAGCAGAGCGGTGACAGTCAGCGAGTGTCCGTCGGATGATTCCGCGGAAATTTTTCCCTCCCCCTTCGCGCGCACCTTTTGGAGGACCGTTTTGCCGCCCGTCTTCGGCGAGAAGAAGTCTCATATTCAGGATCTCCTGTGATGGTGCCCGCGGTTGTGAATAAAATTATCATATCATAATGAAACGGCGCAGGCGTGAATTTTCTGTGGCTTTGCAGGTGAAATCCCGCGGACGGGCAGATTTTCGTATTGCCGGATCAGAGGGGACGTTGTATTATATTGAAGAATTGCGGTCAAAATGGCATCAGGAGGGAAAGCTTTGACGCAGCTGACAAAAGAAATCGGACGCAGACGGACGTTTGCGATTATCTCACACCCGGATGCGGGTAAAACGACACTGACGGAGAAATTTCTGCTTTACGGCGGCGCGATCAATCTCGCGGGCTCGGTCAAGGGCAAGGCGACGGCCCGCCACGCGGTTTCCGATTGGATGGAGATCGAGAAGCAGAGAGGAATTTCGGTCACATCGTCTGTGATGCAGTTTTCGTACGACGGTTACTGCATCAACATTCTGGATACGCCCGGCCATCAGGACTTTTCGGAGGATACGTACCGGACTCTGATGGCGGCGGATTCCGCGGTCATGGTGATTGACGGCGGCAAGGGCGTCGAGGCCCAGACGAGAAAACTGTTCAAGGTCTGCGCGATGCGGCACATACCGGTCTTTACCTTTATTAACAAGCTGGACCGTGACGCCCGGGATACGTTTGATCTCGTCGACGAGGTCGAAAAGGAGCTCGGCATCGCGACCTGCCCGGTCAACTGGCCGATCGGTTCCGGAAAGAATTTCCGCGGCGTATACGACCGGAAGACGAATAAAGTCCTGACGTTCGCCGGTACGGAGAAGGGAACGAAGGAGGGCGTCGAGGAGGAGATCGCCCTTGATGATCCGCATCTGCTCGACGTGATCACGCAGGAGCAGAAGGAGACGCTGGAGGGGGAGATCGAGCTGCTGGACGGCGCGGCCGCGGACTTTGATCAGGCGCGCGTCAGCAGGGGAGAACTCTCGCCGGTCTTTTTCGGATCCGCGCTCACGAATTTCGGCGTGGAGACGTTCCTCACACATTTCCTGGCGATGACGGAGCCGCCGCTTCCCCGCATGTCCGATGAGGGCCTGATCGATCCGATGCGGGAGGATTTTTCTGCGTTCGTCTTTAAAATTCAGGCCAACATGAACGCGCATCACCGTGACCGCGTCGCATTCATGCGCGTCTGTTCGGGCAGGTTTAACGCGGACAAAGAGGTCTACCACGTTCAGGGGGACAAGAAGATGCGGCTGCTTCAGCCGCAGCAGATGATGGCGGACGACCGCCATGTCGTCTCGGAGGCGTACGCCGGCGATATCATCGGCGTCTTTGATCCGGGTATTTTTTCCATCGGAGACACGGTCTGCATGCCCGGGCACCATTTTCGGTTTGAGGGAATTCCGACCTTCGCTCCGGAGCATTTTGCGCGGGTCACACTGGTCGACTCCATGAAGCGCAAGCAGTTCGTCAAGGGAATCCGGCAGATCGCCCAGGAGGGCGCCATCCAGATGTTCCAGGAGATCAAGGGAGGAATGGAGGAGATCATCGTCGGCGTCCTGCAGTTTGATGTTCTGAAATTCCGCATCGAAAATGAATACAACTGCGAGATTCGTCTCGAGATGCTGCCCTATGAATACATCCGCTGGATCGAAAATGATCAGGAGGTTGATCTTGATAAGATTCAGGGCACATCCGACATGAAGATCGTCAAGGATATGCACGACCGCCCGCTTCTTCTTTTTGTGAACGAGTGGAGCGTCGGGATGACGCTTGACCGCAACGAGAATCTGAAGCTCGCGGAATTTGGCCGCAACTGAGGCGGAAAACGGACAGGACGGCCCGGAGGTTCAGACAGGAGGTCTGTTCCCCCGGGCCGCAGTGCTGTCCGGAATTCTGTGCCGGAATTCTGTCGTGAATTCTGTTTTTCGTTTCGCTGTATCTCAAGGGCTCAATATGGTATAATATTCTGGCAGTATTGAATTCTCACGCCCGCCCTGTGCGGCGGCCGGATATTACGGAGGCATTTTTATGGCGGATAAAAATATGGTCACCATCTATGACGATAAGAAAAACGGTACGGTTCAGATCGCGGAGGACGTCCTCGCCAGCATCGTCGGACTTGCGGCGACGGAGATCGAGGGAGTCGCGTCTCTCGGCGGCAACATCACAAACGACAAGATCGGTCACATCCGCAGAAAGGCGATCCTTCGCGGCGTCAAGGTCGATGTTCTCGAGGGGGTCGCTTCGGTCCGCATTATCATCAATATGAATTACGGCTTCAGCATCCCGGATGTGACGCGTCAGGTTCAGGAACGCGTGAAAGGCGCGCTTGAAAATATGACGGGACTTGAAGTATCGGACGTGAACGTGAGCGTCGCGGAAGTGGTCGTGGACGCTTCGAAGTAAACAGGAACGGAGACGGAACTATGAAACGCAGCGAAATACGCGAGACGATTTTTATTCTGCTGTTTATGTCGCAGTTTTACGATAAAAACGGAACGGAGGAGCAGCGGAAGCTGTACCTTGAAGGCATGAATGACGGGCGGCTCGCAGAGATCCAGGGCGTCATGCCGACCGATGAGGATACCGCGTATATCACCGGGAAGCTGGACCGGATTCTTGAGCGGGAGGACGAGATCGACGCGATGCTGGACCGCATCAGCGAGGGATGGCGCACGCGCCGCATGGCCGGAACGGACCGGTGCGTGCTCCGGCTGGCGGTTTACGAAATCTGCTTTGACGAGGAAATCCCGACGGGCGTGGCCATCAATGAGGCGGTCGAGCTCGCGAAGAAGTACGGAGGCGACCACTCCGCATCGTTCGTCAACGGAATTCTGGGAAAGGTTGCGGAGGAGAATCAGAATTGAACCGGGTTTATTCGGTTTCGCAGATGACCGCGTACATCGGAAATCTGTTCCGGCAGGATATCCTCCTGCCCCGCGTTTCCGTGAGCGGCGAGGTGAGCAACTGCACCTATCACCGGTCGGGGAATCTTTTTTTTACAATAAAAGATGCGTCATCCGCCATGGCGTGTGTCATGTTTTCCAGTTCGCGCCGCGGACTGGCTTTTCATATGAAGGAAGGCGACAAGGTCGTCGTGACCGGGTCGGTGGAGGTCTTTCCGCGGGACGGCAGGTACCAGCTTTACGCGAAAAAGATCGAGCTGGCCGGCGCGGGCGTGCTCTATGAGCAGTTTCTGAAGCTGAAGGCGGAGCTGCAGGAGATGGGCATGTTTGATCCGATGTACAAGCAGCCGATTCCGAAGTATGTCAGGACGCTCGGGATCGTGACGGCGCCCACGGGAGCCGCCGTTCAGGACATCCGGAACATCTCCCTTCGCAGAAATCCGTATATTCAGCTGATCTTATATCCGGCGCTTGTGCAGGGAGACGGCGCGAAGGAAAGCATCGTCCGGGGAATCCGGACGCTGGACCGGATGGGAACCGACTGCATCATCGTCGGCCGCGGCGGAGGCTCCATCGAGGATCTCTGGGCGTTCAATGAGCGGGAGGTCGCGGAGGCGGTGTTCAACTGCAGGACGCCGGTCATCTCCGCGGTCGGACATGAAACCGACACGACGATCACGGATTTTGTCGCGGATCTCCGGGCTCCGACTCCCTCCGCGGCAGCGGAGCTGGCGGTCGCGGATGTGCGGGAAATTCTGACCCGGCTGGAGCGCTATGAGCGCCGCCTGCAGATGGGGATGGAGATGCGTGTCCAGAGCGCGCGCAGCTCCGTCGCAGCCAGACGCGCGAAATGGGCGGAGCTTTCGCCGGAGAAGCAGCTCCAGAACCGGAAGGCGGATCTGGCCCGTCTGCGCGAGCGGATCGTCCGGAGCGCGGAAAATCCGGTCCGCGAAAGCCGGCTGTTTCTGGAGCGCGCAAAGATGCGCATTGTAAACGGCAAAACCCGTGTTCTGAGCGAAAAAAGGCACGCGCTACAGATGAGAATCGGGAAGATGAAGGGGCTGTCGCCGCTGGCGAAGCTGAACCAGGGTTACGCCAGAAGTGAGAAGGAGGGCGGCGCGCCGGTCGTAAGCGTACAGGATGTGAAGGCCGGCGACCCGATGCGGATTTATGTGCGGGACGGCCGGATTGATGCGGTTGTCTCGAACACGGAGCGGCTGGATTATCTGTCCTCGGAGATGAAGCGGGAGGATGCATATGACGGAACAGACTGAGCAGAAGAAAAACGAACCGACCCTTGAGGAATCCTTCAGACGGCTCGATGAGATCGCCGCGCGGCTTGAAGAGAAGGATATTTCCCTCGAGGAATCATTTCAGTTATATAAGGAAGGGATGGAACTGCTGAAAACCTGCAGCGGAACGATCGACCAGGTCGAGAAGAAGATGCTGCAGATCAGCAGTGACGGCACACTCAGGGAGTTTTGATTATGGAAGAGCTGGAATTTGGCGGGGAGCTGGAAAAGAAGACCGCCGTCGTCGAGCAGGTGATCCGCCGCTATCTCCCGGGGGATGACGGGGGATACGCGAAAAAAATCCGCGAGGCGATGTGCTACAGTATGGAGGCGGGCGGCAAACGGCTCAGACCGCTTCTTATGTACGAGAGCTATCATCTTTACGGCGGAGAATCCGCGATCGTGGAGCCTTTTATGGCGGCGATCGAGATGATTCACACACATTCGCTGATCCATGATGATCTTCCGGCGATCGACAACGACGCGCTCCGCAGGGGCAAGCCGACGACCCATGCGGTCTACGGGGAGCCGATGGCGCTGCTGGCGGGCGACGCGCTCCTGAATTACGCTTATGAGACGGCGTTTCAGGCGTTCCTTTACACTTACGGGAGAGAGGACGCCGAAGAGGAGGACGGGCGGATCGTCGAGGCGCTCCGGACGCTTGGCGAAAAGACCGGAATCCACGGCATGCTGGCGGGCCAGAGCGTCGATGTGGAGAATGAAAAATCCGGACATCTTTCGATCGACCGCGATCTGCTCGATTATATTTACGAATACAAGACGTCGAAGCTGATCGAGGCGCCGCTTCAGATCGGAGCGATTCTGGCGGGGGCGGACAAGAGCGATGTGTTCTGCATGAATGATCTCGGAAAGAAGATCGGCCTGGCGTTTCAGATTCAGGACGACATTCTGGACGTGACAGGCGACGAAGAAGAACTCGGAAAGCCGATCCGTTCGGATGAGCGGAATGAGAAGACGACGTATGTGACGCTTCTCGGCGTGGACGGCGCGCGGGAGAAGGTGGAAAGCCTGACGAGGCAGGCGGTGGAGCTTCTGGAGACAGTTCCCGGGGACACCGCGTTTCTGATCTGGCTGGTGAAAAAACTCGCCGCCCGCACGAAATAATTTTACGGGAGACTGTTATGCTGGAAATGATTCATGAGGCGAATGACGTGAAAAAGCTGCGGGAGGAGGATCTTCCGCGCCTGGCGGATGAGATCCGGCAGTTTCTGATCCGCTCTGTGAGCAAAACCGGCGGCCATCTCGCATCAAATCTCGGGACGGTTGAGCTGACGATCGCGCTGCACCGCGTGTATACGCTGCCGCGGGACAAGATCATCTGGGATGTGGGCCATCAGTCGTACACGCATAAAATACTGACGGGCAGGAAGGATGAGTTCGCGCATCTCCGTCAGAAGGACGGGATCAGCGGCTTCCCGCGGCGGAGCGAAAGCCCGTGCGACAGCTTTGATACGGGCCACAGTTCGACGTCGATTTCCGCGGGACTCGGATACGTGTACGCGAGGGAGCTGCTGCATCAGAATTATTCCGTCGTCTCGGTGATCGGAGACGGCTCCATCACCGGCGGAATGGCGTTTGAGGCGCTGAACAACGCGGGACGCCTGAGGACGAATTTTGTCATCGTGCTGAACGACAACACGATGTCGATCTCAAAGAACGTCGGCGGAATGTCGGATTATCTCGGGCGGATCCGCACGTCCGCGGCTTACACGGACATGAAGATGAATGTCTCGACGACGCTGGAAAAGATCCCGTTCGTCGGAGACAAGATGGTCGGAGCTCTCAGAAGAGCGAAGAGCGGGCTGAAGGAAATTATGATTCCCGGCATGCTTTTTGAAAACATGGGACTCACCTATCTGGGACCGGTGGACGGGCACAACATCCCCCAGCTGATCCGGGTTCTTCAGGAGGCGCGGTCCTTCAAAGGACCGGTTCTTCTCCATGTGCTGACCGAGAAGGGCAGAGGCTTTACGCCGGCGGTCCGTCATCCGGCGCGGTTTCACGGGACGGGTCCCTTTGATCCGGAGACCGGTATCCCGCTGACGGAGCAGGCGCCGACGTACACGGATGTGTTCGCGACGATCATGACGAAAATCGGCGGCCGAAATCCGAATGTCGTGGCAGTGACGGCGGCGATGGCCGGAGGAACGGGTCTGAAACGGTTCGCGAATATGTACCCGGACCGGTTTTTCGATGTCGGCATCGCGGAGGGACACGCGGTGACATTCGCGGCGGGCCTTTCTCTGGGCGGCATGATACCGGTCGTCGCAGTGTACTCATCGTTCCTGCAGCGCGCGTTCGATCAGATCATGGAGGATGTCTGCATGCAGAATCTGCATGTGATCTTTGCGCTGGACCGTTCCGGCTTCGTCGGCGCGGACGGCAGGACCCACAACGGCTGCTTTGACCTGTCCTACCTGACGATGATGCCGAACATGACGGTGATGGCTCCGAAAAATTTCTGGGAGCTCTCGGATATGGTGAAATTTGCGGTTGATTACGACGGGCCGATCGCGATCCGCTACCCGAAGGGGGAGGCTTACGGAGGGCTGACGTACCAGA